>JBFKGZ010000039.1:0-21564 GCA_041633075.1 Candidatus Deferrimicrobiaceae bacterium | reverse complement strand
TCGATCGCCTTGTCGGGGTCCCCTTTCCTCCGGTAGCAGACAGCCATGTCCGTCCTGACGTTCACGTTCCGGGGGTCGAGGGCAAGGGCCCGCCGGTAATGCTCAATGGCCAGCTGATCCTGCCGGGTGTCGAAATAGAGGTTCCCGATGCCGATCAGGGCCTGGAGGTTGTTCGGGTCCTTCCGGAGAATATCCTTGTAGTTCTCAATTTCATTCAGGGCGCTCAGGAGGATCGCATCCCCTTCCGCACCCCGGGAAGGCTCCTTCTTGCGGCAGCCGCCTGCCGCAAGGAGGAGCAGCAGCAACAATACTCCCGCAATCGCCATCTTCCATGTCCCGTTCCGTTTCATACCGGTGTCACCTCGAGCGGGTCCCGGCATTCGCCGAGAAGATCCCTAACTGTCTTTCCCCCCGGGGGTACGACAACCTCCGGGGCGATTTCGGCCACGGGGGCAAGGCAGAACCGCCTGGCGGACATCCTCGGGTGAGGAATCTCGAGGTGCGGCTCGCGAATCACGCGAATCCCCATCAGAATGATGTCGATGTCAAGCTCTCGCGGTCCCCAGCGCGCCCCCGCCTTTCGGCCCGTTTTCGCCTCGATCCTCTTGACGAAATGAAGCAGGGAGTCGGGTGCAAGGGCGGTCATCCCCCGTACGGCGATGTTCAGATACCAGGGCTGGTTTGTCCTGCCACTCGGCTCGCTCGCGTAGATCCGAGACACGTTCCCGATCACCACTCCCCCGGCCAGCGCCGTGATGGCGTCCCGAAGCTGCCTGACCCGACGGCCGGCGTTGCTTCCGAGCAGCAGGATGATTTCTTCCGGCACGCCGCCCCCTCCCTTGCCTAGAAACCCACCTTTCGCATACGGGAGAGAGCTTCCCGGATCCGCCCCTTTTCCTTCGTCAGGGCGATGCGGATGTATCCCTCCCCGCTTTTTCCGAACCCGTTCCCCGGAGTTGTGACGATGCCGGCCTCTTCCAGCAGGTGGGAGCAGAAGGATGCCGATGTATACTTCTTCGGAACGGGAATCCACACGTAGAAGGTGGCCCGGGGTTCGACCGGATCGAGGCCCAGCGCCCGAAGCCCGGGAACCAGGATATCCCGGCGCTCCTGGTAGGTGCGCCGGATGGCGCCGGTGACCTTCTCGCCGCTCGCAAGCGCCTCGATCCCTGCGCCCTGCACTGCCTGGAACACCCCGCTGTCCACGTTGGTCTTGACCTTTCCGATGCCCGCCACCAGCTCCGGGTTTCCCACGGCGAAGCCGATCCGCCAACCCGTCATGTTGTAGGTCTTGGAAAGGGAGTGAAACTCGATGCACCGCTTCTTCGCCCCCGGGAGCTCGAGAATGCTCATCGGTTTTTCCCCGTCGAAATAAATCTCCGTGTACGCTGCGTCGTGCGCCACGATCAAGTCGTTCTCCTCGGCGAACCCCAGCATCCTTCGGTAGAATTTCCGGTCGGCCACGGAGGACGTCGGATTGTTCGGATAGTTGAGAAACAGGATCTTCGTCTTGGCAAGGACGGAGCGCGGGACCGCGTCAAGGTCGGGCAGGAATCCGTTTTCGCGCAGCAGCGGCAGGAAGTGCGATCTGCCGCCTGCGAACATCGTGGCGATGTGATAGACCGGATAGCCGGGATCCGGCACCAGGACCCCGTCGCCGGGGTTCACGAAGGCAAGCGGGAAGTGGGCGATCCCCTCCTTCGATCCGATGAGCGTCACTACCTCGGAGGATGGGTCGAGCGACACGCCGAACCGCCGCCTGTACCAGTTCGCCGCAGCCGACCGGAATGTACGGAGCCCTTCATAGGACGGGTACTGGTGGTTGGCCGGAACGGCCGTCTCCCTTTTCATCCGGTCCACGATGTGTTTCGGCGTCGGCCGGTCGGGATCCCCGACCCCCAGGTCGATGATATCCACGCCGCGGGCACGGACCTCCTCCTTTTTCCGGTCCAGTTCGGCAAACAGGTACGGAGGAAGGGCCTTGATCCGTTGGGAAAGTGGAAATCGGCTCATCTCGTCACATTCTCCTCGTGGAAGGTGGGCTATTGGGCTACGACCCGGTTGGTCAGCGATCCGATCCCTTCAATCTCGACGGTCATCACGTCCCCCACCATCACGGGGCCGACCCCCGGAGGAGTGCCGGTCGCGATGACGTCGCCGGGGTACAGGGTCATCACGTGGGAAATGTGATCCACCAGCGAGAATACCGGTACGCCGATCTCACGTGTATTGTAATCCTGCTTCACCTGGCCATTCACCAGACAACGGACCTGCAGGGCGGACGGGTCAAGGTCCGTCACGATCCAGGGGCCAAGCGGCGCGAAGGTGTCGAACCCCTTCGCCCGCGCAAACTGCCCGTCCTTCGCCTGGAGGTCCCGGGCGGTCACGTCGTTGATGCAGGTGTACCCCAGGATCACCGACCGCGCATCCCTTGCCGCTACATCCTTCGCCCTCTTGCCGATGACGACGGCCAGCTCCGCCTCGTAGTCCACCCGTTGGGAGGCGCGCGGGTATACCACGTCGCCGTCGGGATCGTTGAGCGCGGACGGGGCCTTGAGAAAAATGAGCGGCTCCTCGGGGATCACCTTCCCCATCTCCCGCGCGTGACCCTGGTAGATAAACCCGATGGCGACAATCTTGGAGGGGACCACGGGGGCGAGGAGGCGGACATCGGCAAGCGGCCGAACGGAACCGGTATCCCGGATACCCTCGAACGGCGGGCCGGCCAGTTCCCGGATCTCTCCCTTTTCCGGATCGACGAGGCCGTACGCGACATTCCCCCGGAACGCGAACCGGGCGATCTTCATGACGTCACAGACCAAGCACCGCATTCATGTCATAGATCCCCGCCGGCTTTCCGATGACCCAGGAGGCGGCCCGTACGGCGCCCCGGGCAAACGTGTTCCGGCTGTGGGCCCGGTGGGTGATCTCGAGCCTCTCCCCGATTCCGCCGAACACGAGGGTGTGTTCGCCCACGACGTCCCCCGCCCGCACCGCGAACACCCCGATCTCCTTCCGGGGCCGTTCCCCGATCATTCCGTGGCGGCCGTAGACTCCCGCCTCCTTCATCTCCCGGCCGAGCGCGCCGGCCACCACGTCGGCCAGCTTCACCGCCGTCCCCGAGGGCGAATCTTTCTTGAACCGGTGGTGCGTCTCGACGATCTCCACGTCGTAGTCGTCGCCGAGCACCCGGGCAACGTCTGCCGCCATCCGGAACATCAGGTTCACCCCCACGCTCATGTTCGGAGACAATACGCAGGCGACCCCTTTCGCCGAATCCCGGAGCTCTGCTGTCTGCTCGTGCGTCAGGCCGGTGCTCCCGATCACGATCGGTTTTCGCGCGATGGCGGCTTCTGCGGCGTGCCTGACGGACGAAGCCGCGTGGGTGAAGTCGATCGCCACGTCCGCCCGGGCGATCGCCGAGGGAAAATCGCTCGTGACGACTACCCCTGACGTTCCCGCCCCGGCGGCCTCGAAGGCGTCCTGCCCCAGTTGCGGGTGACCCGGCGTTTCCACCGCACCTCCGAGCACCAGTCCCTGCGGTCGCTCCCGGAGCACGTCGAGGATCGCCCGTCCCATCCTTCCCATCGCCCCGCATACGACTACCTTCGTCACGTCTTCGTCCCCCGGAACCGTCAGACGAGCTTCATGTCGGAAAGTGTCTTAGCGAGCACTTTCCGGCTCGCATCCGCCATCGGGGAGAGGGGAAGACGGAATTCCTCGCGGATCTTTTTCATCATTGCCAGGGCCGTCTTGGCGGGAATGGGATTGGTCTCGAGGAACAGCGCCTGGAAAAGCGGCCACAGGTGGTAATGGATGTCCCTCGCCCGGGAGATCTCACCGATGACGTAGGTGTCGTACAGCTCGGCCATCAGCCGGGGGGCGACGTTGGACGTAACGGAGATCACCCCTTTCGCACCCAGCGCCATCATCGGGAAGAAGAGGGCATCATCCCCTGAGAGTACGCAGAACTTCTTGGGGGTCATCCGGATGATGTCGCATACCTGGGTCAGGTTGCCCGAAGCCTCCTTCACCCCCACGATGTTCGGGATCTCGGCCAGCCGGGCCACGGTCTGTGCGGTCATGTTGACGCCGGTCCTTCCCGGGACGTTGTAGAGGATGATCGGGATGTCGGCCGACTCCGCCACGGCACGGAAATGCCGGAGGAGCCCGTCCTGGGTCGGCTTGTTGTAGTACGGCGTGATGACGAGCGCCCCGCTGGCCCCCGTCTTTTTCGCGTAACGGGTCAGGGCGACGGCCTCCTTCGTATTATTGGACCCGGTTCCGGCGATCACGGGAACACGGCCGTTCGCGGATTCAAGCACGAGGTCGATGACGCGTTCGTGCTCTTCGAAGGACAATGTGGCCGACTCTCCCGTGGTGCCGCAGGGAACGATCCCGTCCGTGCCGCTGTTGATCTGGAACGTTACGAGCTTCTTCAACGCGTTTTTGTCCAGGTTCCCGTTCCGGAACGGCGTGACTGTCGCAACAATGGCCCCGTGAAACATCGTCTTTTCCCCCCTTAATAACGATAGGCTTCCTCGGTGATCACCCCGTCGCAGGACCACGAGGTGTCGCCCTCCAGGTAGACCTCGCCGAACCCTCTCTTGTCCATGTCGAAGTGGATGACAAGCTCCTCTCCCCCTCTCGTACGGACGGTCACGGGAGGACGGACGAAGCCGTGAACGGCCGAGAGGATACCGCAGGCCACCGCCCCGGTTCCGCAGGCAAGCGTTTCACCCTCCACCCCGCGCTCATACGTACGGACCCATACCATGCCGTTTCGTACCTGCGCGAAATTCACGTTGGTTCCCCTTGGCGCAAAGGCGCGGTGGTTCCGTATCCCCCGCCCCACCCCGATGATGTCCTTCTTCTGGATCCCGGAAACGAAAAGCACGACGTGCGGAACACCCGTGTCGAGGTAGGAGTACCGGAGCTTCCTCCCGCGAAGCGTAAGCGTCCTGTCCGTGGCGAGCCCGCCGGGGGTGGTCATCTGAAGCTTCACCCGCCGCCCGGAAACCTCGGCGCGGATGAGCCCCGCCAGCGTCTCGAACGCCATCGAGCGGCCCGCGATTCGCCGCTCGAATGCGTACCGTGCGACGCAGCGGCCGCCGTTTCCGCACATTTCCGCTGCGGTACCGTCCGCGTTCAGGAAGCGCCACCGGAAATCGGCTCTGCGGGATCGGTCGATGAAGATCATCCCGTCGGCCCCGATGGACCGGGACCGGTCGCACACCTTTCCGGCAAAATGGGGAAGGTCGATTCCCTTCATGACACCGTTGCGATTGTCGACCAGCAGGAAGTCGTTGCCGCTGCCGTTCAGCTTGGAAAAGGGAATTCCCTTCTTCACGTCCGCTCCGCTCCGGGGAGTGTCCCGCTATGGTAGCAGATTGATTTCTTCCGTTCCATCATCCCCGGGGATCCCCTCCGGTACCCGGGCGTCTTCGCCTACCTTCTTCGGCGTATGAGGAACGACGCGGTCTGTTCCCCCCGGGTCAGGTCCCGTATCGTCTCTCTCTGCCTGACCACCTCGAACCGGGTACCGCTCACCATCACCTCCGCCGCGCGAGGGCGCGAGTTGTACGTAGAGGACATCGAAAAACCGTAGGCGCCCGCGCTCATTACCGCCACAAGCTCTCCGGCGCGGAAAGCGGAAAGTCTCCGATCCTTCGCGAGGAAATCCCCCGATTCGCAGACAGGCCCCACCACGTCCGCCATCACCTTTTTCCTCGCACGGACCACCACGGGGAGGATGTTGTGGTAGGAACCGTAGAGCGACGGCCGCGCGAGGTCGTTCATCGCCGCATCGACGATGAAAAACTGTTTTCCCTCCCCCTTCTCTTTCCCCTCCTGGGAGGGCTTGGTGTAGAGCATCCTTGTGAGCAGGACCCCTGCGTTCCCCACGAGCACCCGTCCTGGCTCGAGAATGATCGTGACGGGCAGGCCCCGGAACGCGCCCACGATGGCGTCCGCATATTGCTGCGGATCCGGCGGAATCTCGTCCTCGTACGTGATGCCGAGTCCTCCCCCGATATCGACGTATCGGATATCGAGCCCCTTGCGCATCAGACGGTCGACCAGCACCCGGACCCTGCCGGCAGCGTCCAGGAAGGGGGAGATATCCGTGAGCTGGGAGCCGATGTGGCAATCCACCCCGATGACCTCGATGTGCCTGCGCTTCGCCGCCCACTCGTAGTCCCGCATCGCCTGGTCGATGTGGATGCCGAACTTGTTCTTCTTCAGGCCCGTGGAGATGTACGGGTGGGTCCTCGGGTCCACGTCCGGGTTCACACGAAGGGAGATGGGCGCCCGTTTCCGCATTCCGCGCGCGATCCGGTCGATCGTCTCCAGCTCCTGCCGGGACTCGACGTTGAACATCAGGATCCCCCGCCGGAGGGCCTCGGCGATTTCCCACTCCATCTTCCCGACCCCGGAGTACACGATCTTGGAGGGAGGTGCACCCGCCGAGATTGCGCGGGAAAGCTCTCCGCCGGATACGATGTCCACCCCGCTCCCGAGGTTGGTAAACGTCCGGATGATGGAACCGTTCGGGTTCGCCTTCATCGAGTAACAGATGATGTGAGGAATGGCGGAGAATGCCCGGTCGAACACACCGTAGTGGTGGGAGAGGGTCGCGTGGCTGTACACGTATACGGGCGTTCCCACGGCATCGGCGATTCGCCGGAGGGGGACCCCCTCGCAAACCATCTCCCCGCCCTTTGTTCCGAAATGGTGCATCGTTTCACCTCGTCCGGGACTGAACCTGCCAAGGAAACGCCCTCTCCCACAGGGGCTCGGGCTTCGCCTTGCGCCCGCACGCGGAAAGAAGGCTGACGGCGACGAGAAACAGGGCGAAGGCAAACCGGGTCCGGAGAATCATTTTTTTTTCAGCGCCTCGAGGCGGGTTTTCACTCGCCTCGGCCCGGTCCCCCCCCGGACGTTGCGCATCCGGACGGAATTCGTAAGAGACACGAAATCGCCGACGTCCTCCCCGATCTTTCGCGAGAAGGAGCGGAACTCTTTCAGGCTCAGGTCCTTTAGACGTTTCCTGTTCTTTTCGCAATACCGTACGATCTTTCCGGTGATCTCATGGGCTTTCCGGAACGGGATCCCTTTCCGGGCCAGATAATCGGCAAGGTCCGTGGCGGTCAAAAATCCGTCATCACACGCCGCGCGCATCCGGTCCTCGTTGACCGTCATCCCCCGGATCAGCAGCGCCGCACCGATGAGGGACTCCTTTACCGTTCGCGCCGAGTCGAACACCGGTTCCTTGTCCTCCTGCATGTCGCGATTGTAGGCGAGCGGAAGCCCTTTCATCACGGTAAGCAGGTTCATCAGATTGCCGTAGGCCCGCCCCGCCTTCCCCCGGATGAGCTCGGGGACGTCAGGGTTCTTCTTCTGCGGCATGATGCTGCTTCCGGTGCAGAGCGGATCGGGCAGCGAGAGAAATCCGAACTCGGCGGAGGACCAGTAGACCATCTCCTCGGAGAGACGAGACAGATGCATCATGGCCATTGCGCAGGCGAACAGGAAGTCCGCCGCGAAATCGCGGTCGGACACAGCGTCGATGCTGTTCTCGCTCACCCCCTCCATCCCGAGTTCCACCGCGACAAATTCCCGGTCGACCGGAAAGGTGGTCCCCGCGATGGCTCCCGCCCCGAGAGGAGAGACGTTCGTCCTCCTGCGGGCGTCCCGGAAGCGGTCCTGGTCCCGCGAGAGCATTTCGTAGTAGGCGAGAAGATAATGGGAAAAGAGCACCGGCTGAGCCCTCTGCATGTGCGTGTACCCGGGCATCACGACACCGAAAAGCTCCTCCGCGCGTGCGAGGATCGCCTCCTTGACCTTGTCCATCATCAAGACGATGTCATCGATCGAATCGCGCAGATACAGGCGCAGGTCCAGCGAAACCTGGTCGTTCCTGCTCCTCCCGGTGTGGAGCTTTCCCCCGATCTTCCCCACTTTCCGGGTCAGGAACTGCTCCACCGCCATGTGGATGTCTTCCTGAGAGGGGTGAAAGGAGAGTTTCCCCGCATCGATCTCCTCCCGAATGGCCGTCAGGGCCGCGACGATCTTTCTGGCTTCTGCCTGCGGGATGATCTTCTGTTTCCCGAGCATCCGCGCGTGGGCGATGCTGCCCTCGATGTCGTGCCGGTACAGGAGAACGTCGTAGGGAATCGACGCCGTGAAATCCTCGACGAACGCGTCGATCTGCCCTTCGAACCTTCCGCTCCACGGTTTCTTCTTCTTTGCCATATCAGCGCTTCCTGTTCCTGCGCATGGCCCGGATCTTGAGCCTGAGCGCATTGATCTTCACAAACCCCTCCGCATCGCGCTGGTTGAACACGGTCTCCTTCTCGAAGGTGGCGAAATCGCTACGGTAGAGAGAGACGGGGCTCGATCGTCCCGCCACGGTGCAGTTCCCCTTGTACAGCTTCAGCCGCGCGGTGCCGGTCACGTTCTCCTGGCTCTTCTCCACCATCCCCCTGAGCAGCTCCATCTCCGGGGAGTACCAGTACCCGTAATAGATGAGTTCGGCGAACTTGGGAATCAACGAGTCCCGGAAATGCATCACCTCCCGGTCGAGGGTAATCGATTCGACCGCCCGGTGTCCTGCGTAAAGGATGGTCGCCCCCGGGGTCTCGTACACGCCGCGGGACTTGATCCCCACGTACCGGTTCTCGACCAGATCGACCCGGCCGATCCCGTTGATCCCCCCCAATTCGTTGAGATGCGCGAGGAGCTTCGCCGGTCCCATTTTTTTCCCGCCTACCGCGACGGGAACCCCCCGTACGTAATCGATCTCCACGTACGTCGGTTTGTCCGGAGCCTTCTCGGGGGAACGGGTAAGGACGAACATGTCCTCGGGCGGCTCCGCCGCCGGGTCTTCGAGGATTCCCCCCTCGAAGCTGATGTGCATGAGGTTCCGGTCGCTCGAGTACGGTTTACGCACCGTCACAGGGGTCGGAATGCCATGTTTCTTCGCATACTCCACGAGATCGGTCCGCGACCGGAAATCCCACTCCCGCCAGGGCGTGATGACGCGTATGCCGGGCATGAGCGAATAATAGGTGAGCTCGAATCGAACCTGATCGTTCCCCTTGCCGGTCGAACCGTGCGATACGGCGTCCGCCTTCTCCTTGCGGGCCACCTCGATCTGCTTCTTCGCGATGAGGGGCCGGGCGATGGAGGTTCCGAGGAGGTACGACCCCTCGTACACCGCGTTCGCCATGAGGGCGGGGAAGATGAAATCCCGGACGAACTCGTCCTGGACGTTTTCCACGTACACCTTCGATGCGCCGGTCTTCTTCGCCTTGGTGCGGACGGGCGCGAGCTCTTCCCCCTGACCGAGATCCGCCACGTAGGCGATCACCTCGCAGTCGTACGTCTCGATCAGCCACCGGAGGATAACCGACGTATCGAGCCCCCCGGAATACGCGAGAACGACCTTCTTCACCTTTTGCACGTCTTTCTCCTCCCTACGTTCCATGGGGGATGAGTTTCTCCAGGATGGCCATCTGCGCATGCAGACGGTTCTCCGCCTGGTCGAACACGGCGGATTGGGTCCCTTCGATAACCTCGTCGGTGATCTCCTCCCCGCGATGGGCAGGAAGGCAGTGCATCACGATCGCATTCTTCCCGGCCACCCGGAGCAGGTCGGAATCGATGCGGTACCCGCGGAACGCCGCGAGGCGTTTGCGCCGCTCCTTCTCCTGCCCCATGCTCGTCCACACGTCGGTGTACAGGATGTCCGCCTCTCTTACCGCCTCGACCGGATCCCGCAACACCCGGACGTCCCCCTTTCCGATCGCCTCCGCCTCCCGGCGGATCCTCGCAGAAGGCTCGTACCCCTTCGGGGATGCGACGCGTAACCGAAACCCGACGAGGTGGGCTGCTTCCACCCAGGAGTTCGCCACGTTGTTCCCGTCACCGACATAGGCGACGCGCATCCGGCGCAGGTCGAGGCCGCGCTCCCGCGCGGTCATGAGATCGGCGAGAACCTGGCATGGGTGATGGTCATCCGTCAGCCCGTTGATCACGGGGACGGACGCCGCGACAGCCATCTCTTCGGCGAAGGCGTGGGAGAACGTCCGGATCATGATCCCATCTGCATACCGGGAAAGGACGCGGGCAGTATCCCGGACGGGCTCCCCGCGTCCGATCTGGGTATCCGCCGGGGAAAGGAAAAGGGCGTGGCCGCCCAGCCTCGCCATCCCCACCTCAAACGACACCCGGGTCCTCGTGGACGCTTTCTGGAACACCATGGCAAGCGACTTGCCTGCGAGCGGGCGCGGAGGATTCCGTCGCCTCCCCCTCTGCTTCCATGCACAACCGGAAGAGACGAGGGAAAGGACCTCGCGCCCGGTAAGATCGAGAACCCGAAGGAGATCCTTCTTCACTTCCGCTCCCCCTCCGACAGGGAGCCCTCGAGAATCGAGAGTGCCTGTTGGATCTCCCCGTCGGTAACGGTCAGCGGCGGGAGAAACCGGAGGACATTCCCCGCCGTGCTGTTCACGACGAGACCGCTCGCAAGGCACCGGTTCGCAAGCTCCCGGGTCTCCCCGTCCATTTCGATCGCCAGCATGAGCCCCATGCCCCGGACTGCCCGGATGTCCTCCCGACGCGCCGATATCTTCCGCAGGCCCTCCGCGAACAGATCCCCCTTGCGGCGGACCTCGTCGAGGAAACCCGGTGTCCGAAGCGTTTCGAATACGACCCGGGACGCGGCGCAGCAGACCGGGTTCCCTCCGAACGTGGCGCCGTGGGTGCCGGGTCCGAAGGACGCGGCGACCTCGTCGGTCGCCACAGCGGCGCCCAGCGGGAGACCGTTGGCCAGTCCTTTCGCCAGAGTGACAATGTCGGGGGTGACTCCGAACCGCTCGCTCGCGAGTACCGCACCGGTTCGCCCCAGGCCGGTCTGGATCTCGTCCGCCACCATCAGGATCCCCCTTTCCCTGCAGAGCCGCTCGGCATCCGCAAGGTATTCGGGGGGAGGAACCCGGACGCCGCTCTCCCCCTGGATCGGCTCGATGAGGAACGCGCATGTCCTGTCCGTCAGGGCCGCCTCGAGTGCTGCCGCGTCCCCGAACGGCACCGTCCGGAACCCGGGCAGCAGGGGCTCGAACCCTTTGTGAAGTTTCGGCTGGGCCGTTGCGGAGAGTCCTCCGTAGGTGCGCCCGTGGAACGAACCTTCCGCCACGACGATCTCGTGCGCACCCGCCTTCCCCTGGTCCGCGGACCACTTCCTCGCGAGTTTGATCGCCGCCTCGTTCGCCTCCGTCCCGCTGTTGCAGAAAAACACCTTGCCGCCGGTCGTGGCCGCGGACACGAGCTTTCCCAGTTCCGCCTGGACGGGCACGTGGAAGAGGTTGGAAACGTGGACAAGGTTTTTCGCCTGCAAGGAGACGGCTTGCGAGACTCCGGGATGGGCGTGCCCCAGCAGGGTAACTGCGATACCCCCCAGGAAATCGAGGTATTCCCTCCCGTCGGCATCGAACAGTCGCGTTCCTTCTCCCCGGACGAAGACGACGGGGTGGCGGGAGTAATTCCCCATCTGGTACTTCTGCGTCATGTCGATGATCTCGGAGGACGTCATTCCCGTCACGTTCCCGGTTCCGGGGGGACGATTTCCGTCCCGATGCCTGCATCGGTGAAGATTTCCAAAAGCACGCTGTGGGGGACCCGCCCATCGAGAATGTGCACCTTCCTCACCCCTCTCCCCAGCGCCGTCAATCCGCATTCCACCTTGGGAATCATCCCGCCGGTGATCGTCCCGTCCTTGATGGCGGCCGCCGTCTCGTCTGCGGTCATGGTGGACACGAGGTTGCCCTGAGCATCCATCACGCCGGGGACATCGGTCAGGAGGATGAGTTTTTCCGCCGAGAGCGCCCCGGCCACCTCGGCGGCAACGGTGTCCCCGTTGATGTTGTACGCTTCCCCCCGCTCCCCCACTCCGATCGGGGCGATGACGGGCACAAAGCCACTCCTCTCCAGCGTGCGAAGTATGTCCGGACGGACCTCGACCACATCTCCCACGAGTCCCAGGTCCAGAGGGGCGACAGCCCCCTTCGTGGGAGAGGGAGCGAAATGTTTCCGCGCGCGGATCAGTTCCCCGTCCTTCCCCGTCAGCCCGACCGCCTTGCCTCCGAACAGGTTGATCAGGGCGACGATCCGCTTGTTTACCGTCCCCCCGAGCACCATCTCCACCACTTCCATCGCGTCGGGAGAGGTCACCCGCAGGCCCTCCTTGCGCTCAAAGGGAATCGAAAGCTTCTCCAGCATGCGGTCGATCTGGGGTCCTCCCCCGTGGACGACGATGGGGCGGATCCCGACGTATTGCAGCAGGACGATGTTCTGCGCGAACGAGGACATCCTCTCCTCGCCCACCATCGCCGCCCCGCCGTATTTGATGACGAGGGTTTTTCCGCTGAACTCCCGGATGTAGGGGAGCGCTTCGGTGAGCGTTCGAGCCTTCTGGAGGTATCCCTGCATATCTCCCATGGTTCCGTCCCGTTAGAGAATGTAGCGGCTGACGTCGACATCCCGGACGATGCCGGCGAGTTTCTCCTCCACGTACTCCGCCGGGACGACGATCTCCTGTCCGGCGATTTCCGGGGCGGAGAACAGGAGATCCTCCAGCAGCTTTTCCATGATCGTGTGAAGCCGGCGCGCCCCGATGTTCTCCGTGCGGTCATTTACCTCGCAAGCCATCTCGGCGATCCTGTCCACCGCCTCCGGGGTGAAGGTGAGCCGGACTCCTTCCGTGGCAAGCAGCTCCGAGTACTGCCGGGTGAGGGAGCCGTGCGGCTCGGTCAGGATGCGCACGAAATCCTCCCGGGTGAGGGGGGAAAGCTCGACCCGGATGGGGAACCTGCCCTGCATCTCCGGGATGAGATCGGAGGGCTTCGTCATGTGGAACGCACCGGCGGCAATGAACAGGATGTGGTCCGTCCGGACCATTCCGTATTTCGTGGTGACGTTCGAACCTTCCACGATGGGCAGGAGGTCCCGCTGAACCCCCTGGCGCGAGACGTCCGGGCCGACCGCGGACTCCCGTCCCGCGATCTTGTCGATCTCGTCCAGGAAGACGATCCCGTTCTGCTCCGTCCGACGAACGGCCAGCGTCTTCACCTGGTCCATGTCGATCATCCGCGACGCCTCCTCCTTCTCGAGAAACGCGAGGGCCTCCGGGACCCGTATTCGTTTCCGGCGGATCTTCTTGGGGAAGAGGTTCCCCAGCATCTCCTGCAGGTTTCCTTCGAGTCCCTCCCCACCGCCCCCCGTAACGCCGATGAGGTCGATCGGCGGCATTCCGCTCTCGCGGACCTCGACCTCCACCATGCGGTCCGCAAGCTTTCCTTCCCGGAGCATGGCCCGCATCCTCTCCCTCGACTCCCTGCCCGCCTCCGGCGGGTCCGCGGGCTGCTCTCCCGGACGGTGCGGACGGGGAGGAAGGAGGATGTCCAGCAGGCGCTCCTCGGCGCTTCCCCGCGCCCGGATCGCCACTTTTTGCATCTCCTCCGCACGCACCATGTGAACGGCGATCTCGGCCAGGTCCCGGATCATCGATTCCACGTCCCGTCCGACATACCCTACCTCGGTGAATTTGGAGGCCTCGACCTTGACGAACGGGGCCTGGGCCAGACGCGCGAGGCGTCGCGCGATCTCGGTTTTTCCCACGCCGGTCGGTCCCACCATGATGATGTTCTTCGGGGCGATCTCCTCACGGAGTTCCTCCGGGACCTGCATTCGCCTCCATCGGTTCCGCAGGGCGATGGCGACAGCGCGCTTCGCCTTCTGCTGGCCCACGATGAAGCGGTCCAGTTCCGCGACGATCTCGCGGGGGACCATCGGTCGGCCGCCCGGCAACTCCGGCTTCCTCTCGGTCACGGCGCGGCCACTTCCTCGGCCACGGCATTCGCATTGGTATAGATGCAGATCTCGGAGGCGATACGAAGCGCCTCGCGGGCGATGTCGATGGCCGGCTTGTCGGTGTGAAGCAGCATGGTGCGGGCTGCCGCCATGGCATAGGACCCGCCGGACCCCACCCCGATCACACCGTCATCCGGCTCGACAACGTCCCCGCTGCCGGAAAGGAGCATCAGGTCTCTCCCGTCGGTCACGACCATGAGGGCGTCCAGCCGCCGGAGCACCCTGTCCGTCCTCCAATCCTTGGCGAGTTCCACCGCGGCACGCCGGAGATTTCCCCGGAACTCCTCCAGCTTCCCCTCGAACTTCTCGAAAAGCGTGAAGGCGTCCGCCGTCGCGCCCGCAAAACCCGCCACGATGCGGTCCTGATGCAGGCGGCGTATCTTGCGCGCCGTGTGCTTCAGGACGGTATTTCCCAGCGTCACCTGCCCGTCCCCCGCCATCGCCACCCGCCCATCGCGGGAGACCGCGATGATCGTCGTTCCCCGCGCTTCCTTCAATTCCCCTCTTCCTTTCTGCCGGAGGGTACCGGCTTTCTCCGCGGAGCCGATCCGGTTACCCGCGGATGTGCCTGCTCGTAGGCGCGAACGAGATGGCTCACGTTCACCCTCGCGTAGCGCTGCGTTGTGGAGAGCGAGGCATGCCCCAGCATCTCCTGGATGGCGCGAAGATCTGCGCCCGACTCCAACAGGTGCGTCGCAAAGGAGTGACGGACGCCGTGGGGAGAGAGATGCCTCCCGATCCCGGCCCGGTCCAGGGCCCGGTCCAGGATGCGCGCTACGCTGCGCGCCGAAAGCGCTCCCCCCCGCAGGTTGCGGAAGAGCGCTCCCTCCCAATCGTCTCCTTCTCCCCGCTTGTCGACTATCCGCCTTTCGGCCAGATACAAAGACAGCGCCTGAAGCGCTTTCTCCCCCGCGGGGACAACCCTCACCTTGCGTCCCTTTCCGCGGACCCGGACGGTCCCCTCCGGGAGCGATACATCCATCCTCCGCAGGGAAACGAGCTCCCCGACGCGCAGCCCCGAGGAATAGAGGAGCTCGAGGATCGCCGCGTCCCGCTTCCCCGCTTCCCCTTCCGCGGGAAGGGATCGCAATAAATCCATCATCTCGTCCACCGGAAGAAACTCCGGCAGGCGCAGCGTCCTACGGGGAGCCGTGACCCCGGCGGCGGGATTTCCCGGAACTTCCCCCACGGTGACAAGGAAGGAGAAGAAGGTGCGAAGGGCAGCGATCTTCCTCGCCATGGTCGACCCCTTCTTTCCGGGATATCGCGCGGCGAGGAAACGACGCATGTCCGCGACCGACACCGACGCCCACGAGCCGGGACCGTCGTGCGGGGAAAAGCCCTTGCCCGTTTCCGACAGGAATTGGCGGAGTTCGGAAACCTCGCGGAGGTAGGCTCGCACCGTCTCGCGCGAGGCATTCCTCTCGGATAGAAGAAACCGGGAGAATTGCTCGATGGCGGAATCCAACCCCTTGCCCATCCCTTCTCCCCGTCAGGGGAAAAGTTTTATGTAACACACAAGGGGTTAAAATTAAAGATTCTTTTGCGGAATTCCCCGACCGAGGAGAGCGCCAGGTCCGCCTGCCGGCCCTTCCGGTCCCGCTTTTTGACATCGGGAGGAACAGGTAGAAGCCCGAAGTTGGCGTTCATCGGCTGAAAAGCCCCCCGGCGGGGAGAGGTGATGTGCCGCATCAGCGCCCCGACCATCGACTCTTCCGGAAATTCGGGGGGTTCTTTCCCGGCAGTCCGGGCGGCGGCGGAGACCGCCGCAACGAAACCGGAGGCGATGGACTCTCCGTACCCCTCGACCCCCGTGATCTGCCCGGCAAAGAAGAGGCCCCGCCGGTCCCTGAACTCCATGGTGGGAAGGAGGTGCCGGGGGGCGTCGAGGAAGCTGTTGCGATGGACCGACCCGTACCGGAGAAACTTCGCCCGGCCAAGCCCCGGGATCAGGGAAAAGACCCGTTCCTGTTCCGGGTAGGCGAGTTTCGTCTGGAATCCGACAAGATTGTACATCGTCCCCGCCTCGTTCTCCTTGCGAAGCTGGACGACGGCGTGCGGGACCTCTCCCGTCCGGGGGTCCCGGAGGCCGACCGGCCGCATGGGCCCGAAGAATAGGGTTTCCGGGCCCCGGCTGGCGAGAACCTCGACGGGCATGCACGATTCGAAATACCGCTCTTCCTCGAATTCCCGGGCCGGGACGACGCGCGCCGACAGCAATGCCGAAAGGAACTCCTCACACTCGTGCCGCGTCATCGGGAAATTGAGGTAATCCCCCGGTCCGGATCCGTACCGGTCGGCGAAGAACCCCCGGTCCATCTCCAGGGAAGATGCGTCCACGATCGGGGAGATCGCGTCGTAGAAGTAGAGGCCGATCCCGCCGAGCAGTGCGCTGATGCTTTCCGAGATCGCCACGGAAGGAATCGGGCCGCAGGCAAGGATGACGACGGGGTCGTCCGGAATCTCCCTCGCCTCCTCCCCCCATACCCGGATATCGCGTCGGGCCCGCACCGCCTCCGTCACCGACCTGCCGAACGCCTCCCTGTCCACCGCGAGTGCTTTCCCCGCGGGAACCCTGACCCGGTCGGCCAGGGAGAGGAGATTGGATCCAAGGGCCCGGAGCTCCGCCTTCAGAAGTCCCTTGCCGGAATCCGTCCGGTCCGCGCCCAGGGAATTGCTGCAGACCAGCTCGGCAAACCATCCGGTCCGGTGGGCGGGGGAGGAAACACCCGGGCGCATCTCGAACAGGTCCACCGCTGTACCCGAGGCGGAAAGGACGAGCGCCGCCTCGGAACCGGCAAGCCCCGCCCCGACAACCGTGACCCGAGGAGCGGTCGGGTCAGTTCCGGATGGACGTGGTGTCGCCACCGGATGATTCCCCGAGCTCGGGGAGAAAGACCGAGAAGACGCTTCCGGCCCCCGGAGAGGAGCGGACTTCGATGAAGCCGCGGTGGTAGTGGACGATCCTCTGGGAAATGGCCAAGCCCAGGCCCGTGCCTTCCACTTTGGAGGTGAAAAAGGGGTGGAAGATCTTGCCGAGGATGTCGGGAGCGATCCCCTTTCCCGTGTCGCTCACCGTGGTAACCGCGTACCGTTGGCGGTGGCGAATCTGGGTAAAGAGGTCGATCGTCACGGTCCCGCCGCGGGGCGTCGCCTGGATGGCGTTGCGGACGAGGTTCCAGAGGACCTGGTTCAGCTGCTCCGCATCGCCCTCGACATGAATGTTCTGCGTCGCCATATTCTTGATGGCCACGTCTTTCTCCCGGGCCTCTCCCGTAAGCACGGCCTCGATGATCTCCGCCGCCATTCCGGCCATGTTCACGGGCCCCAAGTTCTTCGTCTTCGGCCCCGCGTACGCGAGAAAATCCGAGATGAGTCCGTTCAGGCGGGTGCTCTCCCGTTCGATGATGTCGAGAAGGGTCCGGGACATCACCGGCATGTCGGGCGACTCGCGAAGCATCTGGGAGGACCCGGTGATGGAGGCCAAAGGGTTTCGAATCTCATGGGCAAGTCCCGCGGCAAGCTCCCCGACCCCCGCCAGCCGGTCGGCGATCCGGATCCGCTCCTCCATCTGCTTGACCGGGGTGAGATCCTGGAAAATCACGACGTTTCCGATCACGGTGCCGTCGGCATCCTTCATCGGAGAGGTGGAGAATCCGAGAAATATTTCCGTCCCGTCCCTCCGGCGGAAGACGATTTCCGGGCGCGGCATCGGCGGGTCGGCATGGCCCAGCCCCAGGTCCAGCCCCGAAAGAACCTCCTTTACCGGCATTCCCGTCACGTCTTTCTTGCCGACACCCAGGATGGAGCAGGCGGTTTCATTGATCAGGGTCACGCGGTCCTGCGTGTCCAGGGTCACGATCCCGGAGGGGATGTTTTCCACGACGTGCTTGTGGAAGGTCTCCAGCTGCAGCAAGGTGCTCTCCCGATCCTGCATCCCCTCGCGTGCCACCCGGATGTCCTCCCCGAGGACCCCGGAGAGGACACCGGTCATGATGAAACCGAGGGAATTGATGACACTCGTCCGGACGAACTGCGGCCACAGGATAATGGACGTTTCCGCTGAGGGAGGAAACAGGAACCCCTTCATCTCCAGATACAGAAGCCCCACATAGGTGGCCGCGGAGAGCGCCGCCCAGATCATCGCCCCCTGCATGTACATCTCCAGGCTTCCCAGCAGGATCACGATGATGTACATGAATGCGAAAACGCTGTTGTAGAGTCCGGTGGCGAAGACGATGAGGGAAACGAACGCCACATCCACGATCGCCTGGAGGAGGAGAAACGGCAGGGGAATCTCGCCGCCCCCCCAGAAGGCGAACCGGGCGAGCAGCCACCCGTACGACAGCAGGACAGCGAGGTACAGGTACTGGAATCCGATGGAAAGGACGAGATCCGACTCCTGGACATGGACGGAGGCCGCCGAAACCAGGAGGGAAAGAGTGACCCCCGACCGCAGCAGGAGGAGATTCCTGCTTTTTGTCACCTCTTCTTTCCGGCCCCGTCCGGGGACCGAGGACAAGTCTACCCTCCCACGACGCCGGCCAGTTTGAAGATGGGGAGATACATCGCGATGACGAGCCCTCCGATGACCACCCCCAGGAAGATCATGAGCATCGGCTCCAGGAGGGATGTCAACGCCCCCACGGCCGCATCGACTTCATCGTCGTAGAAATCCGCGATCTTGTTGAGCATCGTATCGAGAGCGCCCGTTGCCTCACCCACGCTGACCATCTGGGTCACCATGACGGGGAATACCTTGCTGTCGGCCAGCGGCTCCGAAATGGTCTTCCCCTCGCTGATACTCGCCCGGGCCTTTGTGATCGCCTCTTCGATGATCTTGTTCCCGGCCGACTTGGCCACGATGTCCATGCCTTCCAGGATCGGGACACCGCTGGAAACCATCGTGCCCAGCGTGCGTGAGAACCGCGCCACCGCGATCTTGCGGAGGAGGTCGCCGAATATCGGTATACGGAGGAGGAGGCTGTCAATCCGGCGTCGCCCTCCTTCCTGCTTGTAGTACCATCGAACCGCGAGGACCAGCAGAACGATCAGTACCAGACCGAGCAGAAAATATTTCCGGGTAAACGCGCTGATGGCAAGGACGATCAGGGTCGGTGCGGGCAGGTCTGCCCCGAAGTCCCGGAACATCTCCCCGAAGATCGGGATCACGTAGAGGAGCAGGACCGTGGTCACGATAAGCGCTACCGCGAGGATCGTCGAGGGGTACACCATCGCGCTCTTGACCTGCTTGGCGAGCTTCATCGCCTTTTCGATGTAGGCGGCAAGGCGCGACAGGATCGTATCGAGGATACCGCCCACCTCTCCGGCGGCTACCAGGTTGACGAAGAGCTCGTCGAACACCCTCGGGTGCTTTTCCAGCGCGTCCGCGAAGGTCGACCCGCTCTCCACGTCCTCCTTGACCTTGAGGATCACCCCTTTGAACGCCTGGTTCTCCTGCTGCATCCCGAGGATGTCCAGACACTGGACCAGCGGAAGCCCCGCATCGATCATCGTGGCGAACTGCCGGGTGAATATCGCCAACTCTTTGCGGGAGACCTTCCCTTTCCGCCCGGGAAGCCTGAAGCCCAGGTCCTTCGGTTTGTGCTTGACCGTTACGGGGACGATCTGTTGCCGGCGAAGTTGCGCGACGACAAAGGCCTCGTTCGGGGCCTCGATCTCTCCCGTCATCGTTCCACCTACCCTTGTTCTTCCTTCCCACATGAATTTCGCCATCGTTTCCTCCGCGCTGCGGCTCTACACCTTTCTGCCGATGGCCTGCGAGACCCCGGAAGCGGGAGACGCCGACAACAGGTTCCTGAATTCCTCGGGGTCGGGGCTCCGCCCGACCGCGTCGTCCAATGTGATGTTCCGCTTGTGATACGCCGTGAGAAGGGACTGGTTCATCGTCTGCATTCCGAACTTTGCCTGGCCCACCTGCATCTGGGAGTACACCTGGTGGATCTTCTCCTCCCGGATCAGATTCCGGATGGCGGAGTTCGGGATCATGACCTCCAGCGCCAGGACCCGCCCGCTGCCGGATGCTTTGGGGATGAGAATCTGCGATAGCACTCCCTCGAGGACGAACGACAGCTGGGCCCGCACCTGCGGCTGCTGGTAGGGAGGAAAAACATCCAAAATGCGGTTGATCGTCTGTACGGCCGAGTTCGTATGGAGGGTCGCGAACACCAGGTGCCCTGTCTCCGCCACGGTCAGGGCCGCCTCGATCGTCTCGAGGTCCCGCATCTCGCCGATGAGGACGACGTCGGGATCCTGTCGCAGGATGTATTTCAGGGCCTTCTTGAAGCTCTGCGTATCCGCGTTCACCTCGCGCTGGTTGACGAGGCACTTCTTGTGGGGGTGCAGGTACTCGATCGGGTCCTCCACCGTGACGATGTGCTCCTGGCGCTCCGAATTCACCTTGTCGATCATCGCGGCGAGCGTCGTGGACTTTCCCGACCCCGTCGGACCGGTGACAAGCACAAGCCCCCTCGGCTTTTTGCACAACTCCTTGACCACCGGAGGAAGCGCCAGTTCCTCGAACGACCGTATCTTGAACGGAATCGTCCGGAACGCGCCGGCCGCCGCTCCCCGCTGCAGGTAGATGTTCGCGCGGAACCGGCTCAACCCCTTCACGCCGAAGGAAAGGTCAAGCTCCCAGTCCTCCTCGAACCGCTGCTTCTGCACCTCGGTGAGGATGCTGTAGCAAAGACGCTTCGTGTCCTGAGGAGTAAGCGGCTCGGCGGGCAGCGGGAGAAGCCTGCCGTCGACGCGGATCGTGGGGGGGACCCCGGTGGTGATGTGGAGGTCCGATGCTCCCTTTTCGTACATCGCGCTTAATAGTTCGTGGATGGTTAACATGTATTCCGGTCTCCCTCCGTTTGCGTCAATCCGGAGCCGTCACCCGCAGAATCTCTTCGAGTGTCGTTACTCCTTCCTCTACCTTCGTCAGGCCCGCCTGCCTGAGCGTCTTCATTCCCAGGCGTATGGCGTCACGCTTGATGTCCAGCGCCGACCCTCCGCGCAGGACAAGATCCTTGATCTCCTCCCGGACCGGCATCACTTCATAGAGGGCCACGCGCCCCCGAAACCCCGTCCTGTTGCAATCGTCGCACCCCTTTCCCTTGCGCAGCCGTACCCCCTTCAATCGTTCGGGTTTCATCCCGGCATCGGACAGCGCCTTCGGGGGGATCTTCAATTCATCGTTGCAGTTTTCGCACACCCGGCGCGCCAGCCGCTGCGCGAGGATCAGATTGAGCGACGAAGAAACGAGAAACGGCTCGATCCCCATGTTGAGAAGCCGGGTGACCGTACTGGGCGCGTCGTTCGTGTGGAGGGTGGAAAGGACGAGGTGGCCGGTGAGGGCCGCCTTCACGCCGATCTCCGCCGTTTCGTAGTCGCGAATCTCGCCCACCATGATGATGTCCGGGTCCTGCCGGAGGAAGGAGCGCAGCGAGGCCGCGAACGTCAGTCCGATTTCCTCCTTGATCTGCACCTGGTTGATACCGGCGAAATTGTACTCCACCGGGTCCTCGCACGTGGAGATGTTGTCGTTCGTCTTGTTCAGGTCCGACAGGGCGGAGTACAGGGTCGTCGTCTTCCCCGAACCGGTGGGACCCGTGACCAGGACCATCC
>JBFKGZ010000038.1:0-21938 GCA_041633075.1 Candidatus Deferrimicrobiaceae bacterium | reverse complement strand
TTGTTCTTCACCACCTTCACGCGGGTGCGCGCCCCGATGACGCCGTCGTCCTTTTTGATTTGGCTGATGCGCCTGATGTCCATACGAATCGTGGCGTAGAACTTCAGGGCATTGCCGCCGGTGGTCGTCTCGGGGTTGCCGAACATCACCCCGATCTTCATGCGGATCTGGTTGATGAAGATGACCGCCGTCTGGGACTTGCTGATCGTCCCGGTCAGTTTCCTTAGCGCCTGGGACATGAGCCTGGCCTGGAGCCCCATGTGGGAGTCTCCCATTTCCCCCTCGATCTCCGCTTTCGGCACGAGCGCGGCCACCGAGTCGATGACGAGTACGTCCAGGGCGCCGCTGCGCACGAGCATCTCGGCGATTTCCAGCGCCTGCTCCCCCGTGTCCGGCTGGGAAACGAGAAGATCGTCTGTGTTCAGGCCCAGTTTCCGGGCATAGTTCAGGTCGAGGGCATGCTCCGCGTCGACGAACCCCGCGATCCCCCCCTGCTTCTGGGCCTCGGCGATAATATGCAGGGCAAGCGTGGTCTTGCCCGAGGCCTCCGGCCCGAAGATCTCGATCACCCGCCCCCGCGGGATGCCGCCGATCCCCAAGGCGATGTCCAGCGAAATCGCCCCCGTCGATATGGCGGGAACATCCTTGGTCTGGACATCGCTTCCGAGGCGCATGATCGCGCCCTTTCCGTAGCTCTTCTCGATCGCCGCGAGGGCCATGTCGAGCGCTTTGCGCCGGCTTGCGTCCTGGCTCATTCTCTAAACTCCTCCCTTTTCTGTTCTGTCCGCCTCTCCCCCGAAGGGAACCTCGCGCAGGACCGAGTAGTTTGCCCCCGAAGGGGACAGCCGGCTTTCGTACACCCGGTACGAAGCCACGGAAACGGTATCGAACACCACGCCGGAAACCGCGGAGGCGTACGATTCGCCCCACCCCGGCGCCACCCTTCCCCTGACGCGGCCGACCGTCACGTGCGGGTGGAACGGCCTTTCGTCGCGGGGAAAACCTGCTCCGGAAAGCGCGTTCTCCATATTCTGGTGCAACTTCCTGACCAATTCAAGCGGTTCCCGGATTCCGATCCACAATATCCTCGGCGCCCGGAGAGAAGGGAAAGCCCCTGCCTCCTCGACGCGAAGCATGAACGGGGGGATGCCCCGTCCCGCCTTCTCCATGAGCCCGGCCAGTTCGTTCACCCGGGAAGCCGGGGTCTCGCCGAGAAACTTCAATGTCAGGTGCAGGTTATGCTCGGGGGTCCAGGAAACAGGAACCCCCTTCTCCCGAAGGGGAAACACCGCCCCGGCGATCGCCCTGCGACAATCCGGGGAGAGTCCGATTCCGATGAACAACCTCACGGGCCCCTCCCCTCCTCCCCCGAAAGAAAGGAAGGGAGCAGCTCGAGAACCCGCCTGACCGTCGCCCTGCGGACAGCGTCACGGTCTCCCGGAAGAAGGAGATGGTACGAAAGCCGGACATCTCCGGACGCGATCGCCACGTAGACGGTCCCCACGGGCTTCTCCGGAGTTCCCCCCCCGGGGCCGGCGATCCCCGTCGTCCCGATGCCGATATCCGCCCCGAAGCGGCGCGCGGCCCCGTCGGCCATCGCCTCCGCGACTTCGCGGCTCACTGCCCCCCGGGAAGCGAGGAGATCCGCCGAGATGCCGAGTTCTCTCGTTTTCGACTCGTTCCCATATGCGACTATCCCCCCGAGGAAATACGCGGAACTGCCGGGGACGGAGGTCAACGCCTCGCATACCCCACCCCCCGTGCACGATTCGGCCACCGCCACGCGTTGCCCTGCCAGGAGAAGCGTTTTCCCGGCCCGGACGGCGAGGTTTGATGTCACCCGGTCAACCATACGATCCCCCTGTATGCCAGATTGGCATACAGGCCTGCTACAAGGTCATCGGCTATTACGTATACCGCCCCCTCACGGGAGTCCACCCATGCCGCGGGGCCGATCTTCACGATATCGAACAGGCGAAAGAGGAGGAACAGCGAAACGCCGGATTTCCAACCCCAAGAGATCCCCGTCGCCGCCAGGAGCATACCCGCGATCTCGTCGATCACCACGGAGGGCGGATCGTTTCGACCCGTAACCTGCATTTCCACCCTCGTGGCGGGGAGAGACAGGATCAGGATGGCGGTCAGCAACCCGAAGTGGATCGCCCCTTCGCCTCCCCCCCCATACCAAAGGGGAAGGGCGAGAAGAGCCCCGAGCGTTCCCGGGGCCAAGGGAACGTACCCCACCCCCAGCCCGGACGCGACAGCCCTCCAGACCACACGACCGGCAAAACGATTGACTTGGGGCATTATGGTTATTAGATTATATATTTATTTGAATTATCAAATAAATAAAACTATATTTCCTTAATGGACGTGAAGCAGGAAACACCACTGGACGAAACCCGGGAAAGAATCGCACTGGCGGTAGCGGAAATTGCCAAGGGGATTAAAATCGTCAGTTTCTATCCCCCTCGCCACCCCGCTCTCACCCAGGCTATCGGGAAGATCATTTCGACCATCGAGGCAATTCCTCCCCCCGAAACGGGTATCGAGATCGATGTGACCAAGAACACCCTCCTCTACCGGGAGGAGCCTCTTGCCGCGGGGAACAAGGCGGTCGCGGACCTGAATCGGGAACTGTATCACCGCCGCGCAAGCAGGATCATTCTTCTGCCCAACCAGATACCGGACGAGATGGTCACCTTTCTTGGCACCCTGAACCGCGACATCCAGGAACTGCAGGACGAAGGCGGACTGGAGAAGGTCCTTCTCCGGGAGAAAGTCTCCCGGATCTGGGTCAACCGGGTCGACTACGAGGGTCTCACCGAAATACTGAAAAAGGAGGAAGAGGCGCCTGCGCCGGAAGATGCGGAGGGATTCCGGTCCGACGATCCCTCCTTCGACTTCGAAGACCAGCCCCCGGAGGAGCGGGAAATCGGGGAACTCCTCCAGAGGCTGGAAAAGGAAACGGACCCCGCAGCGTACCGCGACCTCGCCATCTCCCTGCCGCGCGCCCTGCTCCGGGAGCGCGACGACCGGCGAATCGAATATTCGTGCCTTGCGCTCTCGATCTACGTGGCGCACATCGAATCGCCACCGAGAAGAAACTGGGAGATCGCCGACCTTGCCCGCATGGGCATCAAGGAGCTCGTCTCGGATGACCTGGTGTCCCACTTCATCCGACGCCTCCAGCAGCAGGGAGGGCGGAACCGCAAGGAGGTGGAGACGGTCCTTGCGGCGTTCGGCGAGCGAGCCGTGAAGGCTCTGCTTTCCGCCCTGGCCGAGGAGGGGGATCTCCTGGTCCGGAAGTCGATTGTCGACATCATCGTGCGCATCGGCCATCCCGCGATACCCGCGGTTCTCGACAACGTGAACGACTCGCGGTGGTACGTCGTACGCAACATGGTCACGATCCTCGGGAGCCTCGGGATACCGGACCTCGCTCCGAACATCGCCGCGTCGCTTTCCCACCCGGACCTCCGGGTGAAGAAGGAGGCGATCAAGGGGTTGTCCAAGCTGGCGCACCCTGCCGCCGTGACGGCTCTCGGGGAACTGTGCTTTTTCCCCGAGGTGACCATCGCGCTCCTGGCCACCGCCGCCCTCTCCCTGAAGAGGGAGGAGGAAGCGGTCATGGCGCTCTTCCGGAGGGCCGTCCAGAAAAAACTGTTCTACCCGCATTACCGCCTGGCCCACGAGGCGATCGAATCCCTGCGCTCCATAGACACCGAGGCGGCGCTTACCGCGCTCACCAACATCCTGCGCACCCCGGCGATCTGGGAAACGTCGAATTTCCGCGAAATGAAGAAACATGCGCTGCGAAGCATCTCAAGGATGTCGGGGGAGCGGCCGAAGCAGATCATCCTGGAAGCGCGAAACGCCCCCCAGGCGTACCTCCGGGTGGAGACGGACCGGATCCTGAAGAAGACCGGCTGGTAAAGGAGGTTCCCGATGGACCGGCGGCAGCAGGAACAGACCATCGTCAATCTCATCCGCGCTCTGGGAACTTCCCTCAAGAACCGCAGACTGTACCCCCCGTCCCACCCGCTGGTCCGCTCCGCGGTGGAGAAATGCTTCTCGGACATCCTTCTCTTCTTCACGGATCGACAGGAACTCGCCCTGGCGATCTCCGACGGGACGCTGGTGTTCGAGGGGGTCCCGATATTCAACCTGACCTCCTCTCTCGACCTCTTCATGGCACGGCTTTCCGCCATCGGGATTCCGGCGATCGTCTTCGAGAAGGGGCTTGCCCCCGAAGACATCGAGCGTTTCATCCTGTTTCTCCATGAAACGAAGGAGGAGGGACTTTCCCCCTCCGACGTCCAGGAACGGATCGAGAAGACGGGCATCACCCACATCCGGGTGAAACCGCCGACGGAGGACGAGGAGGACGACTACGCCCTCGCGCGGACTACCTACGACAATGCGGTCAACACCGTGGTCCTGCTGATGCAGGAGATCCGCATGGGCCGGATCCCCTCGGGAGCCGAGTCGGAGCGTGTCGTCAAGGATATCTCGGGGATGCTCAAGCGGAACCGCGACGCCATCATGGCCCTCACCCTGATCAAGAATTTCGACGAATACACCTACAACCACTCCGTCAACGTGGCCGTGATCTCTCTCGCGATAGCCGATGCGCTCTCCCTCTCTATCCAGGAGAAGGCCGAGGTCGGGGTAGCCGGCCTCCTGCACGACGTGGGGAAGACCCAGCTCGCCCTCGACCTGATCCGGAAACCGGGAAATCTCACCTTCCAGGAATTCGAGGAGATCAAGAAACACCCCGAAGAGGGGTTCGTTCTCCTGGGGAAGATGCCCCACATTCGACCCACCTCCGCCTACATGGTCCGGGAGCACCACCTGCGGTACGACCGGAAGGGATACCCGGAACTGGGGCCGGATTACCCCGTGAACCCGCAATCGCAGATCATCGCCGTGTCGGACTGCTACGACGCCATCACAACGATGCGGGCGTACCAGAAGGCAAAGCAGCCGCTCGAGGCACTCGATATCATGGGGAAGCTTTCGGGGAAATCGCTCGACGCGAACATTCTTGCGGTCCTGAAAAGCGTGATGGGAAGCTACCCGATCGGGACGATGGTGCGGCTGAACAGCATGGAGGTGGGAGTCATCACCGGGGTCGGGCCTGCCGGCCTGGGGCCGATCAAGATCCAGGTCCTGGTCGACAGGCAGGGGAACCCGCTGCCCCGGCCGGAGGAGGTGGAACTCGCCGAAATCACCGCCCGGGCGCCCCATCCTCGCCGGGCGATCCTGGGCACGGTCAACCCCCTTCTGTACCCGGACGCGCAAAAAGGGGCGCTCACGTCAGCGTCAGCACCGCCCTCCTAAAAAAAAAGGTCTGCAAGATCCTCCGGAACTACGACGAACTCCACTCCCCGATTGCCCGGGCGACGGCTGCCCGGACCGTCTCGTCCTGCTCGGTTGCGTGCGCGAGGATCTTCTCCCACCCGTCGTTCTCCGCTACCCGGGCGTACGCCTGGATCGCCTTCCCCCGCACCTCGACGTCCGGGTGCCCCAGGTACGTTTCGATGGTGGGAGCCAGTTCCTTCATCCGGGATTTCCCCAAGACCTCCAGCAGGTTGCCGAGCACTACGCCCTCTTCCCCGGGAAGGCGGGCCACCAGTGCCCGGAGAACGTCTGCGGTCAGGGCGGACTCGAGGGCGCGGACTGCGGCCCCCCGCACCTCCTGGTCCTTGTCCTCCAGGGCGGCAAGAAGGAGGGTCTGCCCTTCCGAGCCGCCGATTTCCTCTGCGGCGAACACGATCCGGACCCGCTCTTCCATCGTGCCGGTCTTGAGAATCTGGAGGTAGGAGGACACCGACCTTTTTGCTCGCAGCCTGTCCATAGCGGCGGAGGCCGCCAGCCGAACCGCGACGGAAGGATCCGCCAGCATTTCTCTCAGGGTCTCCTCGATTCTGCTGACCATTACGGGTTTTCCCTCCTGCGGATGTCCCGGGCCGCCGGCAGGCCGTGCGCCCCCGCAGCAGACCTCACGGCGTTCACGATCGCTTTCTCGAGGGCCCGTCCGGCAAGGACCGCCGTCTGCATCGGGTTCCCTTTTCGCCCCGATGCCCCGGTGGACAGGGCCACCACGATATCGCCGTCCATGGGCGTGTGAACGGGCCGGATGGACCGGAACAGCGCTACGTGCGCCATCCTCGCTACGCCGGCCAGTTCTTCCCGGGACAGGTCGTCGGCGGTGGCGACGACGCACAGCGTCGTGTTCTCGGGGGAAAACGGCTCCCTTGCATACCCATCGAGGAACGCTTCCTCGGTCCCCGCCCGTTCCTTTCCGTCCCCGGTCCGCGCTCCCGCGAGCCACTCCCCCGAGAGGGGGTCGAAGACGTCCCCGAAGGCGTTCACGACGGCACAGGCTCCGACAACCGCCCCTCTCCCGCGCTCGCTCGCGGCCCCGAAGCCGCCCTTCATCGCACGTTCAACCCCGAAGATCTTCCCGACGGTCGCACCGGCCCCCGCCCCTACGGATCCCTGCGCCGGAGATTCCGCGGATGCCTTCTTCCCGGCGGCATACGCCATCTCCGGAGTCGGGCGGAACGTCGGATCCCCGAAGCCCAGGTCGTAGACCACTGCCGTGGGTACGATCGGAACCACCCCCGCAGGGGTTACGAACCCGACGCCGTTTTCCTCCAGGAGACGCATCACCCCCGCCGCGGCGTCGAGCCCGAATGCGCTTCCCCCCGCCAGGACGAGCCCGTGGATGCGGCGTGCCGGGTGGGGGCGAAGCAGCGAATCCATCTGCCTTGTGCCGGCGGCCTCCCCCCGGATGTCGGCAGCCCCTGCCGCCCCCCGGGGGAACAGGAGTACCGTGATCCCCGATCCGCGCCCGAGATCATGCTCGTGCCCCACCAGAACCCCGGCCACGTCGGTGATCGATCCTCCCATCCTTCCTCCACGATCCGTATATATCTACCGGACTGCGGTGGGTTCGTCAATCGTGTTGACGTTGGCACAACGCCAAACGTACACTTTTTCGGGGGGGATGATCGTATGCCGGAGCAAATGGACGGCAGGATTCTCGGGCTGGATTTCGGCAGCCGCAGGATCGGAGCGGCTGTCTCCGACGCCCTCGGAATCACGGCCCAGTCCCTGGCCGCCATACAGCGCCAAGGGGACAATCGGGATATCGAGACGATCGGGAGGTTGGTCCGGGAGCACTCCGTCGGCACCGTGCTGATCGGCCTCCCCCTGCAACTGAGCGGCGCGGAGGGGATCCAGGCGCGAAAAACGAGGGATTTCGCGGAAAAGATCCGGGAACGTTTGGGGATACCGGTCGAAATGTGGGACGAGCGCATGACGACCGTGCAGGCGGAGCGCCACCTGATCGCATCCGGTATCAGGCGCGTGAAGCGGAAAGAGAAACGGGACAGCCTCTCGGCCGTCTTCCTGCTGCAGAGCTTCCTCGACCACAGGAACCGGAAGTAGTCCCCCCGTGGTTGCGCGAAAATGGAGCATCGCCGCTGCCGCCTTTTTCACAGTGGCCTTCGCCTTCCTCTTCCTCGTATCGGCCCGCCCGCCCCGTGACCAGTGGCGCGTGACAAAGGTGTATATCCCCAAAGGTAGCAACTTCCCGGAAATCCAGAAGATTCTTTCCGAAAAGGGGGCACTCCGGTATCCTCTCGCCTTCCGGATCCTCGTGATCGGGACGATGACCGGCACCAAACTCCAGCACGGGGAGTACGCCCTGCCTGCTCCCCCTTCCGCGATCGAGTTGTGGAGAAAGCTCGTCAGCGGCGACGTGGCCAAATACCAGGTGACCATCCCCGGAGGTTCTACGCTATACGATATCGCCGAGACCCTCGGGACCCTGGAGCTGGCAAACCCGGCTGACTTCCTCACAGCAGCCACTTCGTCCTCTCTGACCAGCCGGCTCGGAATCCCGGGAAGTACCCTGGAGGGGTACCTGTTCCCGGACACGTACATCATGGTGAAGGACATGTCCTCGGAGGAAATTCTCGGCATCATGGTGCGCCGGTTCCGCAGGAAGTTCACCATCGAAATGGAGAGCAAGGCAGCGGAGGACGGGTTCACGCTGAACCAGATCGTGACGATCGCGTCGATCATCGAGAAGGAGACCGGTCTTGACCAGGAAAAGCCCCTCGTTTCAGCGGTCATACGGAAGCGGCTATCTCTCAATATGCCCCTTCAGATGGATCCGACGGTCATCTATGGATTAAAGAAGTTCGGCGGGAATCTCACCAGGAGGGACCTTCGGACACCCCATCCGTACAACACCTACCGAAACCTGGGTCTTCCCCCGGGCCCCATATGCAACCCCGGGCTGTCCTCCCTCATCGCGGCGGGCGAGCCTGCGGAAACCGACTACCTGTACTTCGTGTCCCGCAACGACGGGTCCCACAAGTTTTCCCGGACTCTTCGGGAACACAACCAGGCGGTGGCGATCTACCAGAAGGGGAACAAGACGACCATGGAGCAAAACGAAAAGCCGGTGGGGAAAATCGAAACCGGAGGAAAGGTCTCTACTCCTCCGCCTCCGCCATAGGAACCTTCTTGACCGCCTCCTCGGGTTCCTCCCGGGTGTATTTCTCCTCGCGCTCGATCGCTTCCTTGCACTCCACGCAATACTTGGCGAACGGCACGACCTTGAGGCGTGCCCGGGGAATCTTGACGCCGCACTCCTCACAGAGTCCGTACGTGTTCTCCTCGATCCTGTCCAGGGCGTCGTCGATCTGCTTGAGCTTCTGCTTCTCCCGGTCCGTGAGAATCATATCCAGTTCCCGGGTCCGCTCCTCGGAAACGGAGTCGAGAATGTCCCCAATGTCCGAAACTCCCCTCACTGCGGTCTCCCTGGACCTCCGGGCGATCTCCCGCACGAGTTCTTCCCGCATCTTGAGGAGCATCTCCTTGATCGGTTTCATCTGCCCGTAGCCCCCGTGTCTGCTCAAAAATTACGTTAGTATACTCGGTGGCAAATCGCTGTCAACCCGTTTTGCCAGCAGGTCCCATTCCCGTACGCCCGTCACCCTCGCCCGGCAGAAACGGCCGGCCCCCTCCCGGTATCCCGACAGGAGCACGTTTCCGTCCACCTCCGGCGCCTGGCCCCGGTGCCGGCCAACGGCCCGGCCCCGACCCCGCGTCTCCTCCACGAGGACCTCGATCTCCTCCCCCGCCATTTCCGCATTGCGGGCGGAGAGGATGTCGGCCTGCGCATCCCGGATCCGCCGCGCCCTCTCCCGTTTGACCGCCTCGCCTACCTGTCGCGCCATCGCATAGGCGGGGGTCCCCTCCTCCCGCGAATAGGGGAATACACCGAGATAGTCCCACCGGGACGCGTGAACGAACCGGAGCAGCCGGTCGAACGCCGCGGTGGTCTCCCCCGGAAACCCGACGATCAGCGAGGTCCTGAGGAAGATGCCGGGAACCCGCGTACGCACCTTTTCGAGAAGGGCCCAGATGTCATCGGGGCCGTAGCGGCGGCCCATTTTTGCGAGGACCTCCGCGTCGATGTGCTGGACGGGGATATCGAGGTACCGGCACACCTTCTCCGACTCACCCACCAGGTCGATCAGTTCCTCATCCAGGCGCCCCGGGTAGAGATAGAGCAGCCGCACCCAGCGGACCCCCCGGACGGCGCAAACGTCACGGACGAGCCGGGGAAGCCCTCTTTTCTCCCTCCGGTCGGCTCCGTAGGAGCTGATGTCCTGACCGACGAGGTTGATCTCACGGGCTCCCTGCCGCACCAGCATCCGCACTTCGGCAAGCAGAGAGTCCCGGTCCCGGCTCCGCAAACGCCCCCGGATGTCCGGAATTGTGCAGTAGGCGCACCGGTGGTCGCACCCCTCCAGAATCTTGAGGTATGCCGACGCCTCCCGCGACTCCCGGCGGCGGTGCCGGTACGCATCCTCGGGCAATGCCCCCGTTCCCACGACCCGGCGCGGATGGGTTCCCTTGGCCAGCTTTCTGACCAATCCGGGGAGCGCCGGGATATCTCCGGGCCCCACGAACAGGTCCACCTCCGGCAGGGCCCCCGGCAGGTCGTCCCGATACCGCTTCGCAAGACAGCCGGCGACCACAAGATGCCGGATTCTCCCCCGCTCCTTCTCGCGCGCCAGGGCGAGAATTCCCTCGATCGACTCCTCTTTCGCGTCCCGGATGAACCCGCAGGTGTTGACTATCCCTACGTCCGCGGGCCCCCGGGAGACGATGCGGCACCCGTCCTCGGCGAGAAGCCCGGACATCACTTCCGCGTCAACGGAATTTTTCGCGCAACCAAGCGTCAGGATGCGCACGCCGATCCCGGCCCTTCCCCTTTCGCTCATCCATCCACCATTTTGGCTCCGGGCGGTTCCCGGAACCGGAAGAGGTCCGCAGGAAGCGACGGGTCGATCACGATGTCGTCGAGATACAGGTGGTTCGCTCCCCCCAAATGATCGTAAAGATGAATCTCCCGGATCGCCAGGACCGCATCGTCCACCACAAGGTCGACTCTCCGCACTTCCGGCGCCCCTTCCCCTTTCGGAAGCAGGCGGATCGCAGTTCTCTTCCCTCCCTTGAGAGGCATGGTCTCCTCCACACGGAAGTACTCCGTGATGTCGCCCGTTCCGAACAGGAGCAGGAGGGGGACCTTGCCCCCGAGCGCCTCCTCGTCGATTTTTCGCCGGAACACCTCGAGCGAATCGGGGGGCCGGAAATAGAAGTAGTCCCCGTCGGCCAGGAACAGCTGATCCTTGGGCAACCGGTAATCCCAGCGCATCCGCAAAGGACGCCGAAAATAGACCTGGCCGGCGGCCTTTCTCACGATCCCGACGTTCTGCAGCGGCACTTCCTGCCGAAACCGGGCGGACAGGGTTGTGGCCTTCTGGTACTTCCGCACAACGCGGTGAAAGAGAACCTCCCCTTCCGCCGCGCCACCGGAGGCGGCCGGAAGAAACGCCATTGTGAAAAGAAAGAGGGCCGCCGGCGCGGCCCGGTACACGGTACGCATGGGAGAACGCTCCTCCTGTACTTCCGGGAGATGGCAAATCCGAACCCGGTGCCGGGAAACCCGCCCCGCCTCCGGCTATTATTCCCTGTTCGCTACGTAGACCTCCCGCGGCTTTCCGCCCTCGGACGGCCCGACGATTCCCTGTCTCTCCATCTCCTCGATAATGCGGGCAGCCCGGTTGAACCCGATCTGGAGGCGCCTCTGGAGCATCGACACCGACGCGCGCCCCGCCCGGATCACCTCCTCGACCGCCACATCGAACTTTTCGTCCCGCGAGGGGTCCCGCTCCTCCTCTTCGCTCGGCAACGTGGTGATGGAGGGCTCGTATTCGGGCGTCCCCTGCGTCCGAAGGTGGGCAACGACGCGTTGGATCTCCCCCTCCCCCACAAAGGGACCGTGGACCCTGACGATCCCCCCGACGCCGGGCTGGAGAAAGAGCATGTCCCCGAACCCGAGGAGGGTCTCGGCCCCCGACTGGTCGAGGATCGTCCGGGAGTCGAACTGGGAAGCGACCTTGAAGGAGACGCGCGACGGGAAGTTCGCCTTGATGATGCCGGTCAGGACGTCCACGGAAGGCCGCTGGGTCGCGAAGACGAGGTGGATTCCCGCGGCCCGGGCCATCTGGGTAAGTTGCGTGATGGAATCCTCCACCTCCCGCCTCGATGCGCTTGTCATCATGAGGTCGGCCAGTTCGTCGATGACGATCACGATGTAGGGAAGGCGCGCCATCTCCTCGGCTTCCCCGTCCCGCGCCTTCACCCGAAGGACGGAACGTGACCTCCTGTCGACAAGCTGGTTGTAGGCGTCGATGTGCCGGACGCCGTTTTCCATCATTTCCTGGTATCTCCCGCGCATCTCCCCGACGGCCCACTTCAACACCTGGGCCGCCTCCCGCGGCTGCGTGACGACGGAATGATACAGGTGGGGAATGCCGTCGTAAAGAGTGAGCTCGAGCATCTTGGGGTCGACGAGAATCAACCGGACATCCTCGGGGGTGGCCCGGAACAGGATCGAAAGGATCAGGCTGTGCAGGGCAACGCTCTTTCCCGACCCCGTGGCCCCGGCGATCAGAAGATGCGGCATCTTGGAAAGGTCCCGGATGACCGGCTCCCCGAAGATGTCTTTCCCTAGTACCATCGAGAGCATCGCCTCGGAATCCGCGTACGCCTGGCACCCGAGAAGCTCCCGGAGGGAGATGAACGCCCGTTTCTCGTTGGGGATTTCGAACCCCATGACTCCCTTGCCGGGGATATTCGGCACCACGCGTACCGACTCGCACCGCATCCCCAGGGCAAGGTCCCCCGCCATCGCCACAACCCGGTTCGCCTTCACACCGGGGGCCGGCCGGAATTCGTATGTGGTAACGAGGGGGCCGGTCCGGATCTCGGTGATGTCGCCTTCGATGCCGTACTCGGAGAGCTTCTCGATGAGAGTATCCGCGTTCCGCTGCAGGGAGGCCTCGTCCGCACCGTTTTCGGTGTCGGCGGGAGCCTCCAGGAGAGCCAGCGAGGGAAGAACGAATTCCCTGCCCTCGGCAGGCGGGGCGGGGGGAACCTCGGGGACGGGCGGAGAGGCGACGATCCGGGGAGAGGAGACGGTGCGACGTCCTGCGGGAGCGGTTTCCCTCTCCGCCTTCTCCCCGCCCCATCCCTCACGGGAACCCATCTTCTCCTTGACGATGGCGCGGACCTGCTCCGTGGTCTTCTTCCGCCGCCACAGGGTGGGCAGGCCGCGCAGCGGCAATCCCGTGAACAGCATGAGGGAAAAGAGGAACAGGGCGACAAGGCAGATCAGTCCCCCCACCTTGCTCAGCAGCTTTCCGAAGAAGTTGACCCCAAGCAGGTGCCCCACGACCCCGGGGAGGAAGATGTCCGCGCCGAACAACCGGACGTGGCCCGTGAAAAAACTCGCGATCCCGAGCAACGAACAGACTGCGAGCAGTCCGCCGGCGGCCCGGCTCCACCTGCCCGCCATCTTCTCCCCGCGAAACGTCCAGTATGCGAGCGCCAGGCAGAGGATCGGGAAGCCGACCGCCCCCGCACCGAACAGCTGAAGAAGGAGGTCGGATACGATCGCCCCCACGGTTCCCCCCCAATTGCGGACCGCGGCCCCCTTCGAACTCCAGGCGGACAGGGAGGGATCCATCTGGTGAAAGGAAACAAGCGCAACCGTGAGAAAGATTCCGATGGTGAGAAAGAAGATCGCGAGGGCGTCCCTCCGGATTCCGTCTCCCATCCTAGTGTACCTTCTCGTAAATAGCTTGACGCACCGAGAGCGTCGATGCGCCGCGCCAGCGAGGCGCGCGACTGAGGCGTACTGAAGCGAAGTACGGCGCAAGGAGCGCAACGAAGCGGGAGACAGGGGCCTGTCCCCGGAAGGATCGGCAGCCGAGGCGAAGTGGATGCGCCGTCAGACCGCGAAGGACGACCGAGCACGGCGCAGGCGTACTTGCGGTACGCCGAGCCGGGCGCAGGGAGTCCGACAAAGGACTGGCGGTGCGGACCGAGCCGCAGGCGCCGGTCGCAAAAAGGGCTGCCTTTTCTGCTGCGACAAGCGATCCCCGGGCTGCGTCGGGCGTGCTCGTCGCTCGCTTGTGCGGCGTACCAAACGTACGCCTCCGCGCTCGCTCCTGCGCTTGCCCGCCTCGCCTCTCGTCTCCCTTGTCTCGCGACGAAACCCTTCCGGGGACAGGCCCCCTGCAGCGGCGCTCGAATGCCAAGATATTTGCGAGACGGTGCACTAGAGCTCCAGAAGTACGGGTATGATCATCGGTTTCCTGTCGAGTCGCTTATTGAAGAACCGGCGCAGCGCCTTCCGGATGCCGTCCTTGATCTCCGCCGCGTCCTTCCTCGCCTCCGGTCCCGCCTCCCTCCACACCGAGATGATCGCCTGCCGGGCATCTTCCATTATAGTATCGGAAGCATTTTCGGAAACCACCCCCCTGGTCACGATATCCGGCCCGTACACGATGTCTCCCGTGGTCCGGGTGAGGGCCAGCACGACGATGACCAGGCCGTCGTTCGAGAGGAGGAACCGGTCCTTGAGAACCACACCCTCCACCTCCCCCACCCCCTTCCCGTCCACGAACAGGCGACCGACCGGTACCTCTCCCTCCCGGGTCATCACCCCTTCCTTAAACACGAGGATTTCGCCGTTCCGTGCGAACTCCGGATGGGGAACTCCCATTTCCCGTGCGAGGGCCTTGTGCATGAGGAGGTGCCGGGGCTCGCCGTGGACGGGGATGAAGTACTCCGGGCGGAGGAGACCGACCATGCTCCGGAGCTCCTCCCGGCTGGCGTGGCCGGACACGTGGATCTCCGAGATCTTTTCGTACCGGACGTCGGCTCCCGCCAGGAAAAGGTGGTTGATCACATTGGCAATCGCCCGTTCGTTCCCCGGGATGAACTTCGAGGAGAGGACCGCCGTGTCCCCTTCCCGGATCCGGATGTACTTGTGCTCCCCCAGCGCCATCAGCGTGAGGGCGGACCGGGGCTCCCCCTGGCTTCCCGTGGTGAGGACAGCAACCTCGCGGCCGGGCAGGGTCTCGGTTTCCTCCACCGGAAGGAGGATGTTCGGGTGCGGAAGCTTCATATACCCCAATTCGAGAGCCGTCCCCACGTTCCCCACCATGCTTCTGCCGCAGAGCGCCACCCTGCGGCCGTTGCGGGCCGCTGCGTTGATGGCCTCCTGGATCCGGAGGATGTTCGACGCGAACATCGCAACGATGACCCGCCCCGCTGCCCGGCCGAACAGTTCCGAGAGGGCCTCGCCGACGAACGCCTCCGGGAGACTTCGCCCCTCCCGCTCCACGTTCGTGGAGTCGGAAAACAGGGCCGTCACCTTCTCGCGCGCAGCCACCTCCGCGAGGCGGTCCGTGGCGGTCGGGATGCCATCCAGCGGCCGGGTATCGATCTTGAAGTCCCCCGTATGGACGAACACGCCGTCCGGGCATCGCAAAATGTACCCGAACCCCCCCGGAATGCTGTGGCAGACCGGGAATGTCTCCAGATCGAAATCGCCGATACGGAACCGGCCGGACCGGTCGATGCTCACGAGCCTCGTCACGCCGTCCAGACCGTGTTCGGCAAGGCGGTTTCGCAGGAGGCCAAGTGTCAGCGGGGTTCCGTAGACGGGGAGATCGATCTCCTTCAGCAAAAACGAGACCGCTCCGATGTGGTCCTCGTGCCCGTGCGTGAGCAGGAGCGCCCGAAGACGGTGGGAGATTTCCTGGAGATAACCGAAATCGGGGATGACGAAGTCGATCCCCAGCATCGTGTCGTCGGGAAACATCAGGCCCGCATCCACGAGGAGGGCGGACTCCCCGTCGTCGAACAACAGGGAGTTGAGCCCGAATTCGCCCAGTCCCCCCAGAGGGATGATACGCAGCGGCATTACGGCTTTTCCTTTCCCTGGATTCCCGGACGGCGTGCGCGGAGACGAAACTCCCCGCGCGCGCGCCCACCCATCATGCGAGGACCGCTCCGGAGGACCGGCCCTCGCTTTCTCGCCGGGCGGAAAGGATCCGTCTTCGGGATTCCTCCGCCATTTCCTCCCGGGTCAGGGCACGCCCGTCGTCCGAGACCACGGCGGGAAGGATCCTTACGACGAGTACGGCGGGGCGGAAGAGGAGCGATCCACGCGGGAGAGCCGCCTTCCCCCCGTCGAGGAACACCGGCAACAGCGGGATCCCCTTTTTCCGCGCCAGATAGAACGCTCCCGGCTTGAATTCCCCGATATCCCCGGCCCGGCTGCGTGTTCCTTCCGGGAAGATAACCACCATCTGTCCCCGGTCGATGCGCTCCGTCGCCTCGCGAACCAGGTGGACGGCGTCGCGCGGGTCCTCCCTGTCGATGAAGAGGTTCCCGGATTTCCTCATGGCGCATCCGAAGAGAGGAATCCGGCCGAGTTCCCGCTTCGCAAGAAACCGGACTTCCCGGGGGACAGCGGCGAGCAGGAGAGGGATGTCCACCAGGCTCTGATGATTCGCCACCAGGATCGCCCCGCCCGACGGCAGACATTCCAGCCCCCCGACGCGGACCTCCCACCCCCCGAACCGTATGAACTTTCTCCCCCACCACCGCATGATCTCCGAGGGGATCCGGTCCGACCTCGAGAGAAAACCGGCAGCCGAAGCCCCCAGGGAGGAAACCAGGGTGAGGAACAGAATGGCGGCGGACTTGATAACGCCTGAAATCACCAATCCGCTTCCTCCCGGAAACTGTAGAAAGAACAACTACCTATTATGACATGGTCCAGCACCGGAATCCCCACGATTCTCCCGGCCGAACGCAGCCTTTGCGTGACCTCCCTGTCCTCCCGGCTGGGGGAAGGGTCTCCGCTCGGATGGTTGTGCACGAGTACGATCGCCGCCGCGCGCTCCGCGACCGCGGAGGCAAACACCTCCCGCGGATGGATGAGGCTCCCGTTCAGGGTGCCCACCGAGACGCGATCGCACCGGAGCACGCGGTGCTTGACGTCGAGCAGAACCGCCAGGAACACCTCGACGGGGGAATCGGCGAGCAGGTATCGATACGTTTCGAACACATCGACAGATGACCTCACCGGATCGGCCCGCGGGGGAGGAGGGGACAACGCGCGACGGGCGAGCTCGAGAACCGCTTCCCACCTCTCCCGCAGGGGGCCGTCGGCGGATTTCTCTCCCGCGGCGACCTTTCGCATTCTCTCCCAACACTCCGGAAAGGCGGCGCGGAACAGGGTCGCCTCGTCCACCTCCTCGAAGGGACGCCCAGGGCGGCCCACCCTTCTCCTCATTTTCCCCCCGGTTCCGATGATGCCCGGAAGGCGATTCAAATTCCATTCCAAAAATTAGCGGAAAGGTCCGGAGGTCTTTGGGCGATAATATGGGAATGGATTCCCGAGAAGCCCTGACGCTCGTCTCCCGCCTCCGTTCCAACATCGAAATCGTCCTCCTGGGCAAGAGCAAGGAGGTGGAACTTGCGCTCGCCTCTTTCCTCGCCGGGGGGCACATCCTGCTCGAAGACATTCCCGGCACCGGGAAGACAACCCTCGCGCGGGCGATTTCTGCCAGCATTTCCGGGACGTTTCGACGCATTCAGTTCACCAGCGACCTGCTTCCCCAGGATGTGGTCGGGGTCCACATCCTCGATGGAGCCAAAACGGGCTTCACCTTCTCCCCCGGACCGCTTTTCGCCAATATCGTGCTCGCCGACGAGATCAACCGGAGCAACCCCCGGGCGCAGAGCGCCCTGCTTGAGGCCATGAGCGAGCGGCAGGTATCGGTCGACACGAAGACGTACCCTCTCCCCGATCCGTTCCTCGTCATCGCCACCCAGAACCCTTTCGAACTGCACGGGACCTATCCTCTCCCCGAATCGCAGCTGGACCGGTTCAATCTCAGGCTTAGATTGAACTACCCCGACCGGGAATCGGAACTGCGGCTGATCCGGGAGAACACCCTGGCGGGCAACCGGGACGGTCTATGTCCGGTGATCGTCCCCGAGCAGATCCGCCGGATCCGCACCCTCGTCGAACAGGTCACTGTCCGGGATTCGATCGTGGCGTACATATACCGGATCGTGGACGCCACGCGGCGGCATCCCTCGGTGCGGCTCGGGGCGTCCCCCCGCGGCGCCATCGGCGTCAAGAGCACCTCCCAGGCGCTCGCGTTCCTGTCGGGCAGGGACTTCGTCACCCCCGGAGACGTCCGGAAGACCGCAACAGCCGTCCTCTGCCACCGCATATTCCTCGCGGGGGAAGCCCCGGAGACGGAGGCCGGGGAGGCGATCCTTTCGGAGATCCTCGAGGCCGTCCCCGCACCCGTATGAGGAACCTTCTCCGGAAGCTCCGCCTGCCGCGGAAGCTCCGGGTAACCTTCCCGGGGAAATGGTTCCTCGCCCTCACCATCGGCGTAGGCGCTGCGGCCATCAACACCCGGAACAACCTGCTCTACCTGGCCCTCAGCATGAATCTCAGCCTGATCATCCTCTCCGGCATCTTGTCCGAATGGTGTCTGCGGGGATTGCGCATCCGGGTGGGGCATGCCTCGGAGGCATTCGCCTCCCGGGAATCCCTCCTCACCGTCACCTGCTCGTCCGAGGGAAAACGGTTTCCGTCGGTCTCCGTCTCCGTAATCCCCAAGCTTCCCGGAGTCGGAAAAACAGCCTGGTTTCCCGAGATCCCTGCGGGGGGCGCCGACTCGCGGGTCATTTCGTTCCGGCCCGATCGGCGGGGCCCTGTTCCTTCCTTCGCGTGCACCGTCTCCACCCGGTTTCCCTTCGCCCTCTTTGAAAAATCCGCCGAAGTGAACCCCCGGGGGAGGGGGCTGATCGTGTACCCGGAGCCGACCCGGCCGGAAGATGCATCCTCCCGCGAGGCATCCGGCGACCAGGCCGGGAGAAAGGCAGCCGGGGGAAAAGAGGGGACTTCGATCCGCGGCGTGAGGGCCCACATCCCTTCCGACCCGGTCCGGGACATCCACTGGAAGGTTTCGGCCCGGCTGGGAAAATGGATGGTAAAGGAAAGGGAGGCGGACCCCATGCGGTTGGTCGACCTCCTGCTGCCGGTCCCTTCGCCCCCGCAGGAATTCGAACGGCTCGTTTCGCGCGTCTGCGCCCTCGTTCTCCGTTGCGAACGGAACGGAGTGCCGTACCGTCTCCGGATCGGCGACCGGGTCGTAATCGAACCCACGGAAGGCGAACGGCGAAAGAAGGCGCTCTCGGTCCTCGCAAGAGTCCAGTCGGACGGCTCCCTTCTCCCGGGGAAGAGCAAGGAAGGCAAGTGAAGCAGCCGGGGGGACAGGTCCGGATTCCGGGCGTCCTCTGGTATTCGCTGCGCGCCCATTGGGCCTTCGGGCTGCTTCCGCTTGCCTTCCTCACGGAAATCTCCCGCCCGGCACTGGCCTTTGCCACAACCGCGTTCGCCGTCGGCGCGTTCCTGGACTGGACAGGCAGTCATCGGCGGGGGTGGCAACGGGCCGCCTCCCCCCTCCTGGTGTCAGGGGCCCTCGCCGCAGTCGCCGATCTCGTTTTCGGAAGCGGCGACCTGCTCGTCTCCGTATCCCTTCTCCTGCTCGGCGTACAATCGGTCAAGTTCCTCCTCCCGAAAACCTTCCGGGACGGGTGGCAGCTGTGCGCCATCTCGTTCCTCGAGTTCCTCGTCGCGGCGGCGAGCACAACGGAAATCATGTTCGCGGGATTCCTTTTCCTGTTCCTGGGACTGTCCGCCGGAGCGATGTGGGCCCTGCAGACCGAGGAATCCGCGGTAGCAGGGGGGGGCGTCCCCCGCGTGAACCCAGGATTCGCCTTTCCGATGCTCCTGCTGTCCGCAGTGGGAGGGTTTCTCCTGACGGCGGTGCTGTTCGCGGTCACCCCCCGCGTCGGAATCGGGCAGTTCCTGCATCGCCAGGGGGTACGCACAGGGCTGACCGGCTTCTCCGATGCGATCTCCCTGCGCGACGTCACCTCCGTCAAGGCCGACCGAAGGGTCATCGCCCGGATCGAGTTTCCCGAACTGGCCGCGGGGGTGTCACCCTCCGGCCTGTACCTGCGCGGAGGGACATACGCCCGTTTCGACGGAACGAAGTGGAGGCGGGCGGAAACAGCGCTTGCCAAGGTTCCGAAAGCCGGGCTCCACTATTTCCTCTCTCCGCAGCCGGCGGCTCCCCTTTCCTCCGCGGAGATCTTTCTGGAACCGACAGGGCACTCCGCCCTGTTCGTCTATCCGGGGGCGGTTGCGGTCGAGGGAGCCCTGGGGGAGATCCGGACAGATGGCAGGGGGAACTATCTGCTGTCGGCGGGGGAAACCGCGGTCCGCTACCACCTCCGCTTCTCCCCGGAGGGGTCGCCGCGGGGAAACCGCATGTACGGTCCCGACGACACATATCTCGCCCTGCCGCCCCGTGCAGACGAAATCCGGGAGCTCGCCGGACGGGTAACATCGCGGGGAACGTCGGACGGGGAACGGGCCGAGCTTGCGAGGCAGTTTCTACTGAACGGATTTCGGTACAGCCTGAACGACGCCGCGTCCTCGGTCGAGGAGTTCCTGTTCCGGAAACGGGAGGGGTTCTGCGAACATTATGCCGCCGGCCTGACCCTTCTCTTACGGGCGGCGGGGATTCCCGCGCGGATCGCGGCGGGATACCTGGGCGGCGAGTGGAGCGATGTCGGGAAATACCTCATCGTCCGCCAGTCCGACGCGCACGCCTGGACGGAGGCGTGGATCGGCGGCAGGTGGGTAACACTGGACGCGACGCCGTTTCTCGGCGAGGACAACCCGTTTTTCTCCCGGACGGGAACGATCGGCATGTACATTGACTGGACCAGGCAGCGGTGGAACAAGTACGTCGTGAACTACTCGCTGCGGATGCAGGCGGAGGCCGTGTCCGGGGGATGGTTTGCGCTGCGGCGGTCGGGAAACCGGATCCGGGGGACGATCGGGAGCGCGAGTGAAGGTATTTCCCGGGTGGCCGCGGGCTTCGGCCTGGCCCTGGCCGCGTTCCTGCTCGCCTGGCGCACCCGCGGACGCATAACCTCCCGGTATCCCGGCAGTCCCGGGGAGGCCGAACTCCCTCTCCCCAGGCCCTATGCCCGGCTGCTCCGGCGCCTGTCGACCACCTGCCGCCGGCGATCCGCCGGCACTCCCTTCGAGGAATACCTCCGGGAAGCGGCGGAGAGAACCCCCGACCTCCTTCCCGAGACCGCCCGATTCCTCTCCCTGTATCACCGCGAACGCTTCGGGCCGCACCCCCTCCCTGCGGAGGAGTCGGCCGAGGCAGGCAGACTTGCGGACTTGCTGCGGCGAAGACTCTTCCGTCCCGAAACCTGATTGGGCAGGCATCCCCGGGCACACGGATTGCATTCCCTTTGCGTAACCGGTTCGTGACCTGCGGGTGAGGGCACCGGGAATCCGCGAAAAGTCAGGGAGGACCGACCCTTGCTCGTTCGCGTGCTCGCATCCACCATCGCGGGGATCGACGCGGTGCCCGTGGAGGTGGAAACCGATATTTCGAAAGGGCTCCCCTCCTACACCATCGTGGGGCTGCCGGGGGGAGCCGTGCGCGAAAGCGCGGACAGGGTGCGCGCTGCCATCCGCAACTCCGGCCTCCCGTTCCCGGGGCGGAAGATCACCATCAATCTCGCCCCGGCCGACGTGAGGAAGGACGGGGCCCTCCTCGACCTCCCCATTGCCCTCTCCCTCCTCTGCGCGGAGGGAGTTGTCCCGGCGGATTCCCTGGGGAAATTCCTCGTCGGTGGCGAACTCTCTCTCGACGGGACCGTCAAGCCGGTACGAGGGGTCCTTTCGCAGGCCCTTCTCGCCAGACAGAAGAGACTTCCGGGAATCATCGTCCCGTCCGCCAATTTCGGGGAAGCCGGTCTCGTTTCCGGACTCGAGGTCATCCCGGCGGAGACCCTCCGGGACGCCGTGGCGGCCCTGTCCGGCGACTTTCTTCCGCCACGGGAAGGCCGGCAGTGTCCTCCGTCCGTCCCCGCCGATGCCGGTGGGCCGGACCTCGGGGACGTGGTCGGCCAGCCGGTGGCGCGGCGGGCGCTTGCGATCGCGGCGGCAGGGGGGCACGCGCTTCTTCTTTCCGGCCCCCCGGGTTGCGGAAAGACGATGCTTGCGGAGCGGATGCCGGGAATCCTGCCCGACTTCGGGGAAGACGAGGCGCTGGAAACGACAAAGATCTACAGCGCCGCCGGGGAGCCCCCCTGGCCCCGCCTCATCACACGACGCCCGTTTCGCACCGCCCATCACTCCGTGACTCCCGCCGGTCTCATCGGAGGGGGCAACCCGCCCCGGCCCGGCGAGATCACCTTCGCGCACGGCGGGGTGCTTTTTCTCGACGAGTTCTCGGAGTTCCGGCGGGAGTCCCGGGAAGCGCTCCGGCAGCCTCTCGAGTCCGGGGAGGTCCGCATCGTCCGGGCGGGAAACTCCTACCGGTTCCCCTGCCGCTTCCTGCTCCTCGCCGCGACGAACCTGT
>JBFKGZ010000037.1:0-22207 GCA_041633075.1 Candidatus Deferrimicrobiaceae bacterium | reverse complement strand
CTGCGACTGGGGAAATCACATCGCATGTTCGATACACTTCTTTATAGAAGATTGTCCGGAGTTGTCCTTCTCCAGGTGTTCACGTTATTTGTGGGCCGATCCCCCTTCGCATGCAGGGGAGGAAAGCGTGTTGCCCGGTTTCCATGACAGGGTGTCGATATGTTCGGTTCTGATGGTCCTATTTCTATTCCTCGCATCTTCCGCCTTCGCCGGGTCCGATGGGGTGGATACCGCCGGAGGCATTGGGCGGGTGCTCATCCCGGCGGCCGCTGCGGGGGTCACGCTGGCGAAGAAGGATTGGACAGGGGGGAAACAGCTGTTCCTGTCTCTCCTGGCCGCGGCGGCGGTCACGGAAGGGCTGAAAACGGTGGTTCACGAGAGGCGCCCGGACGGAGGGGATCGTTCCTTTCCTTCCGGGCATGCTTCCATCTCCTTCGCGGGGGCGACCTTTCTGCAAATGCGCTACGGTTGGTCGCACGGAATTCCCGCATTCCTGGCGGCCGCCTTCGTCGGCTACAGCCGGGTGGAGTCCGATGAACACTGGACGAAGGACGTGCTGGGCGGAGCGGCGATCGGAATCGTGTCGGGCTTGATTTTCACGTCCCGTTACCGGAAGGAACCCGGGCGGACCTTGCTCGTTCCGGCATTCGGCAGAGATTCCGCGTCTGTTGCCTTGGGCATGAGTTTCTGACGCCGGGAAGCAAGGGACAGTGGCATTGATGTTGCCGCGGCCCTGTTTCCGAGAGGAGGGGCCGAATAGTTTATTTAAAATCAATTGGTTCTAAAGATTATTCAGGAAATTCCGATAATGAGGTATCGTAGGAATGTTTTCGATTTGGCCTAAAACGAGGAGGATTAAATGAACGTCGCCATCGTGGGAACCGGCTATGTCGGGCTGGTCACCGGGGTCTGTCTCGCCGAGCGGGGGAACAAGGTCTTCTGCGTGGACAACAACCCGAAAGTGGTGGAGAAGCTCTCCGCCGGCGAGATCACGATCTACGAGCCGGGGCTTGAGGACATCTTCCTGCGCAACCTGAAGAAGGATCGGATCGAGTTCTCGGGGGACCTGGAGTCGGCGGTGCTTCGGTCCCAGGTCATATTCCTGTGCCTTCCGACGCCCCCGGGCGAGGACGGCTCCGCGGACCTCAAATACATCATCACGGTGGCCGGCGAGATCGGCGGGATCCTGGCGAACCATCCCGGCGTCGGATACAAGGTGATCGTTGATAAAAGCACAGTCCCCGTCGGGACGAGCGAGAAGGTCGATGCCGCCATCCGCCGGCATCTGGACGGAAAGTTCGAGTTCGACGTGGTCTCCAACCCGGAATTCCTCCGGGAAGGATTCGCGGTCGAGGATTTCCTTCGGCCCGAGCGCGTCGTGATCGGCTCACGGAGCGAGCGGGCGACCGCCCTCCTCACCGACCTGTACGAGCCGTTCCTTCCCTCCGGAAGTCCCGTCATCGTCATGGATGAGAAGAGCGCCGAGGTGACCAAGTATGCAGCCAACTCCTTTCTCGCCATGAAGATCTCCTACATGAACGACCTGGCCAACTTCTGCGACGCTGTCGGGGCCGACGTGGAGAGGGTCCGGGAGGGAGTGGGATCCGACTCCCGGATCGGCGGAAAATACCTGTTCCCGGGGCTCGGGTACGGCGGATCGTGCCTCCCGAAGGACGTGAAGGCGCTCCTGAAGAGCGCCCAGAGCGCCGGGGCTCCGCTCACCATCCTGCAGTCGGTGGAGGAGATCAACCAGGAGCAGCGAAAACGATTCTACCGAAAGATCGAGAAGCATTTTCAGGGGAAGCTCGAGGGTCTGCGGATCGCGATCTGGGGCCTGGCGTTCAAGCCGAATACCGACGACGTGCGCGAGGCGCCGGTCTTCTACATCATCGACGAGCTGCTCAAGGCGAAAGCCCACGCCGCCGTCTTCGACCCCGAGGCGATGAAGAACGTGAAGGCGAAATACGGGGACCGGCTCGAGTACGCCGAGTCCTCCTACGGCGCCCTCCAGGGGGCGGACGCGCTGATCGTGGTCACCGAGTGGAACGAGTTTCGCAAGCCCGATTTCGGGCTGATGAAGAACCTGATGCGCCAGCCGGTCATCTTCGACGGGCGGAACATCTACGATCCGGTGAAGATCCGGGACCGGGGGTTCTTCTACTACGCGATCGGCCGAAAGTCGATGGAGGCCCATGCCCCTGCCTAAGTACGGGGAGGTTGCCAAGAACAGGGACGTTTTTAAGAACTGGCTGCAAGGGCGGGGACGTAGCTTAACTTTTCGAGGGGACACGGCGGCGCTGCCAGGTTTTTTGCCCGGGGAGAGAGTTCAGCAACGTCCCGGTACTGGACGGCCCTTTGGGAGGGGAAGATGAAGGGACTGGTGTTGAGCGGCGGGAAGGGGACACGCCTCCGGCCCATCACGTTTACGAGCGCCAAGCAGCTCCTTCCCATCGCCAACAAGCCCGTCCTTTTCTATTGCCTCGAGCAACTGGCCGCCGCGGGGGTGGCCGACATCGGGATCGTCGTGGGGGAGACGCGGGAAGAGATCCGCCAGGCGGTTGGCGACGGCGCACGGTTCGGCGTTCGGGCGACCTACATCGAGCAGGACCGGCCCGGCGGGCTGGCCCACGCCGTGATGGTGTCGGAGGGATTCCTGAAGAGCGACCCCTTCATCATGGTTCTGGGCGACAACCTCCTGCGGGACGGGGTGGCCTCGATCGTCGAGGAATTCCGGACCCGACCGACCAACTGCCAGATCCTGCTGACGAGGGTGAGGAACCCCAGCCAGTTCGGCGTGGTGGAGCTGCGCGACGAGAAGGTCGTCCGCCTCGTGGAGAAGCCGAAGGAGTTCGTCTCCGACCTGGCGCTGGTGGGCGTCTACCTCTTCGATTCCAACGTGTTCAAAGCGGTCAAGGAGATCAAACCCTCTTTCCGGGGGGAGCTGGAGATCACCGACGCGATCCAGTGGCTGGTTAGCAATGGCTACACAGTTCGTCCGCACCGTGTCACCGGCTGGTGGAAGGACACGGGAAAGCTTTCGGACATCCTCGAGGCGAACCGGATGGTCCTCGACGGGATCGAGGAGACGCTTAACGGCCGGGTCGACGAGAGGAGCCGCGTGGAGTTCAAGGTGTCCCTCGCCGAGGACGCGGTCGTGGAGAACAGCGTCATCCGGGGTCCGGCGGTGGTCGGGCCGGGAACGCGGATCGAGAATTCCTATGTGGGGCCGTTTACCTCGATCGCAGGCGGCTGTACGATCCGGAACGTCGAGGTGGAGCACAGCATCATCCTCGAGGGATGCGTGATCGAAGGGGCCGGGGCGCGGATCATCGATTCCCTTCTCGGGCGGAGCGTGTCCATCCACAAGGGGGACGGCCAGCCCCGTGCGTATCACTTCATGCTCGGCGACTTCTCGGGAATTACTCTGCCCTGACCGAAGGGGGACGTTGCTTTACTGTTCGAAGAGACAAGGCGGCGCCGCCCGATATTTTGCCCGGGGGGAAAGTTCAGCAACGTCCCCGGACTGGTGAGGAGGGGAACACGGAGATGATCGATGGCGTGATGGTAAAAGCCCTCAAGGTAATCCCGGACGAGCGCGGGCGCCTCATGGAGATCCTGCGCTGCGACGACGAGATGTTCAAAAAATTCGGGCAGGTGTACCTCACCACCGGCTACCCCGGCGTCGTCAAGGCCTGGCACTACCACAAGACCCAGACCGACCATTTCTGCGTCATCAAGGGGATGATGAAGGTGGTGCTCTACGACTCCCGCGACGGATCGCCGACCCGGGGTGAGGTCAACGAGTTCTTTCTCGGAGAGCACCGGCCGATGCTCCTGCGGATTCCCTCCCTTGTCTATCACGGCTTCAAGACCGTAAGCGCAGAGGAGGCTTTTCTGATCAACATCCCCACGGAGCCGTACCGGTTCGCCGACCCCGACGAGTTTCGCATCCCGCCGCACGACAACGACATCCCCTATTCCTGGGAAAGGAAGGATGGATGAAGGACGACGGAGTCCGGCTTCTCGTCGCAGGCGGCGCGGGATTCATCGGTTCGAACTTCATCCGGTACATTCTGGACGCTCGCCGGGACTGGCAGGTCGTAAACGTCGACAAACTGACCTACGCGGGGAATCTGGCCAACCTGGAGGACGTGGAAAGCGACGAACGGTACCGGTTCCTTCGGGCGGACATCTGCGATGCGCAAGCGGTCGCGGAGATCGTAGCGGAGGCGGCGCCCGAAGCGATCGTGAACTTCGCCGCGGAAACGCATGTCGACCGGAGCATCGACGACCCGGCCCTCTTCCTGCGGACGAACATCCTGGGCACGCAGGTCCTGCTGGACGCAGCGAGAAAGCACGGGATCGCCCGTTTCCTCCAGGTTTCCACCGACGAGGTGTACGGCTCACTGGGGCCCACGGGCAGGTTCACGGAGGAATCCCCGTTGCGGCCCAACTCCCCCTACGCCGCGAGCAAGACCGCCGCGGACCTGCTCGTGCGGGCCTATTTCAAAACGTACGGGCTGCCGGGTCTTATTACCCGCTGCTCGAACAATTACGGCCCATACCAGTTCCCGGAGAAGATCATCCCGTTCTTTGTGACGCTTCTCAAGAAGAACGAGCCGGTTCCGGTGTACGGGGACGGCAGGAACGTCCGCGACTGGATCCACGTGGACGACCACTCCCGGGCGGTGGAAGCGGTCCTCCTGCGCGGTCGTCCCGGCGAGGTGTACAACGTCGGGGGGGGGAACGAGCGGACGAACATCGAAATCACGAAGCTTCTTCTGGCGGCGATGGGGAAGCCGGAGTCGCTCCTGCGGTTTGTTCCCGACAGGCCCGGCCACGACCGCCGGTACGCCATCGATGATACGAAGATCCGGAAGGATCTGGGCATCGCTCCCCGGGTCCCCTTCGAGGAGGGGATCCGCGAGACGGTCCGATGGTACCTCGAAAACGAGCCGTGGTGGCGCGCAATCCAGTCGGGAGAGTACCTCTCCTTCTTCGACCGCTGGTACCGCCAGAAAGGCCGCTCTTGAACTCCGGGGCGTCCCCAGTGGAGCATTCGCGCAGGCGGCTCTATTTCTGTCTGCTTGTCGTGTGGGTGGTATTTACCTTCTTCCTCACCTCCCTCCCGAAACAGAGTCTCCACCTTCCTTTCCGGGTTTCGGACAAGGCCGCCCACTTCGGGTTCTACGGTGTGATGGGGTTATTGTGCGCCTTATGGCGGAGGGAGTCCGGATTCCCCGCGGTGCGGGCCATCCTGTACGCCGTTCTTTTCGCATCCTTTGCGGGCGCGGTCGATGAGGTCCATCAGCACTGGATTCCCGGCCGCTCGATGGAGCTTCTGGACTGGATGGCGGACACCCTTGGAGGCGGTATCGGCGCGATTTTTTCCGTCCTTCTCCCCCATCTTCTCCCCTCCCTGATCACTGAATGATGATTCATTTCCTGGTTGATTCCCCCCTGTTGTTCCTGTATCATCCCCCCTGTTTCCCATTTTCCTTCAGGTGGTTTCCCCCGGGAGGTGCGGTGTGAAAATGCTCGTGGCGATCAAGCCGGTCCCCAACCCCGACGAGCGGGTGAAGATCCGGAAGGACGGCAGCGGGGTCGTCCTGGACAACATCAAGATGGTGATCAACCCGTTCTGCGAGATCGCCGTGGAGGAGGCCCTCCGGATCAGGGAAAAACAGGGAGGGGAAGTGGTGATCCTGACGATCGGCCCGAAAGAGAGCGAGCAGCAGGTTCGAACCGCGCTCGCCATGGGATCGGACCGGGCGATCCTGGTGGAGACGACGAGGGAGCTGGACAGCCTGGGCGTCGCCAAGCTGATGGCGAAGGTCGTCGAACAGGAGAAGCCGGCCTTCGTCATCATGGGGAAGCAGGCCGTCGACGACGACAACAACCAGGTGGGACAGATCCTGGCGGCGATTCTCTCCCTGCCGCAGGCGACCTTCGGGTCGAAGATCGAGTTCTCCGAGGACGGGAAGAAGGCCAACGTCACCCGTGAGGTGGACGGCGGCCTGGAGACGATCGGGGTGACGCTGCCGGCGGTCATCACGACGGACCTGCGCCTGAACGAGCCGCGCTACGCGTCGCTTCCGGGAATCATGAAGGCGAAGAAAAAGGAGATGAAGGTCATCCCGGCGGATTCGCTAGGGGTCCCCATGGAACCGAAGGTGCGTCTTTTCTCTCTGGCACCCCCCAAGGAGCGCGCGGGGGGCAAAAAGGTGGCCGATGTGGCGGAGCTCGTTGACAAGCTAAGGAACGAGGCGAAGGTCCTCTGATCCCGGGCATGCCGCCCACGGTCCAGGCAGGAAACGATTCTCCGGGAGGAACAGGCGATATGGCGGATATACTGGTCGTGGTCGAGCACCAGGAAGGGGCGTTCCGGAAGACGACCCTGTCCACACTGACGGCGGCGAAGACGCTCGCGGGACTGATCGGCGGCGAGGTGGACGCCCTCGTTCTCGGGCACGAGGTACAGGCGCTGGCCGACACTGTGGCCGACTACGGCGTGCGGACCATTCTCCTGGCGGAGGCCGAAGGGTTCGCGCGGTACCTTGCCGCCGCGTACGCCCCGGCGGTGGCCCAGGTGGTCAAGGAGAGGGGGTACGCAGCGGTCCTGGCGCCGGCGTCCACCTTCGGGAAGGACTTCATGCCCCGCCTGTCCGGTCTCCTGGACGCCCCGCTGGCCAGCGATATTACGGATCTAGTCAAGGAAGAGGACCGTTTGCTCGCCCGCCGGCCCTTGTACGCGGGGAACGCCATCGGCACGGTAGAGCTCATGGGCAGTCCGCTCCTGTTCACAGTGCGTCAGACCGCCTTCGACCCGGCCCCGAAAGCCGATGCGAAGGCGCCCGTCGCCAGAGTGTCCCTGGCATCGGACGCGGGCGGCACCGTGTTCGTCGGCCGGGAGGAAACAAAATCCGATCGGCCGGAGCTCACCGAGGCGCGGGTCGTCGTCTCCGCGGGCAGGGGGATCAAGGATCCAGAAAACTTCAAGCTCGTCGAGGAACTTGCCGATATATTCCATGCGGCCATCGGTGCGACCCGCGCGGCGGTCGACGCGGGATGGGCACCCAACGACTGGCAGGTCGGGCAGACGGGAAAAATCGTCGCCCCGGAGCTGTACTTCGCTCTTGGGATCTCCGGCGCCATTCAGCACCTGGCGGGGATGAAGGACTCCAAGGTGATCGTCGCCATCAACAAGGACGAGGAGGCTCCCATCTTCCAGGTGGCCGATTACGGGCTGGTGGGCGACCTGTTCAAGGCGGTGCCCGCGCTGATCGCAGAGCTCAAGAAGGGGAAAACGGCCTAAACCGGAGGTTTTCCGATGTCGGAGGTTTTCTTGCAGGACGATCTTCTCGCCCGTCTCAAGCGAAAGGATTTCACGGCCGCGGTCATCGGTCTGGGGTACGTGGGATTGCCGCTGGCGATCGAATACGCGGCCGCGGGAATCCGGGTCATCGGGATCGACTCCGACGGCACAAAGATCCGGGCGATCCGCTCGGGGAACTCGTACGTCGACGACGTCCCTTCCGAGTCGATCCGGGGCGGGATGGAGAACGGGCTCTTGCGGGTGACCTCCGACTACTCGGCCCTGGCCGAGGCGGATACCGTCAATATCTGCGTTCCCACGCCGCTCCGGAAGACGAAAGACCCGGACCTCTCCTACGTCGTGAACGCCGCGGAGCAGGTGGCGAAATACATCCACCGGAACATGCTGATCGTCCTGGAGAGCACCACCTACCCGGGGACGACCAGCGAACTCCTCGTGCCGATGTTCGAGGAGAAGGGGTTCAAGGTGGGCAGGGACATCTTTCTCGCCTTCGCCCCGGAGCGCGTCGATCCCGGCAACCCGCAATACAGCACGCAGAACATCACCAAGGTGGTCGGGGGGGCCACGCCGCGGTGCACGAAGATGGCAGCGGCCCTCTACACCGGCGTGATGGAGCGGGTCCACCCCGTCTCCACCGCCACGGTGGCGGAGATGGTGAAGCTATTGGAAAACACCTTCCGCTCGGTCAACATCGGGCTGGTCAACGAGATCGCCCTCATGTGCAACCGGATGGGGATCGACGTCTGGGAGGTGATCGACGCGGCGAAGACGAAGCCGTTCGGGTTCATGCCGTTCTACCCCGGCCCGGGGATCGGGGGGCACTGCATCCCCCTGGATCCGTTCTACCTGTCGTGGAAGGCAAAGCAGTTCGGCTTCGAGTCCCGCTTCATCGAGCTGGCCGGGGTGATCAACGGGCAGATGCCCCACTTTGTGGTCGGCAAGGTTGTCGACGCCCTCAACCGGTTCAAAAAATCGGTCAACGGGGCGAAGGTGCTTATCCTGGGTGTCGCGTACAAGAAGGACATCAGCGACGTCCGCGAGTCCCCGGCATTCGACATCCTTCAGCTTCTCTCGAAGAAGGGGGCGAAACTTTCCTACTGCGACCCCCACGTGCCGGTCCTCAGGGAGCACGGCATACGTATGAAGGCGGAGCCGTTTTCGGCCGCGACACTCAAAAAAGCCGACTGCGTGGTGGTCGTGACCGACCACAGCGATTTCGACTACCGGCTGGTCGCGCGCGAATCGAAGGTGGTCGTCGACTCCCGCAACGCCCTCAAGGGGAAGAACGGGAACAAGATCATCAAGCTCTGACCCCTCGGTACAGTTCGGGGACGTTGTTGAACTGCAAAAAAGGATTGCCCGGGATTGCGTCGCGATACAGGGGGAAGTTCGGCAACGTCCCGGTATTGTTGGAGGAGGGTACATGTACCTGGTGACAGGTGGCGCGGGGTTCATCGGTTCGAATCTGGTCGCAAGTCTTCTTGCAGCCGGGCATCGGGTCCGGGTCCTGGACAACTTTCTCACGGGGAACCGGGAGAACCTGGCCGGCCTTGCGGAGCGGTATGGCGATGCCTACGAGCTGGTCGAGGGGGATCTCCGGGACCTAGCCCTCACCCGATCCGCCGCGGAGGGAGTCGAATACGTACTCCACCAGGGTGCTCTCCCCTCGGTCCCCCGTTCCGTCGCGGATCCGGTCCTGTCCAGTGAGATCAATGTGGGGGGAACGCTTTCCCTCCTCGTTGCGGCGAGGGACGCCGGGGTCCGAAGGGTAATCTTTGCCGCTTCTTCTTCCGCCTACGGCGACACGCCCCAGCTTCCCAAGTGCGAGTCGATGACGCCGAACCCGAAGAGCCCCTATGCCGCCCAGAAACTTGCCGGCGAGCACTATATGCGGATTTTTTACGAGGTGTACGGCCTGGAAACGGTTTCTCTGCGGTATTTCAATGTCTTCGGGCCGAAGCAGGACCCGGCGTCGACGTACGCGGCCGTGATCCCCCGGTTCATCACCGCCGTGCTGACGGGGACGGCCCCTACCGTCTACGGCGACGGCCTCCAGACCCGCGACTTTACCTACATCGACAACGTGGTGCGGGTGAACCTCCTGGCGTGCGAGGCACCGAAAGACGCCTGCGGGAAGGTTTTCAATGTCGCTTGTGAGGTGCGCGTCTCTCTGCTGGAGATCCTGGAGATCATCTATGGGCTCGCGGGCGGCCGCGTCCCCCCTCGCTTCGAACCGCCGCGCCCGGGGGACGTCCGCGACTCCCTGGCCGACATCTCCCTCGCGAGGGATCTGTTGGGGTACGAGCCGACGGTTCCGTTCCCCGAGGGTCTCTCCCGGACATTCGACTTCTTTTCAAAACGGGGACGTTCTTAAACTTTTTAATCCCCCTAAGTTTCCCTTACGTAATCTGCTTCCCAGACCCCCTTTCCGCACCGATCCTAAACGATTGTGGCCCGTGTATTGCTAGGAATTTCGTCATGCCAAGGGATTCGCGCATAGATTTTCCCGGAGCATTTCATCATGTGTACGCGAGAGGGATCGAAAAAAGGAAGATCTTCCTGGACGACCGGGACAAGGGCGAGTTGCGCCGAAGGATTTGCATAAACATTGAAAAATTCGAGGCATCCTGCCTTGCTTGGGCGTTTATGCCCAATCATTTTCATCTGATATTCTTCAGCAGCAAAGGAAATTTGTCCGGGTTCATGCGGTGTGTAATGACGGGATACGCAAGTTATTTCAATCGAAAATACGATCGGGCGGGGCACCTTTTCCAGAATCGGTATAGATCATCCCTCATCGATTCTGCGCGTTATCTGTTGGAATTGATTCGGTATATTCATCTAAACCCAATACGAGCGGGGATCGTCTCATCCCTGGAACACCTATCGGAGTATCCATGGACCAGCCATTTTGACATCAGACGATCGGAAGATTTTCCCTGGAAAGAATTTCCGGAGATTTACGATTTTTTCGCGTGCCATGGGGAAACGGAAGCGTTTTCCCAATACCTCGATTTTTTGAAAATAGGGGCGGATCCGGAGCAGTCTGCCGATTGGCGGGAGCACGTTTATGATTCCCAACCGGTTGCGTCGACCCCGGGGGAAATTTTCCCGTTGATGCCGGAAGCGGAAAGTATTCCGAACGAGTTCATGAAGATTGTTGACCGATGCTGCATCGAATTCGGCATAACGCCCGATTTCCTTTTCAATAGACGCGATCGGACTTCCGTGAACGCCCGGAAAATGACTCTCCACATATCTGTTGTTGAAAAAGGAATGCCGGTGAAAGCTGTTTGCTCGTGGCTGGGACTAAGCCGTTCGGGGGGAGCATATCTGCTTCGTAACGTCAAAAACGCGTTTGGGGAAGAACCATTGGAAAGTGTAGCAACGTCCCCGGACTAGTAAAGTTCAGCAACGTCCCCGGACTGTCAGGAGATTTTCCGGCATGCGATCAGAAACGCCGAGTGGGAGAACATCCACTGGACGGGCCGGACGGACTGCCCCTTGACGTGCCAGGGGCGGTGGGTAACCTCGAACACCTCCGGGGTGGTGAACCCTCCCTGTTCCTCGACCCGGTCGACCATCTGTTTTACCTGAATCGTCGAGGGGAGGTAGGAGAGAAGAATTCCCCCCGGCACGAGCGCCTGCGCGGCGTGAGGGACCACGTGCCAAGGTTCCGGCAGGTCCAGCACGATCCGGTCCACGTTCCGCTCCTCGATCCCCTCGTAGATGTCGCGCACCCTGATCTCGTGGTTCGGGCATTCCCCCAGAAACCGCTTCACCGTCCGGGCGCCGCTGACGGCGAAGTCCTCCCGCACCTCGTACGATACGAGGCGGCCCGAGGGCCCCACGGCCTCGAGCAGCTTGATCGCGAGCGCCCCCCAGCCGATCCCCGCCTCCACGACCATGGCCCCGGGGAAGATGTCTGCCCACAGGAGGATGGGGCCGATGTCCTTCGGATAGATGATCTGCGCGTGCCGCTTGAGGTTCATGACGTACTGGTTGAACGTAGGCCGGAAGGCCCGGTACTCGGCCCCCATCGCTGTCCAGACGCGGCTGCCGTCGGGCTTGTCGATGATGTCGTCGTGGAGGATGTTTCCCTTGTGGGTCCCGAAGGGCTTTCCCCGAGAGAGGGTGATCATGTGCTCCTCCCCCTTCGGGCTGACGAGGATCACCTCCTCCCCCGCGCGCAGCGCGCCCCCCGGTTTCCTGCCCTGCGTCAGCGGGCTGCTCCTTTCCCCACCTTCTCCTTGAGGCGGCAGAAGGCACACGTCTCCACATACGTCGGTGCCCCGCACACGGAGCAATGTCCGGGTTCCTCCCCATCCTCCACTCCGTTCTTTCCGATCCCTTTTCCCCTTTCTCCTTCGTGCGGTTTTCCGTTTCCCCGGAGGAATCCCCGGTAGAACTTGCTCCGGGTCCCGGGCATCTTCTCCTCGATCAGGGACAGGGCTTCCTTGTAGACGAGGGAGGTGGCGTCCTCGCTCATCGGGCACTCCTCGGTCACGTAATCGATCCCCTTCAGAAACCCGTATGCCGCCGTCTCCATCTCGCTCACCCGCCAAAGCGGCTTGACCTTCCTGACCAGCCCCACGCCCGCCTCGGGCAGGAGGGGATGCTGCCGGTCCAGGTGTTCCCGGTGCCAGTGCAGCAGGTTCCCCAGCAGCCTGGCGGACTCGTCGTCGAGGTTGTGGCCGGTGGCGACCACGGAAAACCCCCGGGAAGCCGCGACCCGGTTGAAGAAGTACCGTTTCACCGTCCCGCAGACGGCACACTCCTCCTTGCGGCTTTTCCTCGCCGCTTCGGGAATCGGCACTCCCTCCCGGCGCAGATCCACGACGATGGGTTCCTTTCCCCGTGCGGCGGCGAAAGCCATTACCTTCTCCCGCGAACGGTCCGAATACCCGTCGATCCCCAGGTCGATGTAGAGCCCTTCCGTTTCGTACCCGAGCTCCATGAGGATATCCCAGAGGACGAGGCTGTCCTTGCCCCCGGAGACGCAGACGAGCACGCGGTCGCGCGGATCGAGGAGGGAGAACTTCCGGATCCCTTCCTCGACCTGGCGGCGGAAGAACACGAAGAAACAGTCGGGGCAAAAGGCGGAGTGATGGCTGGGCAGGTCGACCGCGGCGGCGGCGATCCTGCATCGCTTGCACTTCACCGGTTATCCTCCGGAGACGACGGAGATGATGTCAACGGTCTCGCCGTCTTCCACGTGCTGGTCCTTGGTGAGCAGTCTCTTTCCCTGCGTGACAAGGACCGTGGTGGGGCGGACGCCCGCGGCGGCCAGAATGTCCATGACCCTCTTCGGGCCCGGGATCTCCAGTTCCTTGTTCTTCTGCGGCATGCGGACACGGATCATTTCGGGGGTTCCCTTTCCCGTTCGCTGTCCCTTCATCATAGCAGACAACCACTTTCCTCCCCCATTCCGGTTGAGTCGATGCCATGGCGGGAGTAAGATGAAAGCCATCTCATCCCTGACAGGAGGATATTTTCCATGCGCTTGCGCGCCGTTGTTCCGTTCCTTGCCGTCCTGCTGGCGGTTGCCGCCGTCTCCGGGTGCGCCAAAAAAGAGGAGCCGAAGCCCCCGGCCCCGATCCCCGCGGTATCCGCCGTGGAGGAGGGGAAGATACTTTTTGAACAGAAGTGCAGCGTCTGCCACGGCCTCGACCGGTCCACGGCTCTTGCGGAGACCCGGGAGAAGTGGGCGTCTATCATCAAGGAAATGCAGGGGAAGAAGGCGGACTGGATCTCCGACGAGGATGCCGGGAAGATTCTCGAATACCTTTCGTCGGCCCACGGGAAGTGACCGCAGGCGCAGACACAGGAGAGAGACGATGAACAACAAACGGTTTGGTGCGGTCCTGGTAACTGCGTTCCTGCTGGCCGCTGCTTCCTCCTTTGCGGTCGAGCCGACCCGCCTTGCTCGGCGGGGAGCAGACGATGTCAGCGAATCGCACGGGAGAGAACATCACGGAGGGCGCGGCGGCGTGGAGACGGCCCCCGCGGGGACTCTCGACGACGTGAAGGCGAAGGCGCTGTTCGAAGCGAAGTGCTCCATCTGCCACCCGCTCAGCCGCCCTCTGGGAAAGAACAAGACCCGGAAGGGGTGGACCGAGGACGTGACGCGGATGCAGAAGGTAAACGGCTGCCCGATTACCGATGAGGAAGCCCGGGTGATCATCGACTATCTCGTAACGATACGCGGGCCGGTGGCGAGGTAGCGCCGGGAGCCTTCTGCGGCTGGACAGCGAGACGTCAGGACGATTCGAGACGGGCGGCCCTGCTTCTGCAGGTCGCCCGTTGTTCGTGCGGAGAGGATAAGGATGGAGATCCTGCAGGCGGTTCTGCCGGTATTCCTCGTGGTTGCCATCGGTGCCACAGCCCGCCGGCTCCGGTTCATCGAGGAGCCCTTTATCGACACGGCGAACCGGCTCGTCTATTACTTTCTGCTCCCCGCTCTCCTGTTCTACAAGATCGGCACCTCGAATTTCCGGGAGGCGTTCAACGCACACCTCGTCATCGGCGGATACGCAGCGACCGTGGCCACGTTCCTCGTGGCCACCCTTCTCTCCCGGAAGATGGCCATCACGCCCGGGGAGCGCGGCTCGTTCGTCCAGGCGACGGTCCGGGGGAACCTGGCCTATATGGGGCTGCCGATCGTTTTCTCCGCGGTGGGGGACATCGGCCTTACGAAGGCCGGGATCCTTCTGGGCTTCATGGTTCCGCTCATCAACTCCCTCGCGGTCGTCGCCCTCGTCACCCCGCACGGCAACGAAAAACAGAGAGGCCGGGAGAACGCGCGGCAGGTCGCGTACCAGCTTGCCATCAATCCCATCATCCTCTCCTGCTTCATCGGAATTCTCTGGAGCCTGTTCAAGATTCCCCTTCCCCTGCTGGCGGACAGGACGCTTTCGATCCTTTCCTCGGCCACGCTGCCGCTGTCTCTTCTCTGCCTGGGAGGGGCCTTCTCCCTCGAGAAAGCCCGTTCGGGATTCCGTCTCGCAGCGTTGGCTACGGGGATGAAAGTAATCTTGTTGACGGCACTGGCGGTCGCCGTTTATCGGTGGCTGGGCCTCACGGGAGAGGACCTGCGTGTGGGGGTGATCATGATGGGGTGTCCGGCTGCTGTGGTCACCTACGTGATGGCGTCGCAGCTCAAGGGGGACACGGACCTGGCCGGCACGATCATCGTCCTGTCTACCGCGGTCTCGGCCGTCACGATCTCCGGCTGGCTTTTTCTCCTGAGCGCGGCCGGGTGGTAGAACGGGCCGACCGGCCCTTTCTACAGGGCTTCCCGGCCCCGTTCTCCCGTGCGTATCCGCACGACCTCCTCCACGTCGAAGACGAAGATCTTCCCGTCGCCGATCTTTCCGGTGCGGGCGGAGGTGAGGATTCTCTCGAGAACCGAAGGAACCGTGTCGGCCGCCACCGTCGTCTCCATTTTCAGCTTTGGAATGAACTCGACCAGGTACTCGGCGCCGCGGTAGACCTCGGTATGTCCCTTCTGGCGACCGAACCCCTTCACTTCCGTGACGGTCATGCCGGACACGCCGATCTCCTGGAGCGCGTTCTTGACCTCCTCGAGCTTGAACGGCTTGATGATCGCCTCGATCTTCTTCATGGGGGGCTACCTCTTTTCGACCAGCTGGAAGTTGGGGTATGCCGTGTTGCCGTGCTCGTGGTAATCCAGGCCGTCCATCTCCTCCTCCTCGCTCACCCGGAGGCCGACGGTCTTTTTCAGGAGGAAGAAGAGGAGCCCGGCTGTAACGCTTACCCAAACGAAGGCAGCGGCAACGCCCAGCGTCTGGACGCCAAGCTGTGACATGGTAAAGCCTTCCTCATGAAAGACGGCCGCGCAGAGGGTCCCGACCGCCCCGCAGACCCCGTGGACCGAAATGGCGCCCACCGGGTCGTCGACGCGGATCCGGTCGAAGAAGAGCACGGAGAGGACGACGACGAAGCCCGCGATCACCCCGATGAGGATCGAGTATACGGGCGTCACGTTGGCGCACGGCGAGGTGATTGCCACGAGTCCCGCCAGCGTCCCGTTCAGGCTCATGCCCGCGTCCGGCTTCTTGAAGATGATCCACGCGGTGATCAGGGACGCGATCGCTCCCGCCGCCGCGGCGAGGTTCGTGTTCACCGCGATCCGGGCGATGTCGGCGTTGCCTGCGGTCGTGCTGCCCGGGTTGAACCCGAACCACCCGAACCACAGGATGAAGACCCCCATTGCCGCCATCGGAATGCTGTGGCCGGGGATGGCGACCACCTTCCCCTCCTTCGTGTACCGGCCCTTTCGCGGCCCGAGCATGATCGCCCCCCAGAGGGCGGCCCATCCGCCCACCGAGTGGACGACGGTGGAGCCGGCGAAATCGATGAACCCGAGCTTCTCCAGCCATCCGTTGCCGTGGTACAGGCTTCCCCTGGCCCACGATCCGAATACCGGGTAGATGAAGGCTGTGATCACGGCACTGTAAAAAAGGTACGCGGAGAACTTCGTCCGCTCCGCCATGCCTCCCGAGACGATGGTGGCGGCTGTGGCGGCGAAGACGGCCTGGAATATCCAGAAGGCGTAGAGCCACTTGTCTGCGTCCTTGGCGAAGTCGGAGAGGAAGAAGCCGTTTGTCCCGAACCATCCGCTGGGATTGGCTCCGAACATGATCCCGAACCCGATGAGGAAGAAGGCGATCGATCCCACGGAAAAGTCCATCAGGTTTTTCATCATGATGTTGACCGCGTTCTTCGCCCGGGTGAACCCGGACTCGACCATCGCGAACCCCGCCTGCATGAAGAACACCAGGAACGCCGCGACCAGCGTCCAGACGAAGTCCAGGTTCTTCTGGACCTCGGCCGGGGTCGGGCCCAGGGGAGCGGACGCCGCCGCCTCCTCGGCCAGGCCCGTCGCGGCGATCCCGGCCGCGACGAGGAGGGTGATGAGAAAAACCAGGATCGGGACCCGTTTCCCGTTTATGAATCGCATCATGGAAGCACTCCTTTCCTGCCCGCCGACGGGGCGGGACCCGGAATTCATCGTCGTTTGTCGCCGAAGGGACGCCGCCCGCGATCAGAAGGCGTAGGACAAGGTGGCGCCGAAGAATGCGGCATTGTCATCTGCGACCGCGTCCTGCAGGTCGCTGTCTACGACCTGCGAGAAGCTGATGAACGGTCCGATCGACAGATGCTCGTCGATGGGGATGGCCAGCGCCGCAGTCAGAAGAAGGTCCACGAGCCCCGAGCTGTTCACTCCGTAGTACCCTTCGTTCCAGTTGCTCGTGGCGTATCCGATGGAACCTGACAGATCCAGGCTCGGAGAGATCCCCCCGTACACATCCCCCAGAGAGAAGCTGTGGCTTAGCCTCAGGGTTCCGTACAATCCTCCCACCTCGTCGGAATCGTAATAGAGGGTAACCGTGGGGGAAAGCGGCATATCCAGCCCTGCGGATCCGTAGATCTCCGTCGTCGGCTCGAAGGTGGTGTGGGGGAAGGTGTACTGGATCACACCGATGGCAAGATGTACCCTGTTCACGGAAAAGGAGTAGCTGAGGGTGTAATCCAGTTCGTTCATTTCTCCCGGGGTGCCGTTTACGTCCGTCAGGTCCGTGTTCCCCCACAGGTTCAGGCTCAATGCCTTGTAATCCACCGTCAGGGACGGCTGGAGGACCGGGTCGTCGGTCAGGGTGAGCCCCCGCCAGACATACTTGCTGGCGACCGTAACATCGGCGTTTACGGACGGCCCTTGCGTCTCTTCCGCGGATGCTCCCGAGAAAAATCCCGCCGCGGATGCCGCGAGCAACACCAATAGGATCAGCTTTGCGGACCTCCTTGCTATTCCTTTGTTTGTGATGTTTCGCATTGCCTTCCTCCTTGAGAAACCAGGTATGTGTCAGGCACCGGCAGAGCAGAAGGCGTGCCAACCCGGAACCCGCAGGCGCCGGGAGCCTGGAAACTCATGGTAGGAAAGGAATAGCGAGAGCCGAAGGGGTTCGGGGCCCCGCGCAGGAGAACCCCATTTTCCTACATTAATGTTGTATTGGAGACAAATATGAAGGGCATTGCATCAGGGCCGCGAAGGGGTAGCCGCGATGGGCCTGCGGTGGAGAAGCGGACGGGGATGCCTATTTCCAGGGGGACTTGAGGGAGTGCTTCTTCATCTTGTAGGCGACCTGGCGGGGCGTCCAGCCGAGGATTTTCGCGGCCCGCGCGATCACCCACCCCGTCGACTCGAGTGCGTTCCGGAGTTCGTCCTTCTCCAGGGCGCGAAGATGATCTGCCCGGGAAGACGGGAAGGGAGGAATTTCCCCCCGACCCGAGGGGGTCTGCGCGGTGGAGCCCTCCGGGGTGCGGCGTCCCTCGGGCATTGCCGCCCCCGCTCCCAGGCGAATCGCCCGCGGGAGGTCCTGGACGCCGACGAAGGAGGTTTTCGCCATCACCACAGTCCGTTCCACCAGGTTTTCCAGCTCCCGCACGTTCCCCTGCCACCGGCGCTCAACCAGCACGTCGAGCGCCTCGGGTGTGAAGGAGACCCCCTTGCCGTGCTCCGTGTTGAACCGCTCCAGGAAGTGCTCCGTGAGCGGGATGATGTCCTCTCGCCGGTTCCTGAGCAGGGGGAGAAAGATGGGAATCACGTGCAGCCGGTAGAACAGGTCCTCCCGGAACCGCCCCTCCTCGACGAGCCGCTCCAGGTCCGCGTTCGTGGCGGCGATGATGCGGACGTCCACCGAAATGGTCCGGCTGTCCCCGAGCCGTTCGAATTTCCGCTCCTGCAGGACGCGCAGCAGTTTCACCTGGGTGGGAAGGGGGATGTCGCCTACCTCGTCGAGGAAAATCGTCCCGCCGGACGCCAGTTCGAACCGTCCTTTGCGGTCGTCGACGGCGCCGGTAAACGATCCCCGCTTGTGGCCGAAGAGTTCGGACTCCAGGAGCGTCTCGGGCAGCGCAGCACAGTTCACCGTGATGAACGGACGGTCGGCCCGGGGACTCGCCATGTGGATGGCGCGCGCGACCAACTCCTTGCCGGTTCCGCTCTCGCCGCGCAGAAGAACCGTGGCGCGGGAGGGGGCGACGCTCACCACCTGGCCGAAGACCTCCTGCATCCGCTTGCTCTGGCCGACGATGTTCTCGATCCGGTAGGTCTTGCGAATCTTCTTCTCGAACTCCTGCCGCTGCCGCTGGAACTCCTCCTGCAACCGGTCGATCGCCGCGTGCATCTTCAGCGCCTGGCCAATGAGGCACCCGATGACCGTGAGCGTGCGCGCGTCCGCCTCCAGCGCCTGGGTACGTGCCCGCCCGATCCTCTCGGCGGCCAGTACTCCGAGGACCTCGTTCCCGATCTTGATGGGCACCGCGATGTAGGCAAGGGGCTTCGCGGGCGCCTTTCCGTGAGCCCGCGTTTTGTCCAGGAAGGTCGGCTCCTGCCGCACGTCGGGGATGGCGGTAGGCCCGCCGGACTTCATCGTCTTCCCGATGACGCCTTCCCCCCAAACGTAGCGTGCGCGTGCGCGTTCCTCGGCCGAGTAGCCGGCGGACACCTCCATCCGGATCTCGCGCGTGCCGGGGTCAGGCAGGAGGATCGCCGCGCGGTCGAAGGCAAGCAGGCTCTGAAGGGTGCGCAGGGAAGTTCCCAGTCCCCTCGTGAGGTTCTGCGTGGAGGTGAGGATCTTCCCCACTTCGTAAATGGCGGAGATCTCCGCCTTTTCGGTCGCTCTGCGGTCGGGCACGGGTTGATTATATCGCGGGGAAAGGCGAGGGCGAAAATTGTGAGAGGAGCCGCCTACCGGGGGTATAATGCGGTCAACCCTTTCCACGGACGGAACAATCGGCGGTTCGGCCGTTTCCTTAAGGTGCCCGTTCGCGAGCGAGGAGGACAGGGGATGGGGAAAAAACAGGGGCATTTTCTCCGGGGGGCAAGGATTTTCCCTCCCCCGATCACGAAGGGGATCGGGGCGGTGGATCTCATGGACAACCACTTCCTGGCCTTCAATGCGGGGAGGCTGCGGGAAGGCGCAAAGCTGTATGCGGAGAAGATGCTCCAGCCCGACGTCACGGTCGGCCTTTCCCTTTCCGGGGCACTCGTCCCCGCCGGGCTGGGGATGTCCTGCATCGTGCCGCTGATGCGGGCCGGGTTCGTCGACTGGATCGTCTCGACCGGGGCGAACCTCTACCACGATGTGCACTTCGGGCTCGGGATGAAGATGCACGCGGGGTCCCCGTTTCTCGACGACACGGTTCTCCAGGAGGAGGGAGTCGTCCGGATCTACGACATCCTGTTCGCCTACGAGGTGCTCCTCGACACCGATGCCTTCTTCCGGCGGGTGCTCGAAGAGGAGGAGTTCCAGGGAGAGATGGGCACGGCGGAATTCCACTTCCGGATCGGGCGGTACGTCGCCGAGCGGGAGAAAAAACTCGGGTTGGGAGAGGTGAGCGTCCTCGCGGCAGCCTACCGCTGCGGGGTCCCCGTGTATACATCGTCCCCCGGCGATTCCTCCATCGGCATGAACGTCGCCGCGATGCGCCTGTTCGGGAAGGGGACGGTGTTCGACGTATCGGTGGACGTGAACGAGACTGCGGGGATCGTACACGCCGCCAAGAGGGGAAAGGGAAAGAGCGCGGTCCTGATCTTTGGCGGGGGCTCCCCGAAGAACTTCGTGCTCCAGACCGAGCCGCAGCTGCAGGAAGTCCTGGGAATCGAGGAGAAGGGGCACGACTTTTTCCTGCAGGTCACCGACGCCCGTCCCGATACGGGCGGCCTTTCGGGGGCCACGCCCTCCGAGGCGGTATCCTGGGGGAAGGTCGACCCGGACCGGCTCCCCGACGCCGTCGTCTGCTACCTCGATTCCACGGTGGCGATGCCCTTGCTGACGGCGTATGTTCTGGAACGCGTGAAGAGGCGTCCTTTACGGCGTCTCTACGATCACCGGGCCGAGTTCGTTGCGGCCTTGGAGAAGGAATTCCGGCGGAACTACATCGCCTGGAAAGCCGGGGGGAAGTGGCGCCCGGGCAAGTAGGGGGGCGCTGATCATCGCGCCGGTTATCCCGCGCGATCCTGCCCCGGGCCGAGTTTTTCTCCCGCCGCGAGGGCCAGCAGCAGTTTTCCCGCAGCGTACGCGTCCGCCTCCGCACGGTGGAACGCCGCACCGATTCCCAGCCGTCCGCAGATCGCGGAAAGGGAGTGATCGCGAAAGAGGCGGGTGCGCCGGGCGAGCGTCAGCGTGTCGATGACGGGGTTCCCCGGCCACTCTCCGCCGGCGAGCCTTGCCTCCATCCGTAAAAACGACAGGTCGAACGGGGCGTTGTGGAATACGGTCGTGTCCTCCCCGAGGAAAGCGAAGATCCGGGGAAACAGGTCCGGAAACGTGGGCGCGCCGACCACCATGTCGTCCGTGATCCCGTTGACGGCAGATGCGCCCGGGGAGATCGGCCGCAGCGGGTTCACGAAGGAGACGAGCGAGTCCACCACGGTACCGCGCAGGAACCGGAGGAGCGCGATCTCGCACACCCGGTGCCCGTCCGAAGGGGCAAGGCCCGTGGTTTCCACGTCGACGGCGACGTAGGGAATTTCGACCAGGGATTTTCCGCCGGGCCTCATGCCATCCATTATAAACGGCAGGTCCGGGAGCGCCGCGTTCTTTATCCCTCTTTTTCGTTTGTGTTATAAGGGCAGGACGGAGCTTCCCGAGGAGCCGGCAACCGATGAGAAGATGGAAATGCACCGTATGCGGCTACATCCACAAGGCCGACGAACCGCCCGAAGTTTGCCCCGTCTGCGGATCCCCCTCGGATGATTTCATCGAGCTGAAATGATCCGTTCCGGGGAAAAGGTCGCGCTGGTCACCGGAGGAGGCCGGCGCATCGGCGCGGCAATTTCCGGAAGGCTTGCCCGCGAGGGATTCACCGTCGTACTCACCTACCGTACCTCGCGCGGGCAGGCTCGGTCCCTCGCACGGGAGATCGGCGGGAGAGCGGTTCCCTTGGACCTCCTCCACCCCGGGGGAATTTCCCGCCTTGCCGCGACGATCCAAAGGGATTTCAAACGCCTGGACCTCCTTGTCCATAATGCTGCGGTCTTCCGCCGCACGCCGGCCGGGGAAGTAAGGGCCCGCGACTGGGACGAAATGTTCGCCGTCAATCTGCGCGGTCCGTTTCTTCTCACCCAGGCGTTTCTCCCTCTCCTCCGGGCGGCTCCCCGCGGAGCGGTCCTTTTCCTGGGGGATGCGGGTGCGGCACGAATGTGGCCAGGCTACCTCCCCTACTGCCTCTCCAAGCTGGCCCTCGCGCACCAGGCGCAGGCGTGGAAAACGATCCTTGACCCGCACGTCCGGGTGGGGATGGTGAAGCCGGGCCTCGCGCTCGCCCCGCCCGGGTTCCCGGAAGGCGAGTGGCTGCGCCTGCGCTCCCGCGGCTTCGTGCGGGGGCCGGATAGCCCCGACAAGGTCGCCGGCGCAATATTGCAATTTCTTCGCCGCTGACGCTATACTTGTATCCATTTCCCCTTATCTGAAAGGAGAGCCGCTATGGGCAAAGCGACCAAGTGGAGATGCAAGGTGTGCGCGTATGTGTACGATCCCGCCGTGGGAGACCCCGACAGCGGCGTGAAACCCGGGACCCCTTTCGAGAATCTTCCAGATGACTGGTGCTGCCCATTGTGCGGCGTCGGCAAGGAAGACTTCGAGGAGGTAAAGGACTAAAAGTGACCAAAAAAGCAACGGAAACGGTATCGCTGGCGGAAAACGTCCACTGGGTGGGGGCAAAAGACCCCGGCCTGACGGTCTTCGACATTGTCGTCCCCACGGAATTCGGGACAACCTATAACGCCTACCTGGTCCGGGGAACGGAAAAGACGGCCCTGATCGACTGCGTGAAGCGGCCGTT
>JBFKGZ010000036.1:0-22532 GCA_041633075.1 Candidatus Deferrimicrobiaceae bacterium | reverse complement strand
TGCTGGCCGGGGGGGTGGCGCACGAATTCAACAACCTGCTCATGGGGATTGCCGGAGCGGCGGAGATGCTTTCCCTGCTGCTGGCGGGGAACGACGAAACGACCGGATATCTCGCCACGATCGACCGGATGGGGAGTCGGGCTGCGGAACTGACGCGGCAGCTCCTGGCGTACGCCGGGCAGGGAAGGCAAAGCCCGGATATCGTTTCGATCAACCGGATCATCCGGGAGGACACCCCGGTTCTCAAGTCGACCCTTCCCCCGTCGGTGGAGGTGCGTCTCGAACTCGACGAGGACGCCCCCACGATCCTGGCAGACGTTCTCCAGATCAAGCAGGGGATCATGAGCCTGTGCCTGAACGCAGCGGAGGCGATGCCCGACGGAGGGATTCTTACCCTCCGGACTCGCGTGGAGCAGATTCCCTCCGGCGGATTGTCGGCAGGAGAAGGGACGGAAAGGGCGGTCAGCTCCGACGCTCTTTCCCCGCGGAGGAAGCTGGTGCTCGAGGTGTCGGACACGGGGTCCGGGATGGATGCGGAAACCGCATCGCGGATCTTCGAGCCGTTCTATTCGACGAAGTTCGTCGGGCGGGGCATGGGGCTGGCGGCGGTTCGCGGCATCGTGGAGAGCCACGACGGGTTGATCCGTGTGACCTCGGAAGTGGGCAAGGGGACGACATTCTCCCTAACCTTTCCCGCCGTGGTCGGAGAGTCGCCCGTCGAGGAGAGAGGGGAGACGTTCCCCTTGTGCGGGACGGGCACCATCCTGATCGCCGATGACGAGGACGACGTGAGGAGCATGGTCCGCGCCATGCTGGAGTCCTTCGGCTATCGCGTTTTGGAAGCTTGCGACGGGAGGGAGGCGGTCGACCTCTACCGGGAGAAAAGCGGGGAGATCGATCTCGTCCTTCTCGACATGATGATGCCCCGGATGACCGGCGAAGAAGCGTTCGCGGAGATCCGCAGTATTTCTTCCTCCGCCCGGGCGGTCCTGGCCAGCGGGTACGATGAGAGAGGGAGGATCAGCGAGGTCGTGGCGTCGGGGTTTTCAGGATTTCTCCGGAAACCCTTTCGCCGGAGAGAGCTGGGCCAGAAGGTGAGCGAGGCGCTGGGAAACGGTCCCCGGAAGGAGGCATCCAACGGAAAATAGGTTGCGCGCGGTGAAGGCGGCATTCGCATTGCTTCTCCTGGTGTTTTCCGTGGGATGCACGCCCCGGGCCTACCTCCTCGGGAGGATGGCGGACAGCATCTCGGCCGGGGGCGAGGTCTTTGCGTCCGACGACGACCCTGAGCTGGTCCGGGAAGCCGTTCCGTTCGCTCTGAAAGCGGAGGAGGCTCTCCTCGAACAACAGCCGGACCACCGGGGGCTGCTCGCCTCCCTTTGCCGGGGGTTCACGCAGTACGCTTCGGCGTACGTCTGGCAGGATGCGGTGGAGGAAGAGGACCCGAAACGGGCGCTCGCCGGCAAGGAAAGGGCGAGGCGCCTCTTCCTGCGGGCGAAGGAATATGGCCTGCGGGGCCTCGAGACGGCGCACCCCGGTTTCCGGGACCGGATCGATGCGGATCCGGAGTCGGCGGCGGCAATGGCGGGAGAGAAGGACGTCCGCCTGCTCTTCTGGACCGCTGCATCCTGGAGTCTCGCGATCTCCACCTCCGGGATGAATCCTTCCCTGCTTGCGGACCTGCCCCGGGTCGAAACCCTCATGCGCAGAGCCCTCGCGCTGCAGGAGGATTATGATCAGGGCGCGATCCATGAATACTTCATTGCGTTCGAGGGGGGACGCCCCGAGGCGATGGGAGGGTCACTGGATGAGGCGAGGCGCCATTTCGCTCGCGCGATGGAGCTCGGCGGCGGGAAGAGGATATCCCCACTGGTGACGTTCGCCGAGACGGTTTCCGTGCGAACGCAGGCCAGGGGGGAGTTCCTGGAGCTTCTTTCCCGGGCTCTCGCCTTCGACGCGCGGAAGGAGGCCCCGGAATTCCGGCTCGCCAATCTCCTCGCACAGCGCAAGGCGAGATGGCTTGAGAGGAGGGTGGATGAACTCTTTCTGGAATAAGGCGGCGGCGGGTTTCGCAGTTCTTTTTTTCCTTTTCTTCTTGCGCGTCGCGGCGCATGCAGGGCCCACGATCATCAAGTTGGCGACGATCGCCCCGGAAGGGTCGTCCTGGCACCGCGTTCTGGAGGGAATGGGAGAGGAGTGGAAGAAGATCTCCGGCGGGACGGTCGTCCTGCGCATCTATCCCGGCGGTGTGGTCGGGGACGAGGACGCGATGCTCCGGAAAATGCGGGTGGGACAGCTCCACGCCGCTGCGATCACGGGCATGGGACTTGCCTTCCTCGACCGTTCCTTCTACGGCCTGCACGTGCCGATGATGTATGCCTCCGAGGAAGAGTTCGACTACGTTCGCGACCGGCTCTCCCCTCTGCTGGAGAAGCGCCTCGAGGAGAAGGGATACATCGTCCTGAACTGGGGGGACGCGGGGTGGGTATACTTCTTCGCGAGGGAGCCCTTCACGCATCCCGCCGAGATGAAGGCCATGAAGCTGTATATCGGCGCCGGGGACGAGCCCCTTACCCAGCTTTACAAGAAGGCGGGGTTCCGGCCCGTGCCGATTTCAGTCGTCGACATCCTGCCCGGCCTGCAGACGGGGCTGATCGATGCTTTCAACGCGACGCCCCTTGCCGCGGTGGCTTTCCAGTGGTTCGCCCTTGCCCCGAACATGGCGGATTTCAAGTGGGCGCCGCTCACCGGAGCCACGATCATCGACAAGAGGGCCTGGGAGGATATCCCGGCGGAACTGAGGCCGAAGATTCTGGAGGTGTCCCGGAACGCCAGCGAGCGCCTCCGGCGCGAAATCCGCAACCTGAACGACCAGGCGATGAAGGCGATGGTTGATAATGGACTGAAGATCACGAAGATTTCCCCTTCGGTCGAGGCGGAGTGGCGGAAAATCGTCGAGGACATCCACCCGCAGATCCGGGGGAAGATCATCCCTGCCGACATCTTCGACGTGGTGGTGAAGTACCGGGACGAGTTCCGCCGTTCCGCTGGCCCGGGAAGGGCGATGACCCGGTGACCTCGGAGACGGGGGGCGTTTCGGTGCCTCCGCCCGTGAGTACCGGAAGCAAGCCCCCCCCGGAGGCGGGCGGGGTTTCGCTTCTTCACCGGGTGGAAAACGCGGTGTCCATCGCGATCCTCTGTGCGATGGCTCTTCTGCCGATCCTGGAGATCGTCGGCAGGTGGCTCTGGCGAACCGGGATCCCCGGCTCGACGATGCTCGTCCAGCACGGGACACTGTGGATCGGATTTCTGGGCGGAGCGATCGCCGCCCGGGATGGGCGTCTCCTGTCCATCGGGACGATCGCGGGATTGTTCCCGGAGGGCTTCCGGAAGCCTGCCTCGATCTTCTCCGCGTCCGTTTCCGCGTCCGTTTCTCTCCTCCTGGCTTACGCGGGGATCACCCTTGTCAGGATCGAGTGGGCAGACGGCAGGTACCTTCTCTCCCTTCTGCCCGTCTGGCTGGCCGAGGTGGCGATCCCCATGGGGTTCGCCCTGGTCGCGTGGCGGCTGATTCGGCTTTCCTCCGATACCTGGGGAGGACGCGCGGCGACGGCGGTTCTCGCGGTGGCAGGTGCCCTTGTCGTTTCATCCGATCTTTTGTCCAGGGGCGCCCCCTTCGCGGTCTCCCTCGCCGTCCTCGCCGCGGCCGTGTTCCTCGGCGCTCCCCTGTTCGCAGCCCTGGGAGGCCTGGCGGTTCTTTTCTTCCAGCATTCCCAGGTCCCCCTCGCCTCCATCCCGGTGGAGATATACCGGCTCGTGACCTCCCCGACGCTGGCCACGATCCCCCTGTTCACCTTCGCGGGGTACATCCTCACTGCAGGCAACTCCTCCCAACGTCTCGTCCGGCTCTTCCGGGCGATGGTGGGTTGGATGCCCGGCGCCATCGCCGTGGTCACGGTGCTGGTCTGCACGTTCTTCACGACGTTCACCGGCGCGTCGGGCGTGACGATCGTCGCACTGGGAGGGATACTGCTGCCGGCTCTCATCGCGGAACGATACCCCGAGAGGTTCTCGTTCGGGCTTCTCACGGCCTCGGGGTCGCTCGGGCTCCTGTTTCCCCCGTGCCTGCCGGTGATCCTGTACGCGGTCGTGGCGGGAATCCCGGTGGACAAGATGTTCCTCGGCGGTATCCTTCCGGGCATCCTCCTCGTCCTGCTCATGACCGGCTGGGCGGTGCGGACAGGGGTCCTCTCCGGCGCGAAGCGCACCCAATTTTCGCTCGCGGAGCTCGGCGGTGCGGTGTGGGAGGCGAAATGGGACATCCTTTTACCGGTGATCGTTCTTCTGGGGATCTTCGGCGGGTTCGCCACGACGGTGGAAACGGCCGCGATGGCGGTCCTGTACGCCTTCTGCGTCGAAGTGTTTGTTCACCGCGACGTCAGCCTGCGCAGAACGTTCCCCGAGGCGGGGACCGAGTCCGCGCGCCTCGTGGGGGGCTTCCTCCTCCTCCTCGCGGTGGCGACGGGTCTCACGGGATACCTGATCGACGCGGGGGTGCCGCAGACGGTCTTCCAGTGGGTCCGCCAGACGATCCATTCCCGGTACGTCTTCCTCCTCATCCTGAACATGTTTCTGCTTGTCGTCGGGTCCTTCATGCACATCTTCTCGGCAATCGTCGTCGTCGTTCCGATCATCGCCCCCCTTGCGTTGGCATTCGACGTCCACCCGGTGCACCTCGGGATCATCTTCCTCGCGAATCTCGAGCTCGGGTTCCTGATGCCCCCGGCGGGGATGAACCTCTTCCTCTCCGCCTATCGGTTCGACCGCCCCCTCGGGGAGGTGTACCGGTCGGTCGTCCCCTTTCTCCTGATCCTGCTCCTGGGCGTGCTCGTCATCACCTACGTTCCCTTCCTGTCCACGATTCTCCTCCCGGGGTAGGGAAAGGTGGGCTCGTCTCCCCCGGGTCCCCGGTACAGGACGCAGCAAGCCGAAGGAGCGGGGGCGCAGTGAGACCGGCCTCCGGAGGCCCATTCCCTCAGATCCCGGCATTCGAGGGCTGCTGCATCCACTCCGGCTTCGTTGCCCCCCCTCACCGTACCGCAGCGGGTACGCTTCGGCCGGGCGCCTCGCCGGAAGCGGCGCATCAACCCTCTCGATGCACGGCCTCCTCGGCAACGGACCCCCGGAGGCCGGAGCGCAGCCGTGCGGGTTGATCGCACGGCGAGCCACGAACACAGCCATCCTCCGAGGCTGCGGAGCGAGATCCGTGAGCCGGGGTCCCTTGCCGTGCTATAGTAGGCCTCCTGCCCGGCTTGACATGGCAGGGAGGGGACGATGAGGAATAAGGAAGAGAGCATTCTGTACAGCGGAGGCGCCAACGGGGCCGAATACGAGTTCGGCGTCCAGGCGGAAGCGTACGGGGTCGAGGAGACCCACTTTACGTTCGAAGGAAATGACATCGCCCGGTCCCGGGGGGTCCGGGTCCTGACCCGCGAAGAGCTCCGCAACGGGGACGTGAGCCTCTCCTACGTCTCCCGGCTGATGAAACGGACCTATTCGGACGCCCCCCGGATCCGGAAGGTGCTCCAGACGATCTGGTACCAGGTCAACGCCGGGGAGGAGGTCTACGTGATCGGCAAGATCCTGGAGGACGGAACCGTCCGGGGCGGAACGGGTTGGGGCGCCGAGTTCGCGAAGCTCTGCAACAAGCCGATCTTCGTCTTCGACCAGGACGCCGACCGGTGGTTCCGGTGGACCGAGGACCATTGGGAGGAAGTGAAGGAGGCCGGGGAGCCCAGGGTCCGAAGCACCCGATTCACGGGGACCGGAACGCGCTTGCTCGAGGAGAACGGCCGCCGGGCCATCCGGGAACTGTTCGAGCGTTCCTTCGCGTGACGGATTCGCCCCGTATGACTTCCCACGCCATCCGGAACGTGGCGATCATCGCCCACGTAGACCACGGAAAGACCACGCTGGTCGACGCGATGCTGTGGCAAAGCGGCATCTTCCGGGAGCACCAGACCGTTCCGGACCGCGTGATGGACTCCATCGATCTGGAGCGGGAGAAGGGGATCACGATCATGGCGAAAAACGCCTCCGTGGTCTACCGCGGCGTCAAGATCAACATCGTGGATACACCGGGGCACGCCGACTTCGGCGGCGAGGTGGAGCGGACGCTCAAGATGGTGGACGGGGTCCTGCTCCTCGTCGACGCTTCGGAGGGGCCGCTTCCGCAAACGCGCTTCGTGCTCAATAAGGCGCTGGAGAGGGAGCTTCCCGTCGTTCTGGCGGTGAACAAGGTCGACCGCCCGGATGCCAGGATCGATGAGGTGATCAGCGAAGTGTACGATCTGTTCATCGATCTGGATGCGACGGAAGACCAGCTCGAGTTCCCCATCCTGCTCACGAATGCCCGGGTGGGGACCGCACGGAGTCAGGACGGGGAGGAGTCGCATGACCTTCGCCCGCTGTTCGACGCGATCCTCTCCCACATTCCCCCCCCGTCCGGGGACCCGGCAGGGATTCTGCAATTCCTCGTCACGCACCTCGATTACAGCGATTATGTGGGCCGGCTTGCGGTCGGACGGGTCTTCTGCGGGACCCTCCGGGCGGGGGAATCCGTTTCGGTGTGCGGGCAAGAGGGCGCCGCGGAGCGGGTCAAGGCAACAATGCTCTACGTCTACGAAGGGATGTCGAGAAAGGAGGTGCGGGAGGCCTCCGCCGGGGACATCGTCGCGCTGGCCGGGGCAGAGCGGGTCAGCATCGGCGACACGGTGTCCGATGCGGAAATCCCGCGCGCGCTCCCGAGAATCGCGGTCGACGAGCCCACGGTTTCCATGGTGTTTTCGATCAACAGCTCGCCCTTCGCCGGTCAGGAGGGGAGCCTTGTCACATCGCGCAAGCTCCGGGAACGACTGGAGAAAGAACTGTTGGGCAACGTGGCGCTCCGGATCGATTTTTCGGGGACCGACGCCTTCACGGTCATGGGGCGGGGGGAACTGCAGCTGGCCATCCTCGTCGAGATGATGCGCCGGGAGGGATTCGAGCTCTCCGTCTCCCGCCCGGAGGTTGTCACGAGGACCGAGAACGGCGTGCTCCTGGAGCCGGTCGAGCGGATCTTCCTCGACATCCCCGAGGGATACCTCGGGGCCGTCACGCAGGGTCTCGGCGCCCGTAGGGCGAAGATGGTAAGGATGATCAACCCGGGGAGGGGGCGGGTGCGCATCGAGTACCGGATTTCCTCGCGAGGGCTCATCGGCTTCCGGTCGGAGTTTTTGACGGAGACGCGAGGCACCGGGCTGCTCAACCACCTGTTCGACGGGTACGAACCCTGGCAGGGCGCCATCCGGGACCGGGTCGCGGGATCGCTGGTGGCCGACCGGGAGGGGCGCACCACTGCGTACGCCCTCTACCATCTGCAGCCGCGTGGCACGCTGTTCCTGGGCGAGGGGGAGCGTGTGTACGAGGGGATGATCATCGGCGAGAACTCCCGCCCGGTGGACATGGACGTCAACGCGACCAAGGAGAAAAAACTCACCAACATCCGTGCGGCGGGGGCCGATGAGGCGCTCCGGCTGGTCCCGCCGAGAATCATGTTGCTGGAGAACGCGATCGAGTACATCAACGCGGACGAACTGGTCGAGGTGACGCCGAAGGCGATCCGCCTCCGAAAGAAGATCCTGGCGGCCGGTCGGCGTCCCAAGAAGAAGGAGCAGGCGGCCGGGGGGAATGAGAGGCTTCCCCGGGGTGGCGGGAAAAGCGGTGGAAAAACGGCGGTCGGAGAGGGATAATACTACCTCAATCCAGTTTTCATGAAGGGGGGAGGAAAATGAAGAAATCCGGTCTGACAGGTGGGAAAAAGAGCCTCGCGAGCTCGCTGGAGAGAGCATTGCGGTTCGAGAGCGAGGGGAAACGGTTTTTCACCGCGGCCGCCGCCAAGAGCGCGGACCCCTTCGCCAAGCAAGTGTTTTCCCTGCTGGCGCAAATGGAAACGAAGCACATGGAGGACATCCAGGCGATTGCCCGGAAACTCGAGGAGGGGGGGAGATTCCCCAAGGTGTCGACCGCGCCGCACGACGCGAGGATGCGCCAGTTCCGGCGCGAGCACAGCCGGATCCGGAAGGAAAAGGTCATCTCCGGGGAGGCCGCGGACGGGATGCGCAGGGCCTTATCCTTCGAGGCGATGGGACGGGAGATGTACGCCCGGATGTCGAAGGATGCGAAAAATCCCCAGGAAAAGAGGTTCTTCAAGCTTCTATCGGGCGAGGAGGATTCCCACTTCAACATCATCTACGAGTATCTGGATTTCCTGGAAAACCAGGGCCTGCGGATGCAGGACGGGTAAGCGGGACGGCCTGCGGGGAAGGGGGCCCATTGGTTAGGTTACCGGGGACGTCCGGCCGGGGGAAAAAAAAGGAGTGCAAGCGCAGATTCGTGTATAATAGGAACTACTATCGTTATTTCGGCATTGCTTTCTTTCGGAAAATCGAAGGATACGGTCCGTACCGTCATCGCAGTACGGATAAGGAACATGTTTGCCACATCCCGGTCCTGCACAACAGACGAAGCGAGGCGATGGGTGCGGCATGGCGGGATCGAAAGTCTGTTCGATGGGGGTTTGAACACGATGGACGTTTTCGACTCTAGGCGAGCCGTGAAATGAGAAATCGAAAGATACAGATTCTTATCCTGTTTGCGGTTGCGATGGTCGTGATGCTCGTGGCGGTTGCGGGGCACGCAGGGCGTCGGGAGTTCTGGCTTACGCCCCCGAAATCGGAGACCGAGGATTACATGGTTCCGCCCCCTCCCTTCACGGAGGGGATCTTCCCCTGCTCCGAGTGCCATGCCGACATAACTCCGAACCCGAAGCGCCGGGAGCTCAAGGAGGAGCACACGGATATCCAGCTGAAGAACCACGCGGAGCACGAGCGATGGTGCCTGGACTGCCATGACCTGAAGGACCGAGACAAGCTGCGGCTGGTGTCCGGCGAGCAGATCGACTTCAATCACAGCTACCGGTTGTGCGGTCAGTGCCACGGGGACAAGTACCGCGACTGGAGGATGGGCATCCACGGGAAGCGCACGGGGGAATGGAACGGGAGGAAGGAGTACCTGCTGTGCGCGCATTGCCACAATCCGCACAATCCCCGGTTCCAGCCGATTCCGCCGAAGGCGCCCCCCGAACGGCCCGAAAACATACGATAGGAAACGGGATGTTTAGTTCCGGTTATCTTGCGAGGAGAAAATGTCATGCCGGATAAGGAAACACGGGACGAACGAATATTCCGGCTAACGCGCCGGAAAGCGTTGAAAGGATTGGCAGCGGGGTTGGGGGCGTTGGCCCTTCCCAAGAAGGATGCGTCCGCTGCTGTCTGGAAATCGTTCTTCCAGAAGAATTTCCGGGAACTCAGTCGGGCCGAGATTCAGGATGTCGTGTCACGGCTCGAAAAGGAATACAGCACCCGCTACGGCAAGCCGGTGAAGGTCAAGACGTCTCCTCCCATGGAGGGAGTGCTGTACGGGTACGGCCTCGACCTGTCCCGGTGCATCGGGTGCCGACGGTGCGTCTACGGGTGCGTTGTCGAAAACAACCAGTCCCGCGACCCCCAGATCCACTGGATTACGGTGCTTCGGCTCGACAAGGAGAGGGGGGTGGACCTGGAGCACGCAGAGCAGTACTACAACCCGGCAAACGTCCCCGAAGAAGGGCATTTCTACATGCCGGTCCAGTGCCACCAGTGCGAAAATCCACCGTGCACCAAGGTATGCCCGGTCCAGGCGACCTGGAAGGAAAACGACGGTATCGTGGTCGTGGACTACAATTGGTGCATCGGGTGCCGGTATTGCATGGCGGCGTGCCCTTACGGAGCGAGGCATTTCAACTGGAAGAAGCCCGGACTCTCGGCCGCGGAGATGAACCCCGACACGCATTACCTGGGGAACCGGCCAAGACCCGTGGGGGTAGTGGAAAAGTGCATCTTCTGCATGCAGCGAACACGGGAGGCGGATGGGAAGTACCCGGCATGCGTCGAGGTCTGCCCTGTCGGGGCGCGCAAGTTCGGAAACCTGCTCGATCCGGAGTCCGAGATCCGGTTCGTGATCGAGAACAAGCGGGTGTTCATCCTCAAGGAGGATTTGAATACCCAGCCGAAGTTCTACTACTTCTACTCCGTGTGATCCGTGGGGGAGGCCGGGAATGAAGAAAGTCTGGGCATTTATCAAGGGCTGTTTCACCCTCCTTCTGCGGGGGAGCAAGCTCTACTACACGTGGGTCTACCTTCTCCTGGCCTTTATCACCATCGGGGTTCTCGCGTACGCCAACCAGATGTACAACGGGCTGATCACCACCGCCATGCGGGACCAGGTGTCCTGGGGGTTCTATATTTCCAATTTCACCTTCATGGTCGGGGTGGCCGCCGCCGCTGTTCTGCTCGTCATACCGGCGTACGTCTACCAGTGGGAGCCGATCAAGGAAATCGCGATCTTGGGCGAACTCGTGGCTGTCTCCGCGATGGTGATGTGCCTGCTGTTCGTCACGGTCGACCTCGGGCGGCCGGAGAGGTTCTGGCACCTGATCCCCAAGATCGGCATCCTGAATTTCCCCCAGTCCCTGCTGGCGTGGGACGTGGTGGTCCTGAATCTGTACCTGGTCCTGAACTTTTCGATCGCGGGGTACATGCTGTACAACTATTACTACCGGCGCGAGCCGAACATGAAGTACGTGACGCCCCTGTTGCTGTTCTCCATTCCGGCTGCGATCTCCATCCACACGGTGACCGCCTTTCTCTACAACGGCCTGGCGGCAAGGCCCTTTTGGAACGCATCGATCCTCGCCCCGCGCTTTCTCGCCTCGGCCTTCTGCTCCGGGCCGGCCGGCATGATCCTCATGTTCCAGGTGATCCGGAAGTGGACGAAGTTCAAGATCAAGGACGAGGCGATCTTCAAGATCGCGGAGCTTATCGCGTACGCGATGTTCATCAACCTGTTCCTGTTAGGCGCCGAGGTGTTCAAGGAGTATTACTCCGATACCGCTCATCTGGCGCCGATGATTTACCTCTACCAGGGGCTCCACGGGCACTCGGACCTGGTTTCCTACATCTGGACCGCGACCCTGTTCAACACCACGGCGTTTTTTCTCTTCCTGATCCCGCAGACGAGGGAGAACCAGGTCACCCTCAACATCGGCTGCATCCTCATCTTCATCGGCGTGTACATCGAGAAGGGGATGGGGCTGGTGATTCCGGGGTTTGTCCCCGACGTTCTCGGTGGTTTTTACGAGTATTCCCCGACCGGGGTCGAGATGCTCGTCACCCTGGGGATCTGGGCGACGGGGCTATTGGTCTTTACCATGCTCCTTCGGATCGCGATCCCGATCATGAACGGCGATTTTCACGTTAGCGATGACGGGATCCACCCGCACATCGGCGACGAACTGTTCCTCGTCCGCCGTGTGGACGAGATCGAGGAAGAGGCGGACTTGCTTACGCAATGAGGGGAACCGGTCGCCGAACCCCCGGTCATTGCGTCCGAAGGAAGGCGAGGACGTCCCGCAGATCCTGGCCGCTCATCTCGGGCCACGGCACCGCCTGGGTCACCATGGCGGCCTCCATGGCGGGGATATGGTTCCAAATTTGCGTGGCGAACAATATGGCGTTGGCCGACTTGATGTCACCGACGATCTTCTGTTTGTCCGCGTCTGTCTTGAAATGGCAATCGACACATCGCTTGTCCCGGAATATCCGTTCTCCCTTCGCGGCATCCCCGGGTTTGTCCTCGTAGTTTAACGAGTAGAGGAACACGATCAGGTCGTTCATCTCCGTTTCGTGGAAATACGGCCACGACAGTTTCTTCCTGGCAAACGTTTCCCGCATCGTTCCCGCGTGGTTCCACATCTGGGTGATCAGCGACGTGACGTTCACCCGGGAAACGGCTTTCCCCAGATCCGGCGCTTCCTTCCCTCCTTCTCCGAAGATGGCGTGACATTTGATGCATCCCTTGTCCGTGAATAGTTTCCGCCCGCTTTCCGTGTTTCCGACTCCCAGGAACACTTTTCGGCTTTTCTCCGTCGCCGATTCCGTCAGGGCGGCGAAGATGTCCGTCATGTCGTTGCCGGAAAAGGTAGGGATGGCGGTACCTAATGACTTCATCTGTCCGATCATCTCCGGCCCATGGTTCCACATGCGCTGCAGCAGGACGACCTGGGACTGGTAGACGCCAAGAGCATCCAGCGGGACCCCGTCTTTTCTCCCCTTTCTGCCGAGGGAATGACATTGGAAGCAGGCTTTATCCTGAAGCAAAACCTCCCCTTTTCGGGGATTCCCCGATTCGCCGAGATACGGAAGCATGTAGAGGAAGGAAACCAGCTGGTTCAGTTCGGAGGTGCTGAACTGGGGGCGGTCCAGCACCTCTTTTCGCATGAACACCGCCATGGCCGGGGCGTGGTTCCAAAGGGTGGAGAAGATATCCAGGAAACTTCCGTAAGTCCTGTCGGACCCCAGCTTGGGACCGATCTTCCGCTCCCGCTCGAAGATCGAGTGGCACTGGCTGCAATGCTTTTCCTCGAAGACCTTCCGGCCCTGTAAGAGGTCGCTGATCAGGTGGGGCTGGAATGCCGCAGGCCCGGATTTCGCGATGGTGCGTTCGGTTTGACCGGTTTCCTTCTTGCTGCACCCGCCCCCGATCAGGAGAACTGCGGCAAGGAGACAGACCACCCCGAGTGTGAATACCGCGATTGCGCTCGATTTCCTGTATAGCATGGATGTCATCCCCCTCGACGATCTCCTCGGTTCCCGGCGCTCCGGTTGCCGGAACTCCCTACCGCTCCGATTCCTCTTTTCGCCCTCTCCGCAAGCCGATAAACACGTATGTCAGTACCGAAGCGAGGGTGAAAAAGACGGGAATCGCAACGATGCTGATCCCGACCGACGCATCCGGGGCGTCGTGCAGCCTGAGGGATTCCCGGATCAGGGTGACGATCCAGATTGCGATCCCGGTGAACAACACCCAGATCAAGGAAATCGAGAGTACCTGAAGTGCCTCTATGGTTTTCTTATTCATTGGCGGCTCTCCGTATCCCTTGCATTGAGTGTATAGAACCTCCCGTTCGCTGCGCGACACATTTTTTTCCGGGTCCCTCCCTATTCTCCCGCCGCAGAGGGTTCCGGGTCCGGCATGTAGGAATCAATGCGTTCGGTAACGATCCTGGCGCTCTCGTGGCGCCCCTCTTCGATCTCCCAGATCGAAATCACGGGGAAAAAGCGCGCGAAGATCATGTACCCGAGGATGAACACCGAGATCCCCCCGAGAAACAGCATCCATTCCGTGTGGCTGGGGATGTAGATCCCCGTGGGGTACGGCAGGCGGGGATTGGCAAGCGACGGGACGACGATGATCAACCGCTCCATCCACATGCCGATGACCACCGAGATGGAAGCGATCAGGATCCCCGGGATCGTGCGGGTTTTGCTGTTGCAGAGGATAGCGACCGGGAGCGCGAAGTTGCAGATGATCATCGCCCAGAAGTAGGGCGCGAAATCGCCCGAGAATTTGTACCAGAATACCCGCATCTCGGTGGGCTCATGGCCGTAATACCCGGTCAGGTATTCCGAAAACGTGAAGTAGAACCAGATCAGCGACATGATCAGCAGCAGGATGCTCAAGTAGTTGAAGTGGATGTGCTTGAGATATCCCTCCAGACGGAAGACCTTGCGGAAGACGATCATCAGGACCAGGATCGCGGCGATGCCGGAAAATATCGCCCCGACCACGAAGTAGGGGCCGAAAATGGTGCTGTGCCAGCCCGGCTGCACGGTCATGGCGAAGATGTAGGAGATGATCGTGTGAACCGAAACCGCGATGGGGATCACCATGACCATCAGGATGTTCATCGCCCGGTCAAGCACCTTGTGCTGCCGTTCGGTTCCCTGCCAGCCCCAGGAAAGAAATTCGTACAGCCATCGCGGTTTCACTCCCCGATCCCGAAGGACGGCGATGTCCGGGATCAGGGGAATGTAGAGATAGATCGTGCTGGCGGTGAAATACGCCGTGATGCTGGCGACGTCCCAGAGCAGGGGAGATTGGAGCCGTCCGTTGTAGAAGATATGCATTATCCGGTCGGGGCGGCCCAGGTCAATGATGGGATGCAACCCCCCGATTGCGAGGACGATGGCGGTAATGACCTCCGCCATGCGGGTGATCGGCCGTCTCCACTCGGCCTTGGACATACGGAGGATGGCGGAGATCAGCGTGCCCGCATGGCTGATTCCGATGAAGAACACGAAATTGATGATGTAGAATCCCCAGGTGACGGGCTGGGCCATTCCCGTGACGCCCAGCCCGAACCAGAGCTGACGGAAGTACACGTATCCGGTGTAGGCAATGATGACCAGCAGGGCTCCCACGATATAGTAGAAACTTCTCCCGGGATTCTCTATGGGCCGCAGCAGCGCAGCATCCGGATGGGGCTTTGCGGAAGCCTGTTCCATTTAATCCACCTCTTTCAGATATATAACCTTTGGCTCCGTTCCCAAATCCTCCAATAGTTTCGTGGCGCGAGGGCTGTGCGCGAGATGGTTCACCCGGTGATCACGGTTCTCCAGGTCTCCGAAGACGATCGCGCCGGTCGGGCAGCTGTCCGCGCATGCAGGCTGGAAGTCTCCTTCCCGCAGATCCCGTGCCTCGAACTTTGCCTGTTCCTTGGCTTTCTGGAGAAGGTGAACGCAAAAGGTGCACTTTTCCACGACGCCCACCGGGCGCACCGAGACATCCGGGTTGGTGGTCTGGGCCATTCCGGGCGGCCATTCGGGTTTGTACCAGTTGAAGGATTTCACCGTGTAGGGACATGCGGCCATGCAGTAGCGGCACCCGATGCACTGGGGATAGATCTGCGCCACGATCCCTTCCTCGTTGATATATGTGGCGCGCACCGGACAGACTTTCGTGCAGGGGGGGTGATCGCAATGCATGCAGGGCCTGGGGATCTGCCGCACCCGGAGCCGGGGGTATTTCCCCTCGTAGATGGTGAGCATGTCCATCCAGAGCATGGTCCGGCCCATCTCCGATTCCTTTTTCTCCACGATGGCCACGTTGTTTTCCGTCTTGCAGGCGGCCGCGCATTCCCCGCACCCGGTGCATTTCTGCAGATCGATCACCATCCCCCACTTCATCGGTAAGACTCCTTATCGGTTGATCTTCTCCACACGGACGAGCGTCGAGTTCCACGAGTTGCGCCCGCTCAGCGGGTCCGTATGGTGGTCGAGCAGCGCGACCGGGTTTGCCCCGATCTTCTTGGCATGCCTTCCCGATTCCGTATGTCCCTGGCCGAACGGAACGGACAGGATCTCCGTCGAGACCGTCGGGACGATCTTCACAGGAAGGGTCATCTGGCCGTTTTCGGAAACCACCCGGATCAGGTCCCCGTCCCGGAGCGCAAGTCGTTTCGCCCTCTCCGGGTGCATCTCCGCCCAGGTATGCCAGTACAGGCGGGAATAGAGTCCGAACATCTCCTGCAGGAGGGGCTGGCTCGCCCCGTCGCCGGACATGTTCATGAGCGAGGTAAAGGGGACCAGGAAAAAGGAATTCGGGCCATCGGGTCTCCGGATCCCTTCTTCGAGCCACAGGTTGGGCGTCTTGTCTTTTGTATCGCCATCTCGTTCCGGTCGAGGCACCGGGGACTCCTGTAAAAGGGTTGCCAGGCGGGAGGTGGTCGGAAAGCGAAACGTTTTTTTCCTCTTCCAGTCCACCGCAGGGTACTCCCCCGGGTCCCACCATCCCCCCTTCTCCCGGAGCAGACGCCGGAAGTCCGCGAACGCCGGGTAGCTGTATACCTGCCAGCCGCGTTTGCGCAAATCCTCCAGGAACTCCAGGGAAACCGCCTCGAAAAACGGCGTCCCCTTCCCCGAGGCGAAGATCTGCTGCATACGTGCCTCTACGAACTCTTCATACGAATTCCCGCTGCTCCCCGGGAGCAGGTCGACGCCCACCTCCCTTCCGAGGCTAAGGAGGATGTCCCCGAGGGGACGCGCGCCCGACATCGGGGTGACGACCGGCTGCTGCAGGCCCAACTGGGAGAAGGGAAGATTCGGAGTGGGCAGCGTCAGGTCCCACTGCTCCAGGTAGGTAGTCAGAGGCAGAACGAGGTCGGCATAGGCAGAGGTGTCGTCGATTATCGTGGCGAACTGGACGACGAGAGGGATCCGGGAGAGCCAATCTCTCCACGCCTTCTGGTTCGACGCCTGGAATACCGGATTGACGTGAGCGATAAGAAGTGTTTCCAGGTCGGGCAGTTTGCCGGCTTCGGCAAGCGCAGGCAGATTCTCCGCCATCCAGGAAGCCGGCAGGTCGGAACCGAGGGCGTACTCCGGTTTGCGGGAAAAAGCGCCCGACCGGGGGCTGAAAGCGGAAACGGGGATCGGGTCCCAGGGGACCGGGGCCGGATCGCGCCACAACCCTTCCGCGGTGAAGCTGCCGGCCAGGGCGTTTAGACTTGCCACCCCCCACTGGGTGAAAAGCTCCGTTTCGCTTGCGGCCATGGTCCCCCCGGCCAGGGCCAGGGGCGCCTTCGCGGAGCTGAATTCCCGGGCCAGCCGGAGGATGGTCTGCGCCGGGACCCCGGTGACCTCCGAGACGTGCTCGGGGGAGTAGTCCCGGGTGACCAGGGTCTGGAAATCATCGCTTCCTTCTCGGAAATCCTGCGTGTGGCGGCTGATGAAGTCCTGGTCGTAGATATTGTCCCGCAGGATCACGTACGCAAGACCCAGGGCGAAGACTCCCATGCTTCCCGGTCGGATCTGCACCCACTCTGTGGCGTTCCTGCCGGCCTGGGACATGCGCGCGTCCACATGCACCATCTTCAGGCCCGTGCGCGCCCGCTTCTCTTTCAATCCGCCGTAGATACGGTTGAAATATACCGGCGACAGGGGCTCCTCCAGGAGATTCGTGCCAAACGTGACCAGGTAATCCGTCCGCGTAAGGTCGAAGGCGAGGGGGGGAAATGCCAAGCCCCCCTGCCAGAATCCCAGCTCGTTGACACTGGGTGTGCGCCAGGGAAAGAAGTGGGAAGACCCCGAACGGGAGGCGAATTCCCCCGCAAGTTGCGTGAGCAGCGTGTTCTTGTCCCCCATCAGGATCCCGACCCGGCCGGGTTCTTTTGCCTTCCCCGTCTCCCGGAGCGCCTGGGCGATCTGCTTCAGGACGTCATCCCAGGAAACGGACTCCCACCCGGGCTCGCCCTTTTTCCCCTTGCGTCGCAAAGGACTGCGTATCCGGTCGGGATGGTAGAGGAGTTCGAGCCCCGCCTCCCCCATCGGGCAGATGAACCCCTTGTTCACCGGGGCGATCGGGTTGCCGAGAATCCGGACCGGAATATCGTCGATCAGCCGGACGCGAATGCCGCATCCCGCCGGGCATTGCCCGCAAACGGACATCTTCCACGTCTCCAGGCGGGGTCCGGATCGCAGTTTCTCCCTCCACTCGTCCGGTATCGCCCAGATCCGGGAGCCCCCCCCCGCGAGGACGCCCGTTGCTCCCAACAATTGAAGAAATACGCGACGCGAGATTTTCACATTTTCCCCTTATGGTCTAGCGATGGCATGCCGAGCACTCGGTGGTTACTTGGTTCTTTTCGTGACACCGGAGGCAAAACGCCATGTTGATCCGGATATGCGGCTTCGTAAACGGAAGGGTCATGTTATTTACGTCGCCGTGGCAATCCTGACAGGCGACTTTTCCGAGCGAGACATGCCTTCTGTGGGAGAAATAGGCATGGTCGGGCACTCGATGTACCTGAATCCACGGGATCGTTTGATTTTTCTTGATGTAAGCAACCAGTTTCTCCTCTTCTTTGCTGTCGGTCATCGTTTCTTCATGGCAATTCTTGCAAAACTGGATATTGGGAATGGACGCTTTTTGATGGGTGAGGACCTGGGGGTGACAGTCGAAACAGGTAAGTCCTGCTTCTTCTATATGTTTCTTGTGATTATAGGCAATGGGCTGAGTAAAGCTTGTCGAATCCGAACAACCGCTGATAAAAAATAAAAAAAGGGCAGGGATAACAAATGGTTTCCAATGGCTCATCGCGCCTCCACTGATATCGGAGCTGATCCCGTTGTGCCGGATAAAGGTTTGGCGCAACCTTGTATTTCGCGATACAGATATTAACCTTTTTGGGGATGCTCGTGTCAAGAACCATTGTCGAACACGGGGTGTCTACTTGGATGGAAATGGGTTTGGCGGGGATCGGAATCTACAAAGGGAATTCCACCAAATATGAAATCATTTTACGCAGTTGACAACGATCGATTCATCGGATAACCTTCTTTCCATTTTGTGGGGAGGAACGGGAACTCCGCAAGAAAGGGGATTTTCGATGGTTTCCCCGTTTCTTCGAAACCGTGATCTATCGAATGGATACGAATAAGGACAGGCATTGGCTCCGCCGGACAGAACGTCCCTCGCCACGTTTGTAAGGAGGATCGCCTCGGCGATGAAAACCCCTTTTTCGAAGATGCCCGAGGCCTTGGTGAGGCTACTGATTGTCTTCGCCGCCGTGATCGGCTTGACGATCTTCGTCGTGAAGTTCGTCATCCCCCCGCGGTTAAAGGACATCAGGATCCAGTGGGCGAACACGGTCCAGGAAGAGCGCGCCAAGCCGGTGCGGTACGCCGGCGCAGTCGCCTGCACGGAGTGCCATGACGAGATCACCGAGGAAAAGAAGAAGGGATATCATCGTGATCTGTCCTGCGAGACGTGCCACGGCCCGGCGCAGGCCCACACCGAAGACCCGGACAACATCAAGCCCCCGGCACCCCGGGACCGGAAGTTCTGTCCCGTCTGCCACACCTTCAACCCCTCGCGGCCGAGGGGATACCCCATGATCAGCCCCGTGGCGCACAACCCGATGAAGCCTTGCTATACCTGCCACAACCCGCACGACCCGAAGCCACCGACGGTCCCGAGAGAGTGTTCTGCGTGCCACGGCGAGATCGCGAGGACCCTCTCCGTCTCCCACCACGTCCAGCTCAAGTGCACCTCGTGCCACGAGGTACCGAGCCGGCACCGGATTACCCCGAGAGTCGTCAGGCCGACCAAGCCTTCCAGCCGCGAATTCTGCGGGAAATGCCACGGGGAGGAATCGTCCTACAAGGGCTCACCGAGGATCGACCTGGCCACACACGGGGAGAAATACGTCTGCTGGCAATGCCATTACCCCCACCTGCCGGAGGTGGAATGATGGATCGTCGATCGTTCCTCTGGAAACTTCTCTCCTCCCTCGCTTTGTCGGGCGGCGTTCTGGGCGGCTTCCTGCGGGTGCTGCCCGCCTGGGGCCAGGGAAAGGAGGAGCCCGCCGGGAAGTTGTGGGGGTTCGGTGTCTCGGTGGACAAGTGCATCGGATGCGCGCGCTGCGTCGTGGCGTGCAAGGCGGAGAACGACGTCCCGAAGGAGCCGTTTTTCTACCGCACCTGGGTGGAGCGGTACATGATCCCGAAGACGGGGGAGGCGGAGGTCACCAACATTCACACGGGGTTGTCCCCCGACGCGGAGGTCCCGTCGAAACCCATCTTCCGTAGTTTCTTCGTCCCGAAGCTGTGCAACCAGTGTGCACATCCGCCGTGCGTCCAGGTCTGTCCCGTGGGAGCCACCTTCTCCACGGACGACGGCGTCGTCCTGGTCAACGACAAGACGTGCATCGGCTGCCGGTATTGCATCCAGGCGTGCCCGTACGGCGCGAGGTACCTGCACCCGAAGACGCACTCGGCGGACAAGTGCACGTTCTGCTACCACCGCCTCAACCGGGAGCTTCTCCCCGCCTGCGTCGAGGTCTGCCCGACCCAGGCCCGGGTCATCGGCGACCTGAACAGCGCGGCCAGCCCGATGACCCGGTTCAAGCGGATGAACAAGATATTCGTCCTCAAGCCGAACCTCAACACCGAGCCGAAGGTGCTCTACGCCAATATCGACGGAGAAGTGCGATGAATCCGGCCATGGTGGAAAAGCTGCTCGACCTTCTGCCGCAGGTCACGGGGTACATCTACCCCAACGAGATCGAGGTCCACTGGGGCCTCCTCATCGTCGTGTACCCGTACATCACCGGGATCGTCGCGGGGGCGTTCATCCTTGCTTCGCTCGTCAAGGTCTTCAACGTGAAGGAGGTCCAGCCCCTCTACCGGCTCGCCCTCCTCACGGCGCTGGCCTTCCTGCTCGTCGCGCCGCTGTCGCTGGTGTCGCACCTGGGGCATCCGTTCCGGGCCTACGAGATCTTTCTGACCCCGCAGACGAGCTCCGCGATGGCGATGTTCGGCTTCGTCTACGCCTGGTACCTCATGGTGGTGCTCCTGGTCGAGATCTGGTTCGACTACCGGAAGGACATGATCGTCTGGGCGCAGCAGGAGACGGGACTGATGAGACACATCCACCGGGTCCTCTCCCTCTTTTCGAAGGACATAAGCGACGAGGCGCTCCGGTTCGACAACAAGGCGCTCAAGGTCATCACCATCGTCGGGATCCCCTCGGCGTTCCTCCTCCACGGGTACGTCGGCTTCATCTTCGGGTCGATCAAGGCGAATCCGTGGTGGAGCTCCGTCCTCATGCCGATCGTCTTCCTGTTCTCCGCGATCGTTTCCGGGATCGCGCTGGTGATCCTCCTCTACATGGTCATCTACCCCATGATGGGGGGGCGGATCGACATGAAGTGCGTCGACAAGGGGATGTCCTTCCTCTTCTATGCCGTCATCGTCGACTTCTCCCTGGAGTTCGTCGACTTCATCCACCGGATCTACCAGAGCGAGGAGGAGATCAAGATCCTCGGGGAACTGGTCATGAACAAGATCTTCTTCAGCCTGGTCATCGTACAGGTCCTCATGGGCATGCTCTTCCCCTTGGCAATCCTCTCCGCGATCAAGATCTTCCGGCAGTTTCGGGAGAGCGAGGAGCTCAGGAAGCTGCTCTACTTCGTCTCCCTGATCCTGATCCAGGGCGGGATTTTCGCCACCCGGTGGAACGTCGTGATCGGCGGGCAGATGTTCTCCAAGAGCTTTCGGGGGCTGACCACGTACAAGATGGAGTTCGGCGGGATCGAGGGGCTGCTCTATGGTCTCGGCCTACTGGCGCTGCCCCTGGTGATTCTGGCGATCTTGTTAAAAATCCTCCCGGCGTGGAAGGAGTTCACGCCGGATCCCCGGAGGACGGCGGCGTAGCCTCTTTCGGGGGGCGCCCGCGGACCGGATTACCTCTTGGGGGCGGGGGTTTCCCTCTCCGGCCTGATCCGAAGGAACGTTTCCGCCGCCCGCCCGTTTTCCAGATCGATCCGGTAGAAGCCGAACCGCTCCAGCGGGTACATCGGCGCCCCGGCTCCGCCGGACACGATCACCTTGACCTCCCCCCAATTCTCCACCTGCTGCCTGTGCTCATGACCGCAAAGGAGGAGGTCCACCTTATGCCCCGCGAGGACCTTCCGGAGCGCTTCGCTCTGTGCCCCGTATTTTTGCGTCGTGCCGTGGGGGAAGATGGTATCGGCCCGCGGCGGGATGTGCATCGCCACGACCAGGTACCGGATCCCGTTTCTCCCCTTGGGATGCGCCGCAAGGGTACGGTCGAGCCATTCGAGGCGAACATCAGGGATGCTGCCATCGGCGTTGTCCAGGATTGCGAAGTGGGCATCCCTGTGTGTGAAGGAGTAGGAGGTCCCGGGAAGGCCGAAGAACCGGGCGAACTCCTCCGCGGTAGATCCCTGCAGTTCGTGGTTCCCGATCACGAGGAACAGCGGTTTCGGAAAGTCCTTCGTTTTGTCGCGAAACGTTTGCCAGGAGGCGGTTCCCCCGAACCGCTCCAGGTCCCCCGTGTGGAGAAGGAACTCCATGTCGGACTTCTCCACGGCCGAGAGGATTCGGGGGAACACCCCATGGCTGTCGTCCCGGCTGTCCCCGCATACGCCGAACGACCAGCCGAAGGCACCTTGGCCCGTCAATAAGAAAATCAACAGGAGAGGAAGAATCCATTTCCGGCCCATCGTGATATTGTACCGCACCACCGGGCATTTCCGGCATGCCCGGTTTCGGTCCGCAGCAGCGTTCGTGGGCGCCCGGGGCTACTCCATCCTGCGGAGTTCCGGAAAGTTCCGGAGCACGAGCAGGCTCGCGGCAAGGCTTCCGAACGCCATGATCATAAGCGCCATGGAGGCGGAGGTGGCCTGGGCGATCATTCCCACCACGAGACCTCCCCCGCGCAGCAGCCCGAGGAACAGGGATACGTAGATGGCCAGGACCCTGCCGCGGAGGTGGTCGGGGACGAGCGACTGGAGCAGGGAGTTCGCCGGGGCGTTCTGGATGACGAACGCGAACCCGATGGCTGCCAGGAGGAGGAGCGAGACCGGGTAGTGGCGGGACAGCGAGAAGGCAAACAGGAGGAGGGGAAAGGAGAGGCTCCCCGCAGCGAGCAACGCCCCCTTCCGGCGAACGGCCCCACCCGAAGCGGCGTAGAGCGATCCCAGCACCGCCCCCACGCCCGCGGCGGACATCAGCCCCCCGTAGACCCCCGCC
>JBFKGZ010000035.1:0-22709 GCA_041633075.1 Candidatus Deferrimicrobiaceae bacterium | reverse complement strand
TCCAGTTTGCCTCCCCCCGGCGCGGCGATATCATCGTATTCGTCTTCCCCGAGGATCCGAGCAAGGACTTCATCAAGCGCGTCATCGCCGTCCCGGGCGACACCGTGGAGATCCGGCACAAGGTGGTCCTGATCAACGGGGAACCGCTGCACGAGGACTACACGAGGTTCGCCGACGGGGACGCGGTTGACGGGTTCGTGCGCAGCAGGGATAACCTCCCCCCGGTGAACGTTCCGGAAGGGAAGTATTTCGTCATGGGGGACAACCGCGATCGATCCTACGACTCACGGTTCTGGGGGTTCGTCGAGGAGGACGCGATCATCGGGAAGGCCCTGTTCATCTACTTCTCCCTGAACTGGGACGCCGACATGCGCTGGTACGAATTCTGGCGCTACCCGGACCTTGTGCGGTGGAACCGCATCGGGGACGTATTGCATTAACCTGCACTTCCCTTCCTGTTGACGAAGCGGCGCGGCGGCGGTATGATCTTGCATAACCTTTTAAGCTAACCCCGTGAGGTTAGCAAAGGATGAAAATGTGCTACAGCATCGGCAGACACCACCTCCCCGTTTGATCGGGGGGGTTTTTTTTTGCCCGCCGGAAATCCCTGCATTCACCGAAGGGGGCCAAAGACATGAAAAAAAGCGGCAAGAAGCTGATCCTGGACACCAAAGGTGTGGACCGGGTGCTCTCCCGCCTGACCCACGAAATTCTGGAGAAGAACAAGGGAGCCGAGGAGATCGTCCTTGTCGGGATCTGCTCCGGGGGAGTCCCCCTGTCGCGGGTCATCCAGGGCAAGATCCGGTCGATCGAAGGGGTGGAGGTGCCCGCCGGGTACGTCGACATCACCCTGTACCGGGATGATCTGTCCCGGGCGGGATACCAGCCCAGGCTGAAACGAACGGAGATTCCCTTCTCGATAGACGACAAGAAGGTCGTCCTCGTGGACGACGTCCTCTTCACGGGGCGGACGATCCGGGCGGCGATGGACGCCCTGATCGACTTCGGGCGCCCCAGGAACATCCAGCTCGCCGTCCTGATCGACCGGGGACACCGTGAACTGCCCATCCGGGCCGACTACGTCGGACGGAACGTTCCCACCGCGCGCGCGGAAACCGTTGAAGTCCTCGTCGGAGGAGAGACGGATGAATGGAAGGTGGTGCTACGGGAGAACGCCCCCGGGAAAGGGAAGTAACTCCGATGGAGTGGCGGCGGAAACACGTACTCGGACTGGCGGATTTCAGTGCGGAGGAGATCGAATTCGTCATCGATACCGCCCGTTCGATGGAGGACGTGCTGACGAGGGACATCAAGAAGGTACCCGCCCTCCGGGGGAAGACGGTCGTCAACCTGTTCTTCGAGGCGAGCACCCGGACCCGGACTTCCTTCGAGATCGCGGGGAAGCGTCTTTCGGCGGACGTGGTGAATTTCAGTTCCGCGGTATCGAGCGTCGCAAAGGGGGAGACCCTGCTGGACACGGCGAAGAACATCAATGCGATGATGCCGAGCATCATCGTCATGCGCCATCCGGCATCCGGGGCCGCCCAGCTCCTGTCCCGTCACGTCTCCTGTTCGGTCATCAACGCCGGGGACGGTTCGAACGAGCACCCGACCCAAGGGCTTCTGGACCTGTACAGCATTATTAAAGCAAAAGGTAAGGTAAAAGGGCTTAAAATATCGATAATAGGAGATATATTGCATAGCAGGGTGGTCCGGTCCAACCTCCATTCCCTCGGCCGGATGGGGGCGGACCTCTGGCTTTGCGGGCCGGGCACTCTCGTCCCCGGGGAAATGGGACGATCCGGGGCCACCGTGACGAACGACATCCGCGAGGCGGTCCGGGACGCGGATGTCGTGATGATGCTGCGGATCCAACTGGAACGCCAGAAAACCTCCTATTTCCCCTCCCTCCGGGAGTACGCGCGGAATTACGGATTGAATTCGGCGGTGTTCTCCCTGGCCAGGAAAGATGCCGTCATCATGCATCCGGGCCCGATCAACCGGGGAGTGGAACTGTCCGATACACTGGCCGACGGTTCCCATTCGATCATCCTGAATCAGGTGGAGTCGGGCGTCGCCATCCGGATGGCGCTTCTTTATCTTCTTGCGGGAGGGCACAATGCTGCTCGTTAAGGGAGGGCGGGTGATCGATCCCGAGTCGGGAAGGGACGAAGTGGGAAGCGTCCTGATCGCGGACGGGAAGGTGGCGGATTTCCTTCCCGGGCGGGAGGCTCCGGGAACATTCGACGGAACGGTGGTCGATGCGGCGGGAAAATGGGTGCTCCCGGGGCTGATCGACATGCACGTCCACCTGCGCGACCCCGGTTTCGAATGGAAGGAGGACATCCGGTCGGGAACGGCGGCGGCCGCCTACGGGGGATTTACCTCCGTGGTCTGCATGGCGAACACCAGCCCGGTGAACGACCACCCGGAAGTGACACGGTACATCCGGGAGAAGGCGGCTTTCCTGGGCACGGCGAACGTATTCCCCGTGGCCGCCGTCACGCGCGGGCAGAACGGCAAGGAGATGACCGACTTCTCGGAACTCTTCGAAGCCGGGGCAATCGCCTTCTCCGACGACGGGAGTCCGGTCCGGAGCACGCTGGTCCTGAGGCGAGCGCTCGAATATGCCAAAGCGTTCGACTTCCTGATCATGGAACACGCAGAAGACCACGAACTGTCCGAGGGAGGAGCCGCGAACGAAGGGTGGACCGCCCACCGCCTCGGGATCCCGGGCATCCCTTCGGCGGCCGAGGAGATCGCCATCGCACGGGATATTCTTCTGGCGCGTCTTACGGGTGGGCGCATACACATCCAGCACATCAGCACGAAGATGGGGGTCGACCTCCTGCGTATGGCGAAACGGGCGGGGCTTCGTGTAACGGGGGAAACCGCTCCGCACTACTTCACGCTGACCGACGCCGCGATCGAGGGATACAACACGCATGCGAAGATGAACCCTCCCCTGCGGGGAGAGGAGGACAGGATGGCGATCCTCGAGGGGATCGTGGACGGGACGATCGACGCCATCGCGAGCGACCACGCCCCGCACGACGAATACACGAAGCGGTGCGAATTCGTCGCCGCGTCCAACGGAATCATCGGACTCGAGACCGCTCTTCCCCTTTCGATGGCGCTCCTCGCGGGGGGAAAGGTCACACCGGCGCGGCTCGTGGAGCTCCTGAGCACAATCCCCGCCCGCATTCTCGGACTCAAAGAGAAAGGAACCCTGCGCAAAGGCGCCGACGGCGACGTTACGATCGTCGACCCGGAGGCGGAGTGGGAGTTCCGGGAGTCGGACGTCCGGTCGAAATCGCGCAACAGCCCGTTCTTCGGCTGGAAGATGAGGGGGCGGGCGGTTGCGGTCCTTTGCCACGGGCGCCTCACGCACTCCCTCGGTAAAGAGGCATCCCCGGATGCCTGAGCAGAATGCGATCCTCGCCCTTGCGGACGGTACCGTGTACCGTGGCGCCGCGTTCGGACACATCGGGGAAAGCGGGGGGGAGGTCGTCTTCAACACCGCAATGACCGGGTACCAGGAGGTGCTCACGGACCCTTCGTACAGGGGACAGATGGTGACGATGACCTACCCCGAAATCGGGAACACCGGGATCAACATGGACGACGTGGAGTCTTCCCGCCCCTGGGTGGAGGGCTTCATCGTGCGTGAGGCGTGGCGCCTTCCCTCGAACTGGCGCCACGTGGAGACCCTCGACGGATACCTCCGCCGCTATCACATCTGCGGAATTTCGGGCGTCGATACCCGTGCCCTGACGAGACGCCTGCGTGACGGGGGCTCGCAGATGGGCGTGCTCTCCTCCCTCGATCTCGATGAAAAACGGCTCGTGAAAAAGGCGCTCGACCTCCCGCCGATCGTGGGTCGAGACCTTGTCCGGGAGGTCACGTCGAACCGCGAAGCCCGCTGGGAGACGGGGGACTGGGACCTCGGGAAGGGATACCTCCCCGCATCCTCGTATCGATCCCGCTTCGGAAGACTCCCGAGGGTGGTGGCGATCGATTATGGGATCAAGCTGAACATCCTGAGGATGCTCGTGTCCCACGGCATGGAGGTGACGCAGGTTCCCTCGGAGACCACCGCCGCGGCGATCCTGGCACGGCAGCCCGACGGCGTTTTTCTCTCCAACGGCCCCGGAGATCCCGAAGGCGTCCCATATGCCGTCCACACCGTACGGGAACTCCTGGGAAAGGTGCCGATATTCGGGATCTGCCTTGGGCATCAGATCATGGGGCTTGCCCTCGGCGGGAAGACGTTCAAGCTCTCGTTCGGGCACCACGGGTGCAACCAGCCGGTGATGGATCTTTCCACCGGCAAGGTCGAGATCACGAGCCAGAACCACAATTTTTCGGTGGACGCCGCGTCCCTCGGGGACCGGGCCCGGATCACCCATCTCAACCTGAACGACAGGACGGTGGAGGGGATCAGCGTACCGTCGCTGCGATGTTTCTCGGTGCAGTACCACCCGGAGGCCTCCCCCGGCCCCCACGACTCCCGCTACCTGTTTTCCCGTTTCTACCGGTATCTCCTCGGGGAAGGGGAACGGTAACCGGTGCCGAAGAGAACCGATCTCCGGAAAATCCTGCTCATCGGATCCGGCCCCATCATCATCGGGCAGGCATGCGAGTTCGATTACTCCGGGACCCAGGCGTGCAAGGCGCTCAAGGAGGAAGGGTTCACGGTTGTGCTGGTCAACAGCAACCCCGCAACCATCATGACCGACACCGATTTCGCCGACCGGACATACATCGAACCGATCACCCCGGGGATGGTGGCGAAGATCATCGCCCGGGAGCGTCCCGACGCTTTGCTCCCCACGATCGGCGGGCAGACGGGACTGAACATCGCAGTCTCGCTCCACGAGATGGGAGTTCTCGAGACGTACGGCGTGGAACTCATCGGGGCCAACTTCGACGCCATACAGAAAGCCGAGGACCGGGACCGGTTCCGGAAGGCAATGGAGACGATTCACCTTGTCGTCCCGCGCTCGGGCTACATCCGCTCCCTGGAAGAAGCGCTCGAGGTCATCCCGCAGATCGGATACCCGGCGATCATCCGTCCTTCCTTCACCCTCGGGGGTACGGGCGCCGGGGTAGCCTACAACCGGGAAGAGTACGAGGACGCCGTTCGCTGGGCTCTGGATGCCTCCCCGAAGCGTACCGTCCTCATCGAGCAGTCGGTGATCGGATGGAAGGAGTTCGAGCTCGAGGTAATGCGGGACCTGAAGGACAACGTGGTGATCGTCTGCTCGATCGAGAACCTCGACCCGATGGGAATCCACACCGGCGACTCGATCACGGTCGCCCCGGCGCAGACGCTCACGGACAAGGAATACCAGCTGATGCGGAACGCCGCGATTCGCATCATCCGGGAAATCGGCGTGGACACGGGAGGAAGCAATATCCAGTTCGCCATCCACCCCGAAACGGGGGAAATGGTCGTCATCGAGATGAATCCCCGGGTCTCCCGGTCCTCCGCGCTCGCATCGAAAGCCACCGGGTTCCCCATCGCGAAAATCGCCGCAAAGCTCGCGGTCGGCTACACCCTCGACGAAATCCCCAACGACATCACCCGGGAGACACCGGCCTCCTTCGAGCCCACCATCGACTACGTGGTGACCAAGATCCCCCGGTTCACGTTCGAGAAGTTCCCCCAGACGGAGGATGTGCTCGGCACCCAGATGAAATCGGTGGGGGAGGTGATGGCGATCGGCCGGACCTTCAAGGAATCCCTGCAGAAAGCACTCCGCTCCCTCGAGACCGGCGTTTACGGGTTCGAGCCCGTGCTCCCCCCTGATTCCGGGGAACCCGATATCCGCAGGAAAGCGATCGCGGAAAGGCTTCGCCGCCCCAATTCCCAGCGTCTGCTGCACATCGGAGAGGCCATCCGGGAGGCTTTTCGGATCGAGGAGATCAGCCAGATGACCGGGATCGACATCTGGTTCCTCGAGAACATCCGGCAGATCATCGCGGAGGAGGAGACGCTGAGGGCCTGGGGAGGACGTTTTCGCGCGCTCGAGGAAGCCGCGGGAATTCCCCGCGAGGAGGCGGAGACGGTTCTGCGCGCAAAGTCGATGGGGTTTTCCGACAGAAGGCTCGGCAGGCTCTTCGGGATGAGCGAGGATTCGGTCCGCAGACTCCGTCTCCGGGCGGGCATCCGCCCCGGGTTCAAGAGGGTGGATACCTGCGGAGCGGAGTTCGAGGCGTACACCCCCTACTTCTATTCCTCGTACGACGAGGAGAATGAGGCAGCGCCTTCTGCCCGGAAGAAGGTGGTTATCCTCGGGGGGGGGCCGAACCGGATCGGGCAGGGGATCGAGTTCGACTACTGCTGCGTGCACGGTGTCTTCGCCCTGAGGGAAGAGGGGTTCGAGGCGATCATGGTCAACTGCAACCCCGAGACCGTTTCGACCGACTACGACACATCCGACAGGCTCTATTTCGAGCCGCTCACCAAGGAGGATGTACTCGCCATCATCGAGGAGGAGAAGCCCGAAGGCGTCATCGTCCAGTTCGGCGGGCAGACGCCCCTGAAGCTTGCCGTTGCCCTGCAGCAGGAGGGGGTGCCGATCATCGGAACACCTCCCGACAGCATCGACCGGGCGGAGGACCGCGAACGGTTCAAGGGGCTCCTCGACCTGTTGGGCCTTCGGCAGCCTCCGAACGGGATCGCGCGCTCCGCCGAGGATGCCGAAATCATCGCAGGGCGGATCGGATATCCGGTTCTCCTCCGCCCGTCGTACGTCCTGGGAGGGCGGGCCATGGAGATCGTGCACGACGAGGAGGGCCTGCGGCAGTACCTCACGCACGCTGTCCAGGCGTCCGAGGAAAAACCCGTGCTCATCGACAAGTTTCTGGAAGACGCCATCGAGATCGACGTCGACGCGATCGCCGACGGGGAGACCGTCGTGATCGGCGGTGTGATGGAGCACATCGAGGAAGCGGGGGTCCACTCGGGAGATTCCGCGTGCTCGCTCCCCCCCCATTCGATTTCCCCCGAGATCACGCAGGAGATCATCCGGCAGACCAGGGCCCTTGCGATGGAGCTGGGGGTGGTTGGGCTGATGAACGTGCAGTTCGCCGTCAAGAAGGGGGAGATTTTCCTCCTCGAAGTAAATCCCCGCGCCTCCCGGACGATCCCCTTTGTAAGCAAGGCGATCGGGATCCCCCTCGCCAAAATGGCAGCCAAGGTCATGGTCGGCCGGAAGCTTGGCGACCTCGGCCTGACGGAATACGTCGTTCCGGATCACGTAAGCGTCAAGGAGGCGGTGTTCCCCTTCATCAAGTTCCCGCATGTCGACACGATTCTCGGTCCCGAGATGAAATCGACAGGGGAGGTGATGGGGATCGACTACAAATTCGGGAGGGCATTCGCAAAATCGCAGATCGCCGCGGGAATGATGCTCCCGACCGGGGGAAACGTGTTCCTCAGCGTCCGCGATGCCGACAAGGCCGGGATGCTTGGCCCCGCGCGGATGCTGTACGAGTGCGGATTCCGGGTCGCGGCCACAAGCGGCACCGCGGAATTCCTTACCAGGAACGGGATCCCAGCCGAACCGATCCTGAAGATCAACGAGGGACGGCCCCACGTCGCCGACCTCATCAAGAACGGGGAGATCGCCCTCGTCATCAACACGCCCCTGGGCGCGCAGTCGAAGGCCGACTCGTATTACATACGGCGTACCGCGCTCGTCTACAACATCCCGTACGTCACGACGCTTGCCGCAGCGAAGGCGGTGGCACACGCGATCTTTCACCTGACCGAGGAAGACCTCGACGTCCGGAGTCTGCAGGAATACCACGGGATCCGCGAGCGGCAGGCAAGCGACCGCGCGCGAGGCGGCGGAACCGGGCGCTAACGGGTGCCGGATACCCCCTCCATCCAGTACGTCAAGGGAGTGGGCCCCCGGCTCGCCGAAAAACTAGCCGCACGCGGTATCCGGACGCCGCATGACGCACTCTTCCTTTTCCCGAAAGCGTACGAGGACAGGAGACGCATCGTCCCCCTGCGGTCGGTACGGCCCGGCATGACCGTACCCGTGAAGGGGCAGATTCTGTCCGTGCGCGGCGGAGGGAAAGGATGGGGCGGCAGGCGCTTACTCGAAGTGGTCATTTCCGACGGAACCGGCCGCCTTGCCGCCAAATGGTTCCAAGCCAGGCCTTCGCTTAGGGAACGCTTTCCGGTAGGGGAGAGTATCGCCCTGTGCGGACCGGTTCGTCTCTTCCAGTTCCGGATGGAGATGCACCACCCCGAGATTCTCGCGGCCGGAGACGAGGAAGATCCCGTGAACATGGGTCGGATCGTACCGGTATACCCCGTCATTGAGGGGATTCCGCCGCGGACGCTCCGAAAGATCCAGTGGGAGGTCGTCCGGAAATACGCGGCGGCGGAACCGGAGTTCCTTCCCCGGTGGATACTCGACGCCGCCGGCGTTCCTCCGGTGAACGAGTCGCTCCAGACGCTGCACTTTCCCTCTGCGGAAAAGGACGCGGAGACGCTCCTTTCCTTTTCCTCCCCCTACCAGCAGCGTTTCATCTTCGGGGAGCTGTTTTTCATCCAGTGGACCCTGGCGATGCGCCGAGCCGGAGTGAGGAAGGAAGCGGCGGAGCCCTTGCCGTGGGACCGGGAGATCGTGACCGAGATCAAGAAACGGTTGCCTTTCCGGCTGACGGAAGCCCAGAGACGGGTTCTGAACGAAATTCTCAAGGACATGTCCCTTCCCCATCCGATGCACCGCCTTCTGCAGGGAGACGTGGGGAGCGGAAAGACGATCGTTGCCTGGGTCGCTGCGATGGTGGCCTGGAAGAAGGGAGCCCAGACAGCGCTCATGGCTCCCACCGAGATCCTCGCGGAACAGCATTTCCGCCGTTTTACCGCCCTTTGCCGGGGCCTTCCCGTCCGGATCGTCCTGCTCACTTCCGCGCTTGCGGGGAAGGAGAGGGAACGTGCGCGGGAGGAAATCCGGGAAGGGAAGGCGGACGTGGTGATCGGGACCCACGCCATCATCCAGGAGGGGGTCGAGTTCCGGGAGATGGCGCTGGGGATAATCGACGAGCAGCACCGGTTCGGCGTCCTGCAGCGGGCGGCACTCCGGGGGAAGGGAAGGATGTCGCCCCACCTCCTCGTGATGACCGCCACCCCGATTCCCCGGACGCTGGCGATGACCTTGTACGGAGACATGGACGTCTCCGTCATCGACGAGCTGCCCCCCGGCAGGACCCCGGTAGAGACGAAGGTGGTGGCGGAGGGGCAGAGGAGTGAGACCTGGGAGAGGGTGCGAAAGGATCTGGAGGAGGGAGGACGTGCCTATATCGTCCTTCCCCTCGTGGAGGAGTCGGAAAAACTGACGCTTCGCGACGCAAAGGCGACCTACGACCGCGTCAGGAGAACCTACCCGGAAACAGGGGTCGGGCTTCTGCACGGACGAATGAAGGCCGACGAGAAGGAGGCCGTGATGCGCCGGTTCCAGAAGGGGGAGGACCGGATCCTGGTCTCCACGACCGTCGTGGAAGTGGGCGTGGACGTCCCGGAGGCCACCGTGATGATGGTGGAACACGCGGAACGGTTCGGACTCTCGCAGCTCCACCAGCTCCGTGGGCGCGTGGGGAGAGGGAGCCGCCCTTCCGTCTGCTTCCTGATGGTCGGGGGAGAGCAGGGGGAGGACGCGACCGCCCGCCTCTCCGTGATGGAAAAGACAAACGACGGGTTCCGGATCGCCGAGGAGGACCTGAAGATCCGCGGCCCCGGGGATTTCGCCGGCGTGCGGCAATCGGGGATTCCCGACCTCGTTTTTTCCGACATCGTCCGGGACGCGCGGATCCTCGCCCGGTCGCGGGAGATCGCCGGGATGCTCCTCGATCGGGACCCGGACCTGTCCCTCCCCGAGCACGCGGGGCTGAAACGGTGGATGGAAAAAAAGTCCACCATGAGTGCCGCCCTGGATTAACGGCCCGGGGCCCCTGGCTCGCGGAAGGATCCCCTCGGCTACGCTCGCGACCTTGCGCCCGCTCGCTGCCGGTTCCGCTCGACGTAAGCTCTTCCTCGCTCCACAGGCCGCCTCGTCGACCCCCCCCGCACCGCCTAGAGGGTCCCCGGTTGCCGGCGCAGCAAGCCGAAGGAGCGGGGGTGCAGTGAGGTTAAGCGCAGCCGTGCAGGTTCCCCGCACGGCGAGCCACGAACGGAGCCCCCCTCCGAGGCTGCGGAGCCGATCCGATAAGAAGACTGAATTAGGGAATGCGGCACCCGGGCAGGGAACGCCCGTTCCCTGGCTCCCGAAATTGACTTACCCGGCCAGATTCATTAGCATATCTTGTTTACACTTCCCCAGGAGACTGCACATGGAGGAATTCCCACGGATCAAGCGGCTTCCCCCCTACGTTCTGGCCGTTGTGACCGATCTGAAGGCGAAAATGCGCAAGGACGGGGAGGACATTATCGACCTCGGGATGGGAAATCCGGACCTCCCGACGCCGAAACATATCGTCGACAAGCTGATCGAGGCCTCCCGAAACCGGAGGAACCACCGCTATTCGGCTTCCCGCGGGATTCCGAAGCTCAGGCTCGCTATCTGCAACTACTACAAGCGGAAGTTCAACGTCGAGCTGGATCCGGACACGGAAGCGATCGCCACCATCGGGGCCAAGGAGGGGCTTTCCCACCTGGTTCTCGCCATCATGGGGCCCGGCGATATCGCGCTGGTCCCGAATCCGACCTACCCGATCCACGCATACTCCGTGGTCATCGCGAACGGGGACGTGCGGTCGATCTCGCTTACGAGCGGAGAAGGAGACTTCCTGGACCGGACCCGTCGGGCGATGAAGACGATCTGGCCCAAGCCGAAAGTCCTGATCCTCTCCTTTCCGCACAACCCGACGACGGAGGTGGTCGACCTCGAATTCTTCCGGCGGATCGTGGAATTTGCGAAAGAGAACGAACTTCTCGTCATCCACGACCTTGCGTACGCCGATCTCGTCTTCGACGGGTACAAGGCCCCATCCATCCTGCAAGTCCCCGGGGCAAAGGACGTGGCCGTCGAATTGTACTCCATGTCCAAGGGGTACTCGATGCCCGGGTGGCGCGTCGGATTCGTCGTGGGCAACAAGCAGATGGTCGGGGCCCTGGGACGCATCAAGAGCTACCTCGACTACGGGATGTTCCAGGCCATCCAGGTTGCCGCCACCGTGGCCCTGAACGGCCCGTACCGGGTGGTGGAGGAAGCGGTGGAGATCTACCGTAAGCGGAGGGACTGCCTCGTGGACGGCTTCTCCCGTATCGGATGGGATTTCCCGAAACCTCAGGCGACGATGTTCGTCTGGGCCCCTCTCCCCGAGCCTTTCCGGGCGATGGGATCGATCGAGTTCTCCAAGATGCTGCTGACCCGGGGGAAAGTAGCCGTCTCTCCCGGCGTCGGGTTCGGAGAGCACGGAGAGGGGTTCGTGCGGTTCGCCCTGGTGGAGAACGAGCACCGGATCCGGCAGGCGATCCGGGGCGCGAAGTCCGTCCTGCAGTCACCCGTCAAGGTGAAGGCCAGATGACGCATGCGATCCGGGAAGTCGGAGTAGGAATCATCGGCTTCGGGACCGTCGGCTCCGGGACGGCCCGCCTTCTCCTGGAAAACGCCGACCTTCTCCGGCGGCGGGTGGGAGTGCCGATCCGGCTGGTGCGGGTGGCCGACATCGACGCCGAGCGGGACCGCGGGATCTCGCTTCCCGCCGGCATTCTGACCACCAAGGGCGACGAGGTGGTTCAGGACCCGGCCGTCCAGATCGTGGTCGAGCTGGTGGGGGGAACGGGTGCCGCCCGGGAGTTCCTTCTCGAGGCGATTCGGCGGGGCAAATCCGTCGTGACCGCCAACAAGGCGCTTCTGGCCGAGCACGGGGAGGAGATCAGCCGGGCGGTGAAGTCCGCCGGTGTGGACATCGGGTTCGAGGCCAGTGTCGGAGGGGGGATCCCCATCATCCGGGCCATGCGGGAAGGCCTTGCCGCCAACCGGATCAACGAGATCTACGGGATCGTCAACGGGACGTGCAACTATATTCTCAGCCGGATGACCATCGAGGGAAAGGAGTTCGCGGACGTTCTGGGGGAGGCGCAATCGATCGGTCTCGCGGAGGCCGATCCGTCCTTCGACGTGGACGGGGTCGACTCCGCCCACAAGCTGTCCATTCTCGTGTGGCTGGCCACCGGGGGGGGCGTTCCCCTCGAGAAAATCTACGTCGAGGGGATCCGCGACGTCTCCGCGCAGGACATCGCGTTCGCGCGCGAGTTCGGGTACACGATCAAGCTGCTTGCCATCGCGAAACAGCGGGGGATCGGCATCGAGGTGCACGTCCACCCGACGATGATCCCATCCGAACACCTGCTTGCCACGGTCGGGGGGGCATATAACGCGATCTACGTGAAGGGGGACTTCGTCGGATCATCGCTGTACTACGGGCAGGGCGCCGGAAAGCTCCCGACGGCATCGGCAGTGGTGAGCGACGTCATCGAGATCGCGCGCAACCTCGGGAAGGGGATTACCGGCCGGATCCCGCCGAGCGGCTTCCACAACCAGCTTCCCGGGAAGGGAACCCCGGTGTCCCCGTTCACCGACGTGGACTCCGAGTACTATCTTCGCTTCCAGGTAATCGACAAGCCCGGCGTGTTATCCAAGATCGCCGGGGTCCTGGGGAGCCACCAGATCAGCATCTCCTCCGTCATCCAGAAGGGGCGGAGGGAAGAGAGCGCCGTGGCGATCTTCATCGTTACCCACCATGCGAAGGAAAAGGACATGCGGGCCGCCCTCGAGGAGACCGACCGGCTCCCCGTCGTCCTCGACCGGACGCGCATGATCCGGATCGAAAACAACCTGTAACCCCGATAAGGGAACCGTCCTATGCACCGGGAAGGAATCATACACAGGTACCGCGATCTTCTGCCGGCCCTGCCCGACGAGTGCGTGATCACCCTTCACGAGGGGAACACACCGCTCGTGCCCGCACCGACGCTGGCGCGCTCCATCGCCCCGGGGACGGAGATCTACCTGAAGTACGAGGGGCTCAACCCGACCGGGTCGTTCAAGGACCGCGGGATGACGATGGCGGTTTCGATGGCCAAGGCAAAGGGGGTGGACTCCGTGATCTGCGCCTCCACGGGAAACACGTCCGCCTCCGCGGCGGCCTACGCGGCGAGGGCGGGGATGAGGGCGTTCGTCGTCATCCCGGAGGGGAAAATCGCGCTCGGGAAGCTTTCCCAGGCGATGATCCACGGAGCCCACGTCATCCAGGTGCTGGGGAACTTCGACGACGCACTGGGACTCGTGCGCGAGATTTCGCAGAAGTATCCTGTGACCCTGGTCAACTCGGTCAATCCGTTCCGCATCGAAGGCCAGAAAACGGCCGCTTTCGAAATATGCGATGTGCTGGGGGACGCACCGGACTGCCACGTTCTTCCCGTGGGGAACGCGGGAAACATCACCGCGTACTGGGCTGGCTACCGGGCATACCGGGAGGCCGGGCGATCGGGACGTCTTCCCAGAATGCTGGGGTGGCAGGCCGAGGGGGCCGCTCCCATCGTCCGGGGACGCCCGATACGGAAGCCCGAGACGGTCGCGACCGCCATCCGGATCGGAAACCCGGCATCCTGGAAGGAAGCCGAGGCGGCGCGAGACGAGTCGGGAGGTCTCATCCGGATGGTCAGCGACGCGGAGATCCTCGAGGCGTACAAGCTCGTGGCGGAGACCGAGGGGATTTTCTGCGAACCTGCGTCGGCGGCATCGGTCGCCGGCGTGATAAAATTGGGCAGGGAGTCGTATTTCCGCAACGGGGAACGGATCGTCTGCACCCTGACCGGTCACGGACTGAAGGATCCGGACAACGCGATCGCCCAGTCTGTGGAGCCCGTCACCATCCCATCGGAGATGGCGGAGGTCCTGAAGGCCCTCGGTTTCTGAAAGAGAGGCAACGTGAGCCGGAAATTCATCATTCTCATCGGTGACGGAATGGCCGACTGGCCGGTTCCGTCCCTGGGGGACAGAACACCTCTTGAGGCGGCGAAGAAGCCTCATATGGATTTCATGGCCTCCCGGGGAGCGCTGGGCACGGTACAGGTTGTCCCGAAAGAGATGTACCCGGGAAGCGACGTGTCCAATCTGAGCATTATCGGGTACGACCCGCGCGAGGTATACACGGGGCGCTCTCCGCTCGAGGCCGCCTCCATGGGGGTGGATCTCGGGCAGGACGATGTCGCCTTCCGGTGCAACATCGTCTGCCTCAAGAACGACGGCGCAGACACGGAGATGGAGGATTACTCCGCCGGTCACATCACGACACCCGAGGCGGCGGAACTGCTGGAGGCTCTCCAGAAACAGGTGAACGACCGGGGATTCGGCGTCTGCGAAGGATCCGCCATCCCATCCCCCGTCGACACCGTGGGAACGTGGGCCAAGGACAGCGGCGTCCGGTTCTACCCGGGGGTTTCCTACCGCCATCTCATGGTTTGGCCGGGGGGGCATGATGCTCTGGAAACGACCCCTCCCCATGACCTTCACGGGAAGAAAATCACCGACTATTTGCCGAAAGGAGAAGGTGCGGAGTTCCTGCTGGAACTCATGGAGATATCGAGGGAGATCTTCCCCGGTCATTCCGTGAACCGGAGGAGGATCGAGGCCGGCAATCCGCCGGGAAACGCCATCTGGCTGTGGGGGCAGGGAAAGGCGCCCCGGATGGAGACGTTCCAGCAGAAGTACGGACTCAAGGGGTCTGTGGTGGCGGCGGTCGACCTCATACGGGGGATCGGGGTGTATGCGGGACTGGAGACGGTTACCGTCCCCGGCGCCACGGGGTACATCGATACGAATTTCCGAGGGAAAGCCGAGTACGCCCTGCGGGAACTGGACAGCAAGGACTTCGTCCTGATCCACGTGGAAGCTCCCGATGAGGCAGGGCACAACGGAAGTGCTCAGGACAAGATCCGGGCCATCGAGCAGATCGACGAGGAGATGGTGGGACCCATTCTTGCCCGTGCCAGGGAAAAGGGCGACCTGACCATTCTGGTGCTGCCCGACCATCCGACGCCGGTGGCGATCCGGACCCACTCGCAGGAGCCGGTGCCCTTCGTCTTCTATCCCCCCCCGCCCGGTCTATCGTCCTTCCCGGGGAAGCGATACACCGAGGCGGATGCAAGGGAGACGGGACAGTTTCTGGACGCCGGGACACGCCTCATCGACTACCTTCTTGCGAAAAAAGACGCGTAGGCCGCGATGGAGAAGGTCGCCAAGGTCCGGGTGCTCTTCGCGGACACCGACGCCATGGGGATCGTCTACTACGCGAACTATTTGAAGTGGTTCGAGACGGGGCGGGTCGAGCTCATGAGGAGGCTCGGAATGGCATACCGGGAGCTTACCGGGATCGGGGTTCACCTGCCGGTCACGGAAGCATCCGTGCGGTATCTCGCGCCGGCGCGCTACGATGACATTCTCGATATCCATGCGGAAGTTCGTGGATTCCGGCGGGCCAGCATCACGTTCGGATACCGGATCGAGAAGGGGAACGGAGCACTGTTGGCCGACGGAGCCACCGTTCACGCCTTTACGGATGGCGACGGGAAGATCGTCCGCGTTCCCGGGCTGTTCATGGAGAAGACGGGAATCGGCCGACCAATATCCTCGAAAGGAGGGAGCCGTGGAACGAAACCTGGCACTTGAGGTGGTGCGTGTGACCGAGGCGGCCGCACTGGCGGCGGCGAGACTGATGGGACGCGGAGACAACGTGGCCGCGGACCAGGCCGCCGTCCAGGCGATGCGGAAAGCCTTCAATTCCGTACAGTTCAAAGGCCGGGTCGTGATAGGGGAGGGGGAACGAGACGAGGCCCCGATGCTTTTCATCGGGGAGGAAGTCGGTGCGTCCGACAGCCCGTGCGTCGACATCGCCGTCGATCCGCTCGAAGGGACGACCATCGTCGCCACGGGGGGAAACAACGCGCTCGCGGTCGTCGCGATCGCCGACGAGGGAGGATTCCTTCACGCCCCCGACACTTACATGCAGAAGCTGGCGGTCGGACCCAGGGCAAAGGGGGTGATCGACATCACCGCCACCCCGACCGAGAACCTGCGCTCCATCGCGAAGGCCCTCAAGGTGTATATCGAGGACCTGTGCGTCGTGATCCTCGACCGTCCGAGGCACCAGGAGCTGATCCAGGAGTGCCGGTCCGTGGGGGCGCGAATCAAGCTGATCGGAGACGGGGATGTCGCGGGCGCCATCGCGACCGCGAAGGACGGCACCGGCGTCGATGTCCTGATGGGGACCGGCGGAGCCCCGGAAGGGGTCCTGGCCGCCGCAGCGCTGAAATGCCTGGGGGGCGATTTCCAGGGGATCCTCAGATTCCGCAACAATGAGGAAATGGCACGCGCCAAGGCCATGGGGGTGGAAGACGTCAACAAGGTGTATCAGCTGGACGACCTTGCCCGCAACGAGGTCATGTTCGCGGCGACCGGGGTCACCTTCGGGGACTTTTTACGAGGGGTCCGGTTTTTCAGCGGGGGAGCGCACACCTATTCCGTCGTCATGCGTTCGAAATCCCGGACCGTACGCTTTATTGAAACGACGCACTATTTCGAGTTCAAGCCGAAATACGACTGAAGGGCCAGGGAAACGATGAAAGGGAGCGCCGCAAGAGCTACGGGCAGGATCGAGATCGACAGGGACAGGTGCAAGGCATGCGAGCTTTGCGTCCCGGCCTGCCCGAGGGGCGTAATCGAGATGGGGAACCAGGTCAACCGCCAGGGATACGCCACGGCGGTCTTCGCGCGCCCCGACGACTGCACGGGATGCGCGATCTGCGCGGAAGTTTGCCCTGACGTCTGCATCCGGGTGTGGCGATGATGCGTCCGCCCGCCGGGATCCGCCGGGAACTGATGAAGGGGAACGAGGCGGTCTGTGTCGGGGCCATCGCGGCCGGATGCCGTTTCTACTACGGATACCCCATCACTCCGCAGAACGACATCCCGGAATACATGTCCGCCCACCTTCCGCCCATCGGGGGGACGTTTCTCCAGGCGGAGAGCGAGATTGCCACGATCAATTTTCTCCTGGGGACCTCGGCTTCGGGCAAACGGGTCATGACATCCTCGTCGGGGCCGGGGATATCCCTGATGCAGGAGGGGCTCTCCTACATGGCCGGATCGGAGCTTCCGGCCGTGATCGTCAACATCTCCCGCTCGGGACCGGGGCTGGGCGGAATCGCGCCGTCCCAGGGGGACTACTTCCAGGCGGTCAAGTGCGGAGGGCACGGCGGGTACAGGATGCCGGTGCTCGCGCCGCACTCCGTGCAGGAAATGTACTCCCTGACCATGCTCGCATTCGACCTCGCGGACAAGTACCGTAACCCGGCCATGGTCCTGGGTGATGCCATCATCGGGCAGATGAAGGAACCCTTCGTTCCCACTCCGTATGTCTCCACGGTCCCGGCGGAAAAGCCGTGGGCGCTGACCGGTTGCGCAGGTCGTCCGCGTCAGCACGTGAAGTCGCTCTACCTCAGGGAAAACGAGATCGAAGTTCATAACTGGAAGCTTCACCGGAAATACCGCCGGATGGAGGAGGAGGAAGTCCGCTTCGAGCCGTACCATATGGACGGGGCCGGAATCGTAATCGTCGCGTTCGGGACCGCCGCGCGGGTGAGCAAGACGGCGATCCAGTGGGCCAGGAGGGAAGGGGTCCCGGTGGGGATGCTCCGCCCGATCACCCTCTTTCCCTTCCCGTCGCATGCGGTGGACGAGGCCGCGGCCCGGGCGGACGTCGTCCTGGTGATCGAGATGAATACGGGGCAGATGCTCGAGGATGTGCGGGCGAGCACCCGGCACCACGACAAGATCCGGTTCCTCGGGAAACCGTGCGCCATGCCCACACCCGAGGAGATCCACCAGGAGATCATGCGTCTGGCCGGAGAGAGCGTTCGTAAGACGGAAGGCTTGCGATGAAGGACAAGGCGAAGGAAACATTCCCCAGGCAGGTCTTCAAGAGACCCGACAGCCTCGTGGACGTCCGGACCCATTTCTGCCCCGGATGTCACCACGGGATCGCCCACCGGATTCTCGCGGAAACGATCGATCATTTCCATCTTCGCGAGAATACGATCGGTGTCGCCTGCGTGGGATGCTCGGTATTCCTGTACGACTACATCGACGTCGACGTGGCCGAGGCCCCGCACGGCCGCGCTCCGGCGGTTGCGACGGGAGTCAAGCGCGCCCAGCCGGACAGGTTCGTATTCACCTATCAGGGGGACGGCGACCTCGCCGCGATCGGAACCTCCGAGGTCATTCACGCCGCGAACCGAGGCGAGAACATCACCGTCCTCTTCGTCAACAATACGACCTACGGGATGACGGGAGGGCAGATGGCCCCGACCACGATGCTCGGCCAGAAGACGGCGACCTCTCCGTACGGGAGGGAGTTCCGCAACGACGGATACCCCATCCGGATGGCGGAGCTTCTCGCCACACTCGAGGGGACGGCGTACTCCGCGCGTGTCGCCACGAGCACCCCTGCGCAGATCCGACAGGCGAAAGAGGCGGTGAAAAAGGCCTTCGGGATGCAAATCCGCGAAATGGGGTTCTCCCTCGTGGAGTTTCTTTCCACATGCCCCACCAACTGGGGGATGAAGCCGCTCGAAGCGCAGAACCGCGTGCTCGGCGAGATGTCGGAGTATTTCCCCCTTGGGGTGTACAAGGAGAGAAAGCAGGCGGACTTCGTATGACCACAGACGTGATCATGGCGGGCTTCGGCGGGCAGGGAATCCTGATGATCGGAAATCTCCTCTCCCTGGCAGCGATGGAGGAGGGAAGGAGCGTCACCTACTTTCCCTCGTACGGGGTGGAGATGCGAGGGGGCACGGCAAACTGCACGGTCGTCGTCTCGGACGGGGAAATCGGATCGCCGGTCGTCGGATTCCCGAAATCGTGTGTCATCATGAACGGTCCTTCCCTCGAAAAGTATCTTCCTCTCGTGCAGGAGGAGGGAAACCTGATCGTCAACGGGTCGCTCGTCGATCCCGCGAAAATCACCCGGGCGGACCTGAACGTACTGTCGATCCCCGCGAACGACATCGCCCGGGAAACCGTCGGAAGCCAGCAGCTTGCATCGATGGTTGCGCTGGGGGCATACGTCGGCATAACGCGCGTGGTGAGAATGCAGACCCTTTTCGACTGCCTCCCGAACGTCGTGTCGAAGAAGTACGAGCGGTTCATACCACTCAATGTAACCGCCCTGAAGGAGGGGGAATCCTTTGCCAGAAATCACTCGTGACGAGTCCATGGACGACCTGCTGTCCAAGATCGCCGAGGAGTCCGGCGATTTCGGCCCCGCCGCAGGGGACCTCGAGGTGCAGGTGGGGGACCACATCCGCAAATTCCGTGAGGCCAAGGGAATCACGCTCCAGCAGCTTGCCGAAAAAACGGGTTTTTCCTCCGCGCTGATCTCCCAGATCGAGAACCGCATGGTGTCGCCCCCCCTCGGGACCCTCGTGAAGATCGCCAATGCATTCGACACCTCGGTTTCGGCGTTCATCGGGGGAAAGACGGAACGCGCGTTTTCGATCGTGCGGAAGGAGGATCGAACCACCGTTTCCCGCGTGGGGCTGAAGGAGGGGGGGAAATCCGCCTATACGTACGAGGCGCTCGGGGCCGGGAAGGCGGGGAGAAAGATGGAGCCGTTCCTCGTCCGCCTCCAGCCGCTTCTCGACCGCAACGTGGTACGGAACTCCCACGAGGGGGAGGAGTTCCTCTTTGTCCTTTCGGGAAAAGTGGAGGTTTTCCTCGACAAGTACTCCGACGTTCTTTCCGAGGGGGATTGCATCTATTACAATTCGACCATTCCCCACCATGTTCACTCCACCGAGGAGAGGGAGGCCCTTATCCTCGCGGTCCTCTACCAGGGGAAGTAGCCGGCGTGTCTTTCCCGCAGGGGTAGGGGATGCCTTCCGGGGTGGAGTGGGCCTGCCGGTTCGCCACGGATGTATGCCGCGACCCGGAAGCAGCGGTATCCCGGTGGAAGTCCCTGTCGGGCCGGAGAGCGGCGGGGTGTATTCCGATCCACATCCCCGAGGAGATTCTGTACGCCGCGGGAATGTTGCCGGTCACCGTCTGGGGAAACGAATTTGTTCCCGATCTCCCCGCGGGTATCTCCCCCTTCGGGTGTTCCCTGGCAGGCGGCGTTGTCTCCGCCATCCGCTACGGAAGGTGGGCGGAAATCGACGCATGGGTCTTTCCGTCGGCCTGCAGCACCTTCCCGGGGGCCCTCGATTTCCTCCTCTCTCCGAAAGACGGGCGTCCCCGGTTTCCCTTCGTCTATCCCGTCCCGGCGGACGCACCCGGGGCGGCGGAAGAACTGCTCGACCGGGTGGAGGCTTTTCGCGAATGGGCGGGTCGGATCTCCGGAAGGGAGGTGTCGGAGGGCGCGCTGGAAAAGTCGGTCAGGGAGTATAATCGGAACCGGAGGGCATTCGCCCTTCTCGAGGAAACGATGCGGGATTCGGCGGGATCCATTTCCGGCACGGAATTTCTCGCGTTCGCCCGGTCGGGAATGGTGCTTCCCAAGGAGACGCACACGGAAATCCTGGGAGCAGCGCTTTCCCGGTCGCGCACGGCCTTACGCCCGGTGCGGGCGAAGGTGTTTCTGACCGGGGTGATGGCGACGACCCCGGTGGTGGAGGCGATAGACGCGGCGGAGGCCGCGATCGTGGGGAACGATCTGGCACTCGGACAACGGTACTATTCCGGGCCGACGGACGAGACAGGGGACATGCCGTTGGCCCTGGCCCGCAGGCACCTGCGGAGGGAGGCATCCTCTTCCCTGCACGGGTGCGGTCCGACCCGACCCGAAGCCCTCTTCCGAAGATTTACGGAATCCGGCGCGGACCGGTTGCTGCAGCTCCGGATCCGCCCGTGCGAACCGGGATCCGGGCAGATCTCCGACCTGGCGAACGAATCCCGGGATCGCGGGATTCCGTTCCTTTGCCTGGACATCGACCGGGACGCCGGAAAGGGTGCTTCCGCGAAGGCACAAATTGCGTCCTTCCTCGGGAGAGGGGACTAGAAGGTGACGCAATCGAATCGGGCCGTTGCATTCGTTATCCAACGGAAATCCAAAACGGATCAGGGGAGGAAAGGATGAGAAGAATGCTATGGCGGCGGACGGTTCTGTTGGCCCTCCTCATCGCCGTCGGAATTCCGACGGCATCTTCCGGTTTCGACCTCGAGCAGAAGGCCGAGATCCTCTTTCGGGAACGGGAAGACCCCGGGAAGGCGGTCGAGGCGATCATGGCGCACGAGGATCTTCTCAATCAGACGCCGGCAGATTACGCAGTCCTTTTGCGTCTGTCCCGCCTTCATTACTGGGTAGGGCAGACCCTCGAGTCGACAAACGAAAAGGAGGCGCTCGAACAGTACGCCAGGGGGAGGGAGTACGGAAAGAAGGCATCCGAGGCGGCTCCGGAGGAACCGGGAGGATATTTCTTCGAGGCGGCGAACCTGGCCCGGCAGAACAATCTCAAGGGAACGTTTTCCAACCTGTTCGGGATCAGCACGGTGCGCAAGCTGAACGAAAAGACCGCGTCTCTCGATCCGGAATATTTTTACCGCGGGACCGACCGGTTTTTCTGCGCCTTCTATACCAAACTTCCGGGACTCCTCGGCGGAAGCACCACGAAGGCGATCGAGTTCGGAAAGCGCGCCGTGGAGGCCTTTCCGAATTATGCCGGTAACCGGTATTTCCTCGCGGAAGCGTACGTAAAGGACGGGAACAACGATCTTGCCAGGAAGGAACTCGAGGCCGCCGTCGTCCTTCCCGACGACGAGCTTTCGGATTTCGTTCCGGAGCATCGAATGGAGAAAAAGCGGGCCGACGCGTTGCTGAAACGGATCGGCAAATAGATTTCAAACTCTGTTTCCGAAAGGGCAATCCCGATATCCAAATAAAACCAGGTATTTACAGTCTTCTTTCACAGAAGAGCCAGGGAATTTCTTGACAGCATGGGTCCGTTCCGATACGCTTTTGCCAGTTAACGTAAGGTGGCAATATGACTTCCCCCGCGCAGAAACAGAGAACCTATTCCATCGGCGAACTGGCCAGGACGGTCGACCTGTCCCAGCGGACGATCCGGTACTATGAGGAGATCGGACTTCTGCACAGCGTCCGCAGGATCGAGAACGGGAAACGGGTCTACACCGACGATGATGTCCGCCGTCTCAAATTCATCAACCGGCTCAAAGTCCTCGGGCTCTCCCTGGCGGAGATGGTCGAGTTGGAGAAGGTGTACCGGATCCAGAGGAACAACCGGGAGATCCTCCCGAAACTGCTTGCGATCCTGGATGAACGGGCGGTCCAGATCGACGACCGGATCAGCCAGCTGGCCGCCCTGAAGACGGAAATTCGAGAGTACCAGGCCCGTCTGCGCGGAAAGATGATGATGGAGGAAACATGAGGACGACGGGACACTGGCAAAGGAGAAACCGATGAAGGAAGTCGTCATCACAAGCGCGGCGAGAACGGCCGCAGGAAGTTTTCTCGGAGGTCTTGCCGACATCCCGGCACCGAAGATCGGCGCGGTTGCGATCGAACGCCTTGCGGACCTCCGCGATCGGCGGGTAGTCGGACGCCTTCGGCGTGGGGGTCGAGCCTCCGCCGAACAGCTTCTTCCACTTCTCGGGGGTGGGGTCCTCGGT
>JBFKGZ010000034.1:0-22823 GCA_041633075.1 Candidatus Deferrimicrobiaceae bacterium | reverse complement strand
GGGGGGGGCGACCGGCGCGGGAAGCGGGATGGGGGAAGGAGGGGCCGTCTCAGCCACCTCGGGTGGGGAAGGGGGGCGAAGCGCCGTGTGCCTTCCGTACCAGGCGAGAAATACACCGACCACAAGCACCGCTGCGGTGGCGATCGTGTATGCCGTACGGCGGCTTCCCCGCCGGCGTTCGCGTTCCAGCCACTCCGGCTTGGCTTGAAAAGGTGTTTCATCGACCGACCGCTTTTCGAGAAAAGCAAAGTATTCCAGCAGCACCGGATCGGCATCCACCGAAAGGAAGAGCGCGTAGGCGCGGATGAAACCGGTGGAAAAGACCTTCGGCGGCCATCGGGAGTAGTCTCCCTCCTCCATCCCGCGCAGGTACTTCTGGCTGATGCGCAGTTCGAGGGAGGCCTCTTCCAGGGTTTTGCCCATCTCCTCCCGACGCTTCCTCCAGTCCTCTCCCGCTCCCATACCCAGCACCCTACCTCTTTCCCTGCTCGAGAATGTTGAGGTACCCCGCCGCCTCCGCCCGGAGCGCGGGATCCTCCGAGATCGCCATCGCTTTCCGGAACGCCTCACGAGCCTCCCATGTCCGGTTGAGCCGCAGGTACAGGCGGCCGAGATCCAGCCACCCGGGGGCATGGGAGGGCGCCACATCGACAAGCCGTTCGAGGGTCCCTGCGGACTCCTTCCACTCCCCCTTTTCCGACTGGACCATCGCCAGTCCCCGGTACGCTTCCGCAAACGACGGTTTCAGGGCGATCGCCCGCTGGTACATCCGTTCCGACATCGGCAGATCCTTCAGGCGGGCGTATTCCCGCCCCATGTTGTAATACCCGTATTCGGGCGTAGGGTAGAGAACGTTCGCGACGGCCTTTTCATATTCCCGGATCGCTTCTTCGCTCTTGCCTTGGAGACCCAGGAGGTTTCCCAGGTTGTTGTGGGCTTCCGCGTAGTCCGGTTTCTTCCGGATCGCGCTCCTCAGGTACTCCTCCGCCTTCTCCAGGTCTCCCCGTTTCTGGTACGCAAGACCGAGCGTCATGTCGATCTCGGGATTTTCCGGATCCAGCTCCGAGGCCTTCGTAAGCTCGCGCATCGCGGCAGGCAGGTTGCGCTGTTCCAGGTAGGTGACCCCCATCTGCATCCGGGCGGACGCCTCTCTCTTCATGTCCGCCGTCGGTGCCGAACAGGAGAGGAGCATCCCGCCCGCCACCGCGAATGCCACCGCAACGATCCGCAAACGCGCGCCCCGGGTCAAAGGTACTTTCCGATCAGCAGAGAGAGCCGTTTTTTCGCAGCCGTCGGGATCTTCTCCGGGTCCGTGATGATGGCGTACCGTAGCGTCTCCCCGCACCCGCAATCGCCCTGCCCGGGGAGGCGTCCCGCCACCTCGCGGACAATCTGCTTCGAGTGTTCCACGTTCTGCCGGAGGATCGCCAGGATCGCCTCGATGGAGACATCCTCCTCGCTCTCGTGCCAGCAATCGTAGTCTGTGGCCAGGGCCAGGGTGGCGTAGCAGATCTCCGCCTCCCGGGCGAGCTTCGCCTCGGGCATGTTCGTCATGCCGATCACATCAACACCCCAATTCCGGTAGATCCGGGATTCCGCACGAGTGGAAAACGCCGGACCTTCCATGCAGAGATACGTGCCCCCCCGATGCGTACGTCTTACGATCTTTCTCGCCGAAACGTAAGCGATTTCCGCGAGAGACGGGCAAACGGGATCGGCGAAGGGGATGTGCCCCACGACACCATCCGAGAAAAACGTGTTGGCCCGGAACCGGGTGTGATCGAAGAACTGGTCTACCACCACGATATCCCCCGGCCGGATCTTCTCCTTCATGCTTCCCACGGCGGAGAGAGAAAGCAGCCACCTTGCGCCGATCTTTTTCATGGCGTAGATGTTGGCCCGGAAATTGATCTGGAACGGCGGGATCCGGTGCCCCCTGCCGTGGCGAGGGAGGAAAGCGACCGTCCGTTCTCCGATGTCCCCGATCACCAGGGCATCGGAAGGGTCGCCGAAAGGAGTGCGGACCCTTACGGTCCGGACGTTCTTCATACCCTCCATCTCGTACAACCCGGAACCGCCGATAACACCAAGAATATCCGACATTATCCTTTCCGGCTCCCTTCGGGGGACATTCTCTTTCCCAATATAGGGAGAACATTTCCGGGGCTCAAGGGTTTTTCGACATCTCCGCCCGCCCGGTACGTGTTCTTCCGCGAACCCTCGGGTCCGCGGGCGCACCTCGTAACTGTCCGCAGGCGGCACGGATATCCGCTCCCCTTCGCTCACGGGTGATCGTCTGGACCCCCGCGGCCATCAGGATGCTGCGGAAACGGTCTACGGACGCCGGGGAAGACGGCCGGAAATCCATTTGTTCGTGGGGATTTCCGGGAATCAGATTGACCTTGATGCGGGCCCCCGACAGCAGGCGCGCAAGCGCTTCGGCTTCTGCGGGGGAATCGTTTACCCCCGAAAGAAGGACGTATTCGGCGGTTACCTTGCGTCCGCTCCGTAGAGGAATACGGCGCATCGCTGCGATCAGATCCCGCAACGGATACCTCCGGTTGACGGGCATGAGCCGGGAACGGACCTCCTCGCTGGCCGCGTTGAGCGACACGGCGAGGCTCACCGGATACCGGTCGGCAAGATCCCGCATCGCGGGGAGTATTCCCGCCGTCGAGACGGTCACCCGTCTCCCTGGCATCCCGAACCCGAACGGGGAAAGCAGAATTTCGATCGCGCGGGACACCTCCGGGACATTTTCGAGCGGTTCCCCCATTCCCATGAAAACGACGTTCGTCAGCCGCTCGCCCCTCGTTGCCAGCCGGCGGGCGGCAAAGCACGCCTGGTGGATGATTTCGGCCGACGTCATATTCCGTTGGAATCCCGACGCCCCCGTCGCGCAGAACATGCAGGACAGGGAACATCCAACCTGCGTGGAGACGCAGAGGGTCCTGCGGGCTTCCTCGGGGATCAGCACGCTCTCGACCGCTTCCCCGTCCTCCAGCCGGAACAGGAACTTTTCGGTCCCGTCATGCGATCGCTCCTCCTTTTCCGCGGGGGGAGAAGAGATCCGGCACGACCTCCCGATCGCTTCCCGGAAGTCCCGGGAAAGGTCGGTCATCACGGAAAACTCCTCCGCGTGACGACGGTAGATCCAACGGGACACCTGTACGGCCCGGTAACGTTCCTCTCCCCGGGATCGGAAAAAGCGTTCCAGCTCCTCCAGTGGCATTCCCTTAAGATCCGTGCGCGCGTCTCTCATGGCATTCATCATACAACGGGGCGGGGGAGGCAGTCGGGATGCATACGAAGGGGGGGGACATGATCCCGGCCCGACCGGGCCTGGCCGGTTCGCCCGGGAATGCGTCTTATCGCATCAGCTCCAGGTCGCTGAAAAAATACCGTATCTCGGTTTCCGCCGTCTCCGGGGCATCGGATCCGTGGACGATATTCTGTTCCACGTTTTGGGCGAAGTCGGCCCGGATCGTCCCCTTGTCCGCCTTCTTCGGATCGGTGGCGCCCATCAGCATCCGGTTGCGCGAGATCACGTCTTCTCCCTCCAGCACCAGGACGATGACGGGACCCGAGGACATGAATTCCGTAAGGGAACCGAAAAACGGCCGTTCCCGGTGGACGGCATAAAACCCCTCCGCCTCCTTCCGTGTGAGACGGAACATCCGCATCGCTACGATCCGGATCCCTTCCTTCTCGAACCGGCGGGTCACTTCGCCGATGATACCTTTTCTGACTCCGTCGGGCTTGATGATCGACAGCGTGCGCTCCATATCACGCCGCCGTTTTCGCCTTGGCGACGTTATACCCCGCCTGAAGCGCTTTCCTGTTCAGTTCCTCGGTGCCCTTGGGGACGCGGGAGAGGACGGCTTTCTCTATCGCCTCGTAGCTTACCTGGCCGGTGATGGCGGCAATCGCTCCGATGGCAACGATGTTCGCAACGAACGATTTCCCGATCTCCTCCGTTGCCGTTCGTATGATCGGGAGCCTGATCACCTTGAACGTCCCTTTCGGGATCTGCCTGACGAAGTCCTCGTCCACGAGGAGCGTGCCGTCCGGCTTCAGGTCCTTGTAGTACTTGGTGCACGCCTCCTGCGTGAGCGACAACTGCAAATCGATGGATGTGGCTTTCGGGAAGTGGATCGTATCATCCGAGATGATCACCTCGGATTTGGAGGCCCCGCCGCGCGCCTCCGGACCGTAGGACTGGCTCTGGACCGCGTTCTTCTTGTCGTAGATGGACGCTCCCTCGGCGAAGATCACGCCCGCGAGAATCAATCCCTGCCCCCCGGACCCGGAGAAGCGGATCTCGTACCGACTCATGGCGTTATGCCCTCCCCTCGGATGCTTTCCTGATGCGGTCCACCATGCCGTAATAGGTATCGCAGTACTCGGAGGCCTCCTTCTTGAAAAGGACCCCTGTGGGAAATTTGCCGGCGGTCTTCTCGGGAGGCAGCTTCTCGAAGGCCGTCAGGGGAACGGCCGAATCCTTCATCCACAAGAGCATGTCCGTCGGGCTCCGGAACTTGTTCCTGCGCCCGTGCGTGGTCGGGCAGGCGTTGATGATCTCCAGCACCGACAGCCCCTTGTGCTCGATGGCGCCGATGATCAGCTTGTCGAGTACAGCGGCATGGTAGGCGGTTCCCCGTCCCACCCAGGTGGCGCCGGCCCCCTTGGCCAGCTCGGGGATGTCGAACGAGGGGTCGATATTTCCGTACGGCATCGTCGTGGCGATGTGCCCCGACGGCGTCGTCGGGGAGTACTGCCCGCCCGTCATCCCGTAGATGAAGTTGTTGAACACCATGACGGTGATGTCGATGTTCCGGCGGCACGCATGGATGAAGTGGTTTCCCCCGATCGCTGTTGCGTCGCCGTCCCCGCTGACCACCAGGACGTGCTTGTCGGGGTTTGCCATCTTGAGCCCCGTCGCGAATGGCAGGGCCCGTCCGTGCGCCGTGTGGAGCGTGTTGAAATCCACGTAGCCCGGAAGTCGTGACGCGCATCCGATCCCGGACACCATGGCGATGTCGTTCTTGGGGATCTTCAGGGTATCCACCGCGCGCAGCAGGGACTTGAAGACGATCCCGTACGTGCAGCCGGGACACCAGATATGCGGGAGCTTGCCACCCCGGATATATTGGTCGTAATTGAAGGCCATTTATCCAACCTCCTTTATTTTCTCGAGAATCTGCGCAGGGGTGATGGGATCGCCGTCGACGCGGTAGATCCCTTCCACCCGGCAGCGTCCCTTTGCGCACCGCTCGACCTCGAAGATGATCTGTCCCAGCGACAGCTCCGGCACGACGATGCTCTTCACCCGGGACGAAATGGCCGATACCTCCTCTTCCGGGAAGGGCCAGATGGTCAGGGGCCGGAACTGCCCGGCCTTGATCCCTTCCGCGCGGGCCAACTCCACCGCCGTCCTCGCCGACCGTCCCGAGACGCCGTAGCCGAAAACGACCACGTCCGCATCCCCTGTCAGGAACTCCTCGTACCGGATGATGTCCTTCCTGTTCGCCTCCACCTTGCGCATGAGCCTCATCTCGTCCGTGTGGATCCTCGGGGAGGCGTTCACGGGGAAGCCGTCCGGGCCGTGATTGAGGCCCGTTACGTGATACCGGTATCCCTCGAAGAAATTCGCCATGGGAGGCACGTCTCCTTCCCTGTCGTCGTAGGGGAGATATTCCTCGGGGGGGCATTCCGGCTTCTTCCTGTTCACCACGGGAAGAACGCCCTGTTCGGGAATCTCGATCCGTTCCCGCATATGCCCTACGATCTCGTCGAACGCGATGATGACCGGGGTGCGGTACTTCTCGGACAGGTTGAAGGCGCGCACGGTCTCGGAGAAGATCTCCTGGACGTATGCCGGAGTCAGGCAGATGGCGGGATGGTCGCCGTGCGTACCCCAGCGGCACTGCATGATGTCGCTCTGCCCGGGGCCGGTCGGGACACCGGTCGACGGCCCGCCGCGCATCACGTTCACGATGACGCACGGAATTTCGGTCAGGGCGGCGAATCCGATGTTCTCCTGCTTGAGGGAGAATCCGGGGCCCGACGTGGCCGTGAGCGACTTCCGGCCGGCCAGCGATCCACCGATCACCGCAGCCATCGCCGCGATCTCATCCTCCATCTGAATGAATATCCCCCGGATACGGGGAAGGCGTTTGGCCAGGTATTCCGCCACCTCGGTGGAAGGCGTGATCGGGTACCCGGCGAAGAACGTGCATCCCGCGTAAAGCGCCCCTTCCGCGCATGCTTCGTTTCCCTGGAGCAGTTTGATCGTCCCCACCGCTATTCTCCTTTTGCGTTTCGGTCCGGCTCGCTACGTAGTTGCCTTTGTTTCCTTCGTTTCCTTCGTTTCCTTCGTTTCCTTTGTTGCCTTTGTTTCCTTTGTTTCCTTTGTTTCCTTTTTTTCCTTTAATTCCTTCTTCTCGACGAAAATGGCGAAATCGGGACACCGGAGCTCGCACGCCATGCAGATGATGCACTTGTCGATGTCGACCACCTTTACCGTGAACATGTCCATCCCCAGAACCTTTTTGGGACAAAGCTTGACGCAGATCTCGCATCCCTTGCAGAAGCGCGGGATGATGCTGATCTTCACCTTCTCGTTTTCCGTCGCCTCGATCGGTTCGACCGCCGCTTCCTTTTCTTTGGTCATCGTTGCCATCCTCTCGCTCCTAGTGGACTTTCCCGCCAAGCCGTTTGGCAAGCGTGATTCCCAGATCCGAGGGCGCCTCGGATACCGAAATTCCCGCCGCCCGGAACGCCTCGATCTTTTCCGCCGCGGTCCCTTTCCCGCCAGAGATGATGGCGCCCGCGTGCCCCATCCTCTTGCCTTTGGGTGCCGTCTGCCCCGCCACGAATCCGACGACGGGCTTGCTCATCTTCGCCTTCACGAAGGCCGCCGCCTCCTCCTCGGCCGTTCCGCCGATCTCGCCGATCAGGATCACCGCCTCGGTCTTCGGATCCTCCTGAAACGCCGAGAGAACGTCGATGAAGTTCGTCCCGTTCACGGGATCTCCCCCGATGCCGATGCAGGTGGTCTGCCCCATCCCGAGGGTGGTCACCTGGTGGACGGCCTCGTACGTAAGCGTTCCGGACCGGGAAACGATCCCGATCGTTCCCGGCTTGTGGATATATCCCGGCATGATCCCGATCTTGCACTCCCCCGGCGTGATGATGCCCGGGCAGTTCGGCCCGATCAGCCGTGTCTTTTTTCCCTCCATGTACCTTCTCACCTTCACCATATCGAGGATGGGAATCCCCTCCGTGATGCAGACGACCAGGTCGATACCGGCGTCTGCCGCCTCGCAGATGGCGTCCCCGGCGAAGGCGGGGGGAACGTAGACTACGGTCGCGTTGGCTCCCGTCGCCTTGACCGCGTCCGCCACCGTATGGAACACCGGGACTCCCTCGATCTTCGATCCTGCCTTCCCGGGGGTGACGCCGCCGACGATCTTCGTGCCGTATTCCAGCATCTGCTTGGTGTGGAAGGCCCCCACCGAGCCGGTGATCCCCTGCACCAGAAGTTTCGTGTTCTTGTCGACCCAGATGCTCATGGTCGTCCCCTCTCAGTTCGCCCGGCCGACGCCGGCCACGACTTTTTCCGCTGCGTCTCTCATGTCCGAGGCCGAAATGATGTTCAATTTCGACGCGGCAAGAATCTCCCTCCCCTTCTCCACGTTGGTCCCCTCCAGCCGCACGACGAGCGGGACCTTGAGCCCGAGAGTCTTGGCGGCCGTCACGACTCCCTCGGCGATCACGTCGCACCGCATGATGCCGCCGAAGATGTTGATCAGGATCGCCTTGACCTTCGGATCAGACAGGATGAGACGGAAGGCGTTGGTCACCTGCTCGGCGTTTGCTCCCCCCCCGACGTCCAGGAAGTTGGCCGGCGACCCTCCGCTCATCTTGATCATGTCCATCGTCGCCATCGCAAGTCCCGCCCCGTTGACCATGCAGCCGATATTCCCGTCGAGGCTGATGTAGGAAAGGTCGAACTCGGACGCCTCGGTCTCCGTGGGGTCCTCCTCGTCGAAATCCCGGAGCGCCAGGATATCCTTGTGGCGGAAGAGCCCGTTTCCGTCGAAATTCATCTTCGCGTCGAGCGCGATGACATCACCGTCCTCGGTCAGCACCAGCGGGTTGATCTCGGCCAGGGAGCAGTCGGTGTCGACGAAGGCGCTGTAGAGCGCCATCATGAACTTGACCGCCTTGCCGGACAGCTCGGGCGGGATCGACAATCCGAACGCGAGCTTTCTCGCCTGGTACGGCATCATCCCCAGCGCCGGGTCGATATACTCCTTGAGGATCTTTTCCGGCGTGCGGGCGGCAACGGTCTCGATCTCCATCCCCCCCTCGGTGGACGCCATCATGACGACCCGCGACACGGCGCGGTCGATGACCATCCCGAGATACAGCTCCCTCTTGATCGCTCCCGCCTGTTCCACGAGGACCCGCTTCACCTTCTTCCCCTGCGGCCCCGTCTGGTGGGTCACCAGGGTCATCCCGATGATCTGCTTGGCGCACTCCCTCGCCTCTTCCGGTGTCCGGGCCAGCTTGATGCCGCCGCCCTTCCCCCGGCCTCCCGCGTGGATCTGGGCCTTGATGACAACGGGCGTTCCGAACTCTTTCGCGATCGCTTCCGCCTCCGCCGGGATATCCGCTACCTTCCCCTTGGGAACGGCCACGCCGTACTTGGCCAGGACCGCCTTGGCCTGATACTCGTGGATGTTCATGCCCTTCGACTCCTCCCGGAATGTTTTATCTTACGCTGGGGACCGCCGGATGTATGGAAAATCAGGGAACCGAATGCCTCTTCCCCCCGGGGGGGGCGTCCGCACGCAATCCTCGCGAAGATACAAGTATATCCCACAATCACCCTTCGTGAAACGGGCGAAGGGGGGGCCGATGGCCCCCCCTTGTTCTATCGCAGCGTCTTCCGGCGGAATTTTCCGCCACCTGAAGGAATCCGGCGGGCCGGATTCCTCAGAAGCCAAGCCGGTCCACCGCCTCGCAGAGTTCCCTGACCGCTTCGGCCGATATCTTCAGCGCGGAGGATTCCTCCGCCGAGAGCTTGAACTTCACGACCTCCTCTACCCCGTTCGCCCCCAGTTTCGCCGGGAGACCCACGAAGAGGCCGTCGCATCCGTCGTACTTGTCCTGCGAAAGCACCGCACAGGGCAGGATCATCTTCCTGTCCAGCAGGATCGATTCGCACATCTGGACGGCCGCGGCCGAGGGGGCGTAGTAGGCGGAGCCCGTCTTCAGGAGGGCGACGATCTCCCCCCCTCCCTTTCGGGTCCGCTCGACGATGGCGTCGAGCTTGGCTTTGTGAATGATGTCCTCCACCGGGATACCGGCCACCGTGGTATACCTCGTGGAGGGCACCATCGTGTCGCCGTGTCCCCCCAGAACGAATGCGGTGATATCGTTGACCGACACCTGAAGTTCCATCGCGATGAAGGTGCGAAACCGGGCCGAGTCGAGAATGCCGGCCATTCCCATCACCTTGTTCGCGGGGAGATTGCTGTACTTGTGGGCGATGTAGGTCATAGCGTCCAGCGGATTGGATACGACGATGACCATCGCGCCGGGAGACTTCGAGATCGACTTCTGGGTGACGTCCTTGACGATTCCCGCATTTACCTTGAGAAGGTCGTCCCGGCTCATCCCCGGCTTTCGGGGCAGGCCGGAGGTGATGACGATGATGTCGGACCCGGCCGTGTCTTCGTAGCCGTTGGCGCCGGCCACCTTCGCGTCGAACCCGCACACAGGCCCCGACTGCATGAGGTCGAGCGCCTTCCCCTGCGGCATCCCCTCCACGATGTCCACCAGCACCACATCGCAGAAGTCCTTCTCGGCCAGTCGCTGGGCAGTGGTCGCCCCGACGTTCCCGGCTCCGATCACGGTGATCTTCCTTCGGCTCACCAAAGCCCTCCCCGATGGTTATGCGAAGGGATAATGGCGCCGGGAATGACCGGGGTGCCAGGCACTTGCCGGGTCATGTCCGGGCGGATGCTGCGTTTCCCATCGTCTTCGGGTGGAAGGAAAATCCTGAAGAGCGCCAGTGTTCCCTCCGTAGCATCCGAGATGGGGGATGGGTCGGGACCGGTGTGGGGGGAGACTGCCCGCCCAAACCACGCACACAGTATACAAAGGAGCAAGGGATGTCAAGGAAAAACCATGGGAATCGGCCCTCATTCCCGGTCCTTCCCACCGCCACTCTTCCCCCCGTCCCGTCCCCGGGAATCCCGAGAGGAGGGGGTGGGTAACCACGCCGAAGCCGGCTTTCCCCGGTTCCGCAAAGCTCCCAGCACGGCAACGGATTTTGGTTGAAACGGTTCCTCGGGAAAGGGCATCGAAAAAAAAAATGCATTGCTCTCAGGGACTGGTATGATATAAAAAATTCCAAATTACTGGACGGATGACCTGTTTTTTGTTACCTAACCACCGGACGACAGGAGGGATTTTGCATGAAACGACTCTGGGCACTGACTCTTGCCGCAGTATTTGCCGTCGGTCTGGCCGCCGGATGTTCCTCCGGGACGGCGCTCACGAAAGCCCGTACATCCTTCGAAAAGGCGAGGGCCGCGGGGGCGGAGACCAAAGCTCCCTATGAATATTACAGCGCCGAAGCGTATCTTGGGTTAGCGGAGCATGAGAAGGAAGAGGGCGACCGCGACGGGGTGCGCGAATTTTCGGAAATATCCGAGAAGTTTTCCGCCGAGGCACTCGAGAAGGCGGGGGGAGGGGCAAAATGAGGAACCGGAACCTGATTCTCTTATCGCTGCTCGTTCTTGCGGTCGCCTTTGCCACCGGCTGCGCCAAGCGGGGAATGACCAAGAGTGACATGGACCGCGGCGACGCGATCGAGGCCAAGATCGCCCGGGCGGAAAAAATGGGGATAAAGAACTGCAACCCGAAAGAACTTGCGGCCGCAAAAGCCACACTCGCCCATGCACGTCACGAGGCGGCGGAGAGACATCATGACCAAGCCGAGGTAGACGCGTATTTTGCGGCGGCGGACAAGGCCGCAGACGACCTCATCGCGATGATCGGCCCTTGCATGGAGAAGATGGCGCCCAAGCCGCTCGCCATGGCCGCGGCCCCGACGGTAACCCTGACCGCCGAGCCGGGAACGATCGAGAAAGGGCAGTGCGCCACCCTGACGTGGTCGTCGACCGACGCTACCGGCGCAACGATCGATCAGGGAATCGGTGACGTGGGGACCAGCGGCAGCCGGCAGGTGTGCCCGCCCGAAACCATCACCTACGAAATCACCGGTAAGGGGGCAGGCGGGACGGCGACCTCCTCCGCAACGGTGACCGTCACCCAGCCCATGGTAGGGGCGCCGATGCTGGAGAACATCCATTTCGATTTCGACCGGTCGTTCATCCGGAGCGACGCGAAGCCGATACTGGGCAAGGTTGCCGCGTACATGAAGAAGAATCCCGGTGCGAAGCTTCAGGTCGAGGGACACTGCGACGAGCGCGGCACCTCCGAGTACAACATCGCTCTCGGTCAGCGCCGGGCGGACTCAACGAGGAAATACCTGACGAATCTCGGCGTCGAGGGAAGCCGGATCTCCACGATCTCCTACGGGGAGGAAAAACCGGCGGACCCGGGCCACAACGAGGCAGCGTGGGCGAAAAACCGCCGGGCGGTCTTCGTCATCCGCTGAGGCGGCATGGCACTAGCCCGGGGGGCCTCTTTGCCCCCCGGGTTATTTTTTTTCCGGCGCCGTCACCCGGATGTGCAGTTCCCGCAGCTGCTTCGGGTCGACCGGGGAGGGGGCGTCGGTCATCAGACAGGTGGCCTTCTGGGTCTTCGGGAAGGCGATCACGTCCCGCAGGGAATTGGCCCCCGCAAGGATCATCGCGAGCCGGTCCAGCCCGAAGGCGATCCCCCCGTGCGGGGGCGCCCCGTATTCCAGCGCTTCCAGGAGAAACCCGAATTTCCTGTTCGCCTCCTCCGGCCCGATGCTCAGCAGATCAAACACCTTCGACTGCACGTCCCGTCGGTGGATACGGATGCTCCCTCCCCCGATCTCCGCCCCGTTCAGAACCAGGTCGTACGCCTTCGCCCGGGCTTTTCCCGGTTCGGTGTCCAGGAGGGGGAGGTCTTCGTCCAGCGGCGCCGTGAAGGGATGGTGCATCGCCACGTAACGGCGCTCCTCCGGATCCCACTCCAGCAGGGGGAAATCGGTTACCCAGAGAAATACATGGCGGGACCGGTCGATGAGACCGGCGTTCTCGCCGATGTGCATCCGGAGGCGGGCGAGGGAGTCGCATGCAATGAGATATTCGTCCGCCACGACCAGGATGAGATCCCCGGGCCTGGCGCCGCTCCTGGCGAGGAGCGCCTCGAGCTGGTCGCTCCGGAAATGCTTCGCGATCGGCGAGGCAAGGCCCGATTCGGAAACCTTCCACCAGGAAAGCCCGCGCGCACCGCCGACCTTCGCCACCTCCTCCAGTGCCGCCAGTTCGGAACGGCTGGCTTCGCCGAGCCCCGGAACGGTGATCCCCCGGATCACCCCCCCCTTCCCCACCATGTCGGCGAACACGCGGAATCCGGTATCGGCGAGCTCCTTCGTATAGTCGGTGATCTCGAGGCCGAAGCGGGTGTCGGGCTTGTCCACGCCGAACCGGTCCATCGCCTCCCGGTACCCCATCCGGGGAAAGGGGAGGGGAATACCGATCCCGAGCACGTCCCGGAACACCCGGGCCATGAGGCCCTCCATCATCTGAAAGAGATCTTCCCTGTCGATAAAGGACATCTCGATATCGATCTGGGTGAACTCCGGCTGCCGGTCGGCCCGGAGATCCTCATCCCGGAAACACTTCACGATCTGGGCGTACCGGTCGTACCCGGCGACCATCAGGATCTGCTTGAAGAGCTGCGGGGATTGGGGGAGGGCGAAAAACATCCCCGGCGAAATCCGCGAAGGCACCAGATAGTCCCGCGCTCCTTCCGGCGTGCTCTTGGTGAGAACGGGAGTCTCCACCTCGAGGAATCCGTTTTCGAAGAAGTAGTCCCGTGTGGACCGGGCCAGAAGGGACCGCTGGTGGAAGGCCTTCTGTACCGAGGGACGCCGATGGTCGAGGTATCGGTACCGGAGGCGGACATTTTCCGCCACGTCGGTGTCGTCCTCGAGAACGAACGGAACGGGCTTCGACTCGTTGAGGATCGCCATGGAGGACGCAACCACCTCGACCGCTCCTGTGGGCAAGTTCCGGTTTTCCGTTCCTTCGGGGCGCCTGCGCACCGTGCCGCGCACCGAAAGGACGTACTCGGCGCGAAGGGCGTCGGCTTTTTCGTGCGCATCGGGGAAGGAATCGGGGGAAAAGACGACCTGGGCAATCCCCTCCCGGTCGCGAAGGTCCACGAACACCAGTCCCCCGTGGTCCCTTCGCCGGTGCACCCAGCCGCAAAGAACGATCTCTTTCCCGATATGTTCCGGACGCATCTGCCCGCAATAGATTGTCCTCTTGTGCTCAGGCAGAAACGCATCCACCGCTACCCCTCCTTGTCGTCCACGAGACGGCCAAACCGCCGGAACGCTTCTTCTTTGGCAAGTTCCTCCTGGGCTCCCTTCGCCATGTCCCGAACCCCGACCTTTCCCCGCTCGGCCTCCGATTCGCCGAACACCACGACAAAGCGGGCTCCCGACCTGTCCGCGCGGCGGAACTGGCTCTTGACGCTGCGGTCCTCGTAGTCCATCTCGGTCCGGATCCCCATGCCGATCAACTCCATCTTCCAGCGAAACGCTTCGGGGAGAAACCGGCTGCCGGAGGTGACGAGGTACACGTCCGAGGCAAGGCCCCGGGGCTTCTCCTCCCCGAGCAGCATCAGGAGGCGCTCGACCCCGATGGCGAACCCGATCGCCGGGATCCTTTCCTTCCCTCCCAGAATCTCCGCCAGCCCGTCGTAGCGCCCACCTGCGGCAACCGCGTTCTGGGCTCCCATGCCGGGGATGATGAATTCAAACGTGGTCCGGCGGTAGTAGTCCAGACCGCGAACCATCCGGGGGTTGCGGACGAAGGGGATTCCCGATTCGCCCAACGTCCCCTCCACCGACGCGAAGTGCGCGCGGCAGGGATCGCAGAGAAAATCCAGCACGGACGGAGCGTCGACAGTCGCGCGCATGCACTCTTCCGCCTTGCAATCCAGCACGCGGAGGGGATTCTGCCCGCGGCGACGGCGGCAGTCATCGCACAGCCGGTCTTCCCGGGAGGACAGGAAATCCGACAGTTTCCGGTGATAGGCGGGACGACAGTCCGGGTCTCCCAGGGTGTTGATCTCGAGGGAGATCCCCCGAAGCCCCGTCCCGTTCAGAAAGCGGTTAAGGAACGTGAGGACCTCCGCGTCCGCAAGCGGCGAATCGGTGCCGAACACCTCCGCCCCGAACTGGTGGAACTGGCGGAGCCGGCCCTTCTGGGGTCTCTCGTGGCGAAACATCGGCCCGGTATAGAACAACCGGACGGGCCACTCCCCCAGGGCGGCACGATGGGCTTGCAGCGCCCGCACGACCGGAGCAGTCCCCTCCGGCCGCATCGTGAGGCTCTCCCCGGAACGGTCGGAAAACGTGTACATCTCCTTTTCCACGATGTCGGTCGTCTCGCCGACCGAACGCGCGAAGAGCTCGGTCTTCTCGAGGATGGGGGTCCGGATCTCGGTAAACCCGAACCGGGTCGCACAGTCGCGGAACGCCGTTTCCAGAGCGACCCATCTGGCGGAGGCCGGGGGGAGGATGTCCTTCATCCCCCGGACGGGAGGGATAGTCACGAGACGTTCTGCGGATCGGCGAGGTAGACCACGTTCCGGGTGGAGTCTTTCCCCCTGTACATCGCCTGGTCGGCCAGGTTGAGCAGATGCTGCTTCGTCGTGGCATGCTCGGGAAAGGCCGCGATGCCGATGGAGATCGTCAGGCGGATATCGAAGTCGCCTTCCTGTCCGAACGACTTCTCCTCGATCATCTTGCGCATCCGCTCCGCCACAAGAATCGCCTCCTCGGCCCTTGTCTCCACGAGGAGCACGACGAACTCGTCCCCCCCGTACCGTACCACGGTATCCGTCTCGCGGACGCAGGAGCGCAACACGCTTCCCGCCTCCACCAGCACCCTCGTGCCGACCAGGTGTCCGTGCGCGTCGTTCACGCGCTTGAAGAAGTCCAGATCCATGAACAGGACCGAGAAGAAATTTCGGTACCGTTCCGACCGTTTCAGTTCCCGATCCAGCACCACGTTGAGATACCGGCTGTTGTAGAGCTTCGTTAGGTCGTCGATGTAGATCAGGTTCTGCGTATGCGTCCCGCGCTCGGCATTGAGGAGGGCGAACCGGGCCTGGCGATAGAAGAAATTGAGGGCCGAGCTTCCGAGCACATCCGCGCCGGGCACACCCCTCATCGCGAGAACGGCGAACATGCTCGATCCGGGAGAAAGGTCGAACCGGAGGGAGAAGAACGTCCGGTTCTCTCCGAGAATTGCCTCGTCCTCCGGGGTGGGACTCATCACGTTCTCGGCGGGGAACACGGCGGGCACGGGCGAGGAGAGTTTCGTTACCCCCGCGCCAAACCGCAGGAGGAATATACCCGCGATCGAATCGTCGGGAAACCCCGCCGTCGCCAGGACGGAGAACCCGGTGCCCCGCCCCTCCTGCTCACGGAATAGAATCCCGAAGGAGGCCCCGAGAGACTCCTTGAACATCTCGATCACCGTGTAGCTGAGCATGTCCATATCGGTCGTCGTGATCACCGGGAAGCAGTAGTCGAACAGCTCGTCGAGGGACATTTTCCGGAGGAGCCCATGCCCGAGGAAGAGGTACTTTTCCAGGGTTGGGACCAGCTCCCGTTCGAGATTCTCCTCGAACAGGATCTCGGACGCGCCCCCCCGCAATCCTCCGAGAACCGAGGGCCCCCCCTTTTTCGGAAGGATCAGGACGAGGGGGGTCTTCGGGGCGAGCGACAGGATGTCCTGGACGAACGCCTCCGCCGTCTGCGACTTTCGGAATTTCCGGGCGACGATGACGGAGAAATTCTCCCGGGAGAGGGCGGCCATCCCCTTTTCCCAGTCCGCGTGAACGGTGAAATGGACTCCGGCCAGGGAGGAATCCCGGATTCGGCTATCGATCGACTTCGGATCGGGGGAGAGGATCAGGACTCGCTGTTTCGCCATTTCATCTGCCGGATAGTTTCATGCGTCCGCCTTTTGCTTACCTTGCGTAGGGCAGGCGCAAGAGGAGTTCCCAGAAATTGGGTCGTCTGTTTTGCTCGATGAATAGCATATTCCCGTTGGACCGCATGATAACCGCCCCATTTTCCAAGAAGAATGACAAACCCGAGGGTACCAGATTCTTTTTTATCAAACAATCGCTATTTTGGGAAATGACGGCCTCGGGGGACGCCGCCCGGATCCACGCCTCCGGCTTCGCCATGGCGGAACCGTGATGCGGCAGGAAGAGGACCGTTTTTGCCCCTTTCCCCACGCGGGAGTCCTCCCCCCAAACGGAAGGTCCCCGCTCCACATCGCCGGGAAGCCAAGCGGAGAATGTCCCGTGGCGGATCTCCAGAACCAGGCTTTGTTCGTTGGTCGTTTTCCGTTCGGAGGGCTTCCCTGTCCCGCGAACGGTCACCTCCGCCCCGCCCGACCGGTACCGGTCCCCCGGTGATTTCCATCGAACCCGGGCGGTCAGCTTTCGCACCGCCTCCCCGAAAGCGCCCGGAGGAATCCCCTCGGGAATCCAGATCTCCCCTACGGACACGGAAGACAAGACGGCCGCCGCCCCGCCGTAATGGTCCTCGTGCGGATGCGTCAGGACAAGCACATCGATCCGGCGGATCCCCCTGCTCCTGAGGTAGGGGAGAACGACGGTTTCCCCTTTGTCCCCGCGCAGGCTGCTTCCGCAGTCGACGAGCATATGCCCCCCTCCCGGAAAGGAAAGAACGTGCGCCGCACCCTTCCCAACGTTCAGCGCGGCGAGCGTCAGGCGATGGTCGGGCAACGCAGCGTACGGTGCGTGGATCCATGCCAGGAACACGATACTGGCGATCGCCACCGAGGGCCACGGCTCCCTCCCGCGTGTGCGCAGCCAGAGGGAGCCTGCGGCCGCCGCCCCGGTACAGACAATTGGAGCGGTGATCCCGGTGGGAGGGAGGGAATACCAGCAGGACCCGTTCCCGGAAACGCGTGCCAGTACCACGAGCGAGTCGCTCAGGAATTCGGCGGCGATGCGGACGGGAGCTCCGAAGAATTCGACCGAAAAGACGCCTCCCGCCACGCCGAGGAAAGCACCGGCTACGCCGACGGTCCCGAGCACGGGCACGAACAGGATGTTCCACAGGATCGCTCCTGCCGGGAGCCGCCCGAAAAATGCCGCGGACACCGGTAACGTCCCGAGAAATGCCATCGTGGACCCGACCACGGCGTGTTTTGCCCATCCGGCTGCCAAACGAAGGAGAGGCAACGTGCGGGATGCTGTTCGTTTTTTCCCCCCGAAGGCGGCGATCAGAAAAAAGGAGGCTCCATAGGAGAGAAGAAACGAAGGGGAGACGATCCACGACGGCGCGTACATGATCGTCAACAGGAAGAGGGCCGTCCATGCCACGCCCGATCCGCGAATCCCCAGGAGATTCCGGAGAAAAACGACAACCGAGAGCATCCCCGCGGCGCGGATCGCGGAAACGGGGGAACCGGCCATCAGGGCATACGCCCAACAGCCAGGCAGAGAAAGGAGGGCAGACATCCTGTTGAGGTCCGGAGCACCGTGCCTGCGGCGAAGAACCCAGAGGGAAAATCGGATCAGGTACGACTGGACCGAAAAGAAGAGGACAACGTGCAACCCCGATATGGCCAGCAGGTGGCCGAGGCCCGTTCTCCGCAGGAGGGTAACCATCGGGTGGGAAGAAGGCGGAACATTCCCCGTCGCCATGGCGCGGAGATACAGGGCGCCGTCGGAATCGCCGGCGTGCGATGCAAACCACCGCTCCACCCGAGCACGGGCGCGCGGGAATACGGGCATGCCCCACCCGCTTCCCTCCGGTATCGGAAGGAAGACGGAACGGGAGGCATCGGCGAAGAACCGGTACTGGACGCGAAGCGCAAGCGCGGTCCACTCCCTCGGAATCTCCCCCGGATTCCCCCGGCTCGTAATGGCGTATAGTCGCCCCGTCGCCCGGAACTCGGCCGGGAACGATACGGAGGCGACCGGGTTTCGAACCGAAAGAAGGACCCGACCCGGCCGAATCGAGTCGGACCCGTCGAGGGACGATAGTACGGCCCCTTCCACGATGCAGGTCCAGCCCGCATCGGTATGGCGGACCTGAAACACGTTTCCACGAAGAGCCACCTCCTCCCCGAGAAACGGCCGGACAAGATCCGGGTCGAGAAGAGGAAACCGGCCCGCGGCGAGAGCACCGCACAGGGCCGCGACGGCAAACGCGGCAGAGACCGGGGACCGCCGGAAAACGATCAGGAGGAGGGAAAGAAGGAGAAAACCCGCCGCCACGGCGGCATGGCACGGACCGGCTAAGAGACCGAGGAAGAAACCGGAGAGGAGGGGCAGGGAGAGGAGCAGGACGGGACCCAGATTCCGGAATGGATGATCCATGCCGGGGGCGATGCAACCCCCGTTCCGTCGCGCCCTCATCACGGGGACGCCTGCGGCGGAGCCACCGGGTACCATCAGGCGATGCGGGGGGTTCCACGAAGCGGCCTGTGGAGCGAGAGTGGAGTATCACCGCCGGGTGGGGTCCGAATCGGCGAGCGGAACCGGCAGCGAGCGGGCGCAAGATCGCGAGTGTAGCTTCGGGGAAGCCCCCCGCGAGCCAGGGGCCCCGGTGGCAGGCGCTTTCCGAAGGGGACGCGGAAGCCGTTCGTGGGGCCCCCGTTTCAGGAGCGCCCCGGCAGGGAGACGTTATGGAACGTCCCTTAGGTTTGCCCGGTAAATTGCTTCGCCCGTCGCGCCCGGTGGTAGGAGAGCGCGAACCGGTGTGCCTCGTCCCGGACCCGCATCAGGAGAAGAAGTACCGGATCGTTTGCCGGAAGGATCACCGGGTTCTTCCGGCCGGGAAGGAAGATCCTTTCGCGGAAGACCGTCCGCCCGCCCCGGACGCGCTCCTTGGCAAGCGAGACGACCGGGACGGATCCGTACCCGGCGGCGTGCATTGCGGCCAGGGCGGAGGAGAGCTGTCCCTTTCCGCCGTCGATCAGCACGAGGTCGGGCATCCCGCCGAAATCGTCGTCGTGCCCGAAGCGCCGCCTCACCACTTCCGCCATCATCGCAAAATCGTCCTGTCCCGCGGGCCCGCGCACCGCGAACTTCCGGTACCACTTCTTCACCGCCTTTCCCCCGACGAACGTCACCATCGAACCCACCGGTTCGGACCCGGCGATATTCGAGACGTCGAACCCCTCGATGCGCACGGGGGCCCCCGAGAGCCGGCAAAGAGAGGCGAGTCTCGCCGACAGGCGCTCGTAGTCCGCTTCCCTTTCCTTGCGCATCCGGTTCGCCTCCATCGCGTTCCGGTTCGCCAGCTCCACGAGGCGGGCCCTCTCCCCCTTTGCGGGAGTTCGAACGGCGACCGGATTCCCCGAACGCTCCGAGAGGAGGGAGGCCAGCGGCTTCGAATCCGGGACTTCGATGGGCAGCAGGATCTCTCCCGGAAAGTAAACGCCCTCGGTGTAGTGCTGAAGCAGAAAGGAAGTGACCGCCTCCCGCTCCTCTCCCGCCACGCGGAAATGATAGGAGTGGGCATCCGAGAGCCGTCCCTCGCGGACGTGGAGTATGGCCGCCGTCGACTCCGCCCCTTCCCGGAACCATCCGACGGCATCCACGTCCCCCGGTACCGCGCGGACGACCCGCTGCTTGACCAGCGTATTTCGCACGATGTCGATCCGGTCACGCAGCCTTGCCGCCTCCTCGAACCTCATTTCCCGGGCAAGCGCGGCCATCTCCGCCTTCCAGCTCTTCAAAAGATCCCGGTAATTCCCACGGAGAAACCGTACGGCGTTGTCGACGATGGGCAGGTAATCTTCCCGAGAGATCAATCCGGCGCACGCCCCGACGCACCGGCCCATCTGGTAATTGAGACACGGCCGCGTACGGGAGGAAAACGTTTTCCGAGAGGAGCACAGGGGGAAGAAGCGGAAGAGGATCCGGAGCGTCTCCCGGATTCCGCGGGCCGAGGAAAACGGCCCGAAGTACATCGCCCCGTCCTTCGCCACCCGGCGGACCAGTTCCGGCCGGGGGTATTTCTCGTTCCGGTCGATCCGCAGGAGGAGATACTCCTTGTCGTCGCGCAAGAAGATGTTGAACGGAGGCCGATGCTCCTTGATCATCGTGTTTTCGAGGAGAAGAGCCTCCTTCTCGGAGGAGGTCACGATGCACCGGACGGTAGATGTCCGGCGCAGCAAATGGGGAATCTGGGGACGGCCGTCCCCTCCTCCCCCCGCGTACTGGTGGAGGCGGGCTCGCAGGTTTTTTGCCTTCCCGACGTACAGGACCTTCCCCCGGGCGTCCGCCATCAGGTAGACGCCCGGAGCGCGCGGGAATGTTTTCCATCCGGATAGGGGTGCCACTGCCTACCTCGCCTTGAGTTCGACGCGCTCGAGGACGAGCATGCGGTCCCGGATCTCGGCCGCCCGCTCGAAGTCGAGTTTTTTCGCCGCCTTCTCCATTTCCTTCCGCAGCTTCCGGAGATGGCGGGCCAGTTCCCCGGCGGAGGCGAAATCCCACGCCTCCTCCAGGACGACGGTGACGTAGTCCGCTTCGCACGCCTGCCCGATCGGCTCCGCGATGTTCTTCTTAACGGTCTCGGGGGTAATGCCGTGCTCCTCGTTGAACGTCAGCTGCTTCGCCCGGCGACGCTCCGTCTCGGAAATGGCGTCCCGCATCGACCCCGTCATCCGGTCCGCGTAGAGGATCACCTTCCCCGACAGGTTCCGTGCGGCACGCCCGAACGTCTGGATGAGGGAGCGGGCCGACCGGAGGAATCCTTCCTTGTCGGCGTCCAGGATCGCCACAAGGGAAACCTCGGGGATGTCCAGCCCCTCGCGAAGGAGGTTGATGCCGATCAGGACGTCGAACTTCCCGAGTCGCAGGTTCCGAATGATGTTCACCCTCTCGACCGTGTCGATGTCGGAATGCAGGTACTGGACCCGGAGGCCCTGCCCCTCGTAGTATTCGGTCAGGTCTTCGGCCATCCGTTTGGTGAGAGTCGTCACCAGAACCCGCTCCCCGGCTTCGGCCCGCGCACGGATTTCCCCGAGCAGGTCGTCCACCTGACGGGAGGCGGGTCGCACCTCGACTTGCGGATCCACGAGGCCGGTGGGACGGATGATCTGCTCCACCACGGCCCCCCTGCTCTCCTCCCGCTCGTATTCGGCCGGCGTCGCGGAGACAAACACCGTTTGCCCCACCCTGCGGAGAAACTCCTCGAACCGAAGCGGCCGGTTGTCGAGGGCGGACGGCAGGCGGAACCCGAACGTAACCAGCGTCGACTTCCGCGAGAAATCGCCGTTGTACATCCCGTGGAGCTGGGGCACGGTGACGTGCGACTCGTCGATGAAGGTAAGAAAATCGCGCGGGAAATAGTCGAGGAGCGTGTACGGGGGCTGGCCGGGCTCCCTGCCGTCCAGATGCCGGGAGTAATTTTCGATCCCGCTGCAAAACCCCATCTGGCGTATCATCTCGAGGTCGTACGTCGTGCGCTGGCGCACCCTTTCCGCCTCCAGCACTTTTCCCTCCCGGATCAGCCGGTCCCGGCACTCGGCGAGTTCCGCCTCAATTCCGTGAACAGCCCGGTCGAGGTCTTCCTCCGGCGTGACGTAATGGCTGGCCGGGAAGATGACCGTCTCGGCAACGTCGTACAGCCGCGTCCCGCGCAGGGGGTCCACGTAGCGGATCCGCTCGACGGTGTCCTCGTCGTATTCGATCCGCAGGACCCGGTCCTCCTCGTAGGCGGGAAAAAGCTCCACCGCGTCACCCCGCACGCGGAAGGTCCCCCGGTGGAAATCGATGTCGTTTCGTTCATACTGGATGTCGATGAGACGACGGATCAGGTCGTTCCGGGGGAACGCGGCGTCCCGGGTAACGCGCACCGTCGCCCTGCCGTAGAACTCCGGGGAACCGAGCCCGTAGATGCAGGAAACCGAGGCAACGACGATCACGTCGCGCCGGGTCATGACCGACCGCGTGGCGCTGTGGCGCATCTTGTCGATCTGCTCGTTGATCGAGGAGTCCTTCTCGATGAAGGTGTCCGTCTGCGGGATGTAGGCCTCTGGCTGGTAGTAGTCGTAATAGGAGACGAAATACTCGACGGCGTTGTCCGGAAACAGATCCTTGAATTCCGCGAACAGCTGAGCGGCAAGCGTCTTGTTCGGGGCGATGATCAGGGCCGGCCGGTCGGTAATCGCGATGATGTTGGCCATCGTGAAGGTCTTGCCGGATCCGGTTACCCCCAGGAGCACCTGGTTCCGCAAACCGCGGGAAAGACCGTCCACGAGACTGCGGATCGCTTCCGGCTGGTCCCCCGAGGGGGAAAACGGCAACTTCAGATGGAACCGGTTCTCCAACGCGTCACCCCCATACGCCATTATATGGCGACCGGGGACCCTGGCCCGCCCGGGATCGGCTGCGCAGCCTCAAAGGGGGGCTCCGTTCGTGGCTCGCCGTGCGACGAACCCGCACGGCTGCGCTTAACCTCACTGCGCCCCCGCTCCTTCGGCTTGCAACGCTCTGTACCGGGGACCCGGGGCGATGCGGGGGGGATCCGCAGAGCGGCCTGTGGAGCGAATGGGCGGGGACACTCC
>JBFKGZ010000033.1:0-23218 GCA_041633075.1 Candidatus Deferrimicrobiaceae bacterium | reverse complement strand
TCGAGCGCGCGCTGGCGGAGGCGGGGTCGGGGCGGGAGGATATCGACGGCGTGGCGGTGACGGCAGGACCGGGCCTCATCGGATCCCTTTTGGTGGGACTGTGCTTTGCCAAGTCGCTGGCGTACTCGTGGGGGAAACCCCTGTACGGGGCAGACCACCTCGAGGCCCACATCTTCTCCATCTTCCTGGAGACGGAAGTTCCATTCCCGTTCCTTGCGCTCCTCGTCTCCGGCGGACACACCTCCCTGTTCCGTGTGTCGGGGTGGGAGGAGGTTTCCTTCCTCGGCGGGACACTCGACGATGCGGCAGGGGAGGCCTTCGACAAGGCGGCGAAACTCCTGGGGCTCGGTTACCCCGGGGGGGCCGCCATCGACCGGATCGCGCAAGAGGGCGACCCCGGCCGCTTTGCCTTTCCCCGGGCCTGGCTTAGCCCCAAATCGTCCGACTTCTCCTTTTCGGGACTGAAGACATCCCTCCGGGGATTTCTCTCGACCCCGGAGGAGATGGAACGCCGCGTCGAAGACATCGCCGCCTCGTTCCAGGAGGCGGTCGTCGACGTGCTGGTGGGGAAGACCCTCCAGGCGGCCAAGCGGGAGGGAATTCCCCGCGTCGTGCTTGCCGGGGGCGTCTCCGCAAACACCCGCCTGCGGCGAAGGGCCGGGGAGGATGGGAAACGCGACGGAATCGCGGTATATCTCCCCTCGAGTTTCCTTTGCACGGACAACGCGGCGATGGTGGCGCTGTTGGGGGAACGCCGCTTGTCGGCCGGCCGGTCCTCCGGGCCTGAACTGAACGCGTATGCCGCCTCCCGGTTTTCCCGCTGACCATCCCCGTCGCCTCCTGGCGGAACTGGGAGTTTCCCCCAGCAGGAGACGGGGACAGAATTTCCTCCACGACGGAAACATCGCCCGCAAGATCGTGGCCTTGTCCCGGGAGATGGGTCCTCCGTTTCTCGAGATCGGAGCGGGACTCGGGGCGCTTACCGGTCTCCTGGCCGCCGGAAAAGGGGTGACGGTGGCGGTGGAGATCGACCGGGCGCTCGCGCAGTATCTGCGCGAGCGGTTCGGCGGGTCGACCGTCGAGGTGATCGAGGGAGATTTCCTCTCCGTACAGGGGGCCGCCTGGCGGAAGCGGTTTCCCGGGGGAGGGACCGCCGTCGGGAATCTTCCGTACGCTTTATCATCGCCGATCCTGCTGCGTCTGATGGAATTGCGGGAGGTGTTCCCCCGGGCGGTGCTGATGCTCCAGAAAGAGTTGGTGGAAAGGGTCTGCGCCACCCCCGGTGGGAAGGAGTATGGCACCCTGTCGGTGTATTTCTCCGTCCTGGCTGACGTCCGCCGGGGGTTCGTCGTACGGAGAACCTGTTTCACACCGTCCCCCGAGGTCGATTCCGCCGTCTTCTCGATCCGGTTCCACACGGGCATCCCCGATCCTCTGGTACGCAACCTGCAGACGGTAGTTCGTGCTGCGTTCGCTCGGAGACGGAAGAGGCTTCGGAACGCGCCCGTTCCGTTTCTCCCCGGCGGTACACAGCATTGGTGCGATCTCCTGGCCGGGGCAGGAATCGACCCGTCCGCCCGGGCCGAAACGGTCCCGCCGGAAAAATATCACGAGCTTGCCCGAATGATTCCCCGGGATGGAAAGGCAGGCCGGCGAACTGACTGACGGTCGCAGGCGAGACGGGGAAAAATCCCCGTGGGATCCCAACGGAAATGTTGTGGACTTTTCCGGTCCCCGGTGAATAAAATCTACCGGACATGACCTCCCAGAAAGCACCCCGGTATATCGGCATCGAAGGGGCGATCGGCGTGGGGAAGACCTCCCTCGCCAAGATCCTGGCTCAGAAGTTCGGCGTCCGCCTCATCCAGGAGGAGGTCACCAACAACCCGTTTCTCGACCGGTTTTACGATGACCGGCGCAAATACGCCTTCCAGACGCAGCTCTATTTTCTCCTCTCCCGCTACCGTCAGCAGAGGGAGCTTGCCCAGGGGAACCTGTTCGAGAAGGGGATGGTCTCCGACTACGTGATCGCAAAGGACAAGATCTTCGCGTATCTCAATCTCGAGGATGACGAAATCTCCCTCTACGAGATGGTCTACAAGCTTCTCGTTCCGACGGTTCCGCGCCCGGACCTGGTGATCTACCTCCAGGCCCGCCCGGAGATCCTCCTGTCCCGCATCCGGAAACGCGGCGTGGAGTACGAGCGGAACATTTCCCTTGACTACCTGAGGATGCTAAGTGATGCTTACAATGAGTATTTTTTCCACTATAATGAAACTACGCTTCTTGTGGTGAACACGAGCGAGATCGATTTTGTGGAAAGTCCCCGCGACCTTGAACATCTCGTAAGGGAAGTCAAGAGTGTGAAACGGGGAACGCAACACTACATACCGCTGGGATCCAGGTAGTACCGGACCAAGACGGGGTCGTAAGGAAGCCGGGGGGTGTGTTCGATGCCCCCTGCAGGCCGATGCGGTTGCCAGGCCTTCCGGACGCGATTCCGGAGGGCTTTTTTTTTCGGGGGTACGGAAAGAACAGATGAAGAAACGCGCGGACAAGGTCACCATCCTCGACTTCGCCCGGTGGAAGGAAAAGGGCGAGCGGATCGTGATGATCACCGCATACGACGCACTCTTCGCCCGGATCTTCGATGACGTGGGCATCGATACGATTCTCGTGGGCGACTCGCTCGGGCAGGTGGTGCTCGGTCTTCCCAGCACCCTCGGGGTGACGATGGAGGATATGGAGCGGCACACGGGCGCGGCGGCGCGCGGAACGAGGAGGGCGTTCCTGATCGCGGATATGCCGTTTCTCTCCTTCCAGCCGGGACCGGAGGAGGCGATCCGCAATGCGGGCCGGCTCCTGCAGGCGGGCGCCGAGGCCGTCAAGCTTGAAGGGGGACGCAGCGTGGAGGACACCATCCGGTCGATCACCCGGTGCGACATCCCGGTGATGGGCCACGTGGGGCTCACCCCCCAGTCCGTGCACCGGATGGGAGGGTACCGGGTACAGGGAAGGGAAGAGGCGCAGCGGCAGCGGCTGAGAGATGACGCCCGGGCGGTCCAGGAGGCCGGGGCCTTCTCCGTGGTCCTCGAAGGGATTCCCGCCGACCTGGCGGGGGAGATCACGGAGGAGCTCGCGATCCCGACGATCGGGATCGGCGCCGGTCCCCGATGCGACGGCCAGGTGCTGGTGATGCAGGACCTCCTGGGCCTGTTCGACGAGTTCCGGCCGAAGTTCGTGAAGCGCTTCGGAGAGCTCAAGAAACCGGTACGGGACGCCGTCCGTGCGTACGCCGACGAGGTGCGGCGCGGAAAGTTTCCGGGGAAGGAGCACTCTTTCTGATGGAGATGTTCCGCCGACCGGGAGAGATGCAGTCCTGGGCCGATTCGCAGCGTGCGGCGGGCAGGCGGATCGGGCTCGTTCCGACGATGGGATCCCTGCACGAGGGGCACATAAGCCTCGTGCGGATCGCCCGGGAGCACGGGTGCGACGCGGTAGCGGCGACGATCTTTGTCAACCCGGCGCAGTTCGGCCCGGGGGAGGATTATGAAAAATATCCGCGCGACGAGGCGCGCGACCTGGCGATGCTGAAAGGCGCGGGGACGGCGGCGGTCTATCTCCCCGACGTTACGGATGTGTACCCGGAGGGGTACCAGACGTACGTGGAGGTGGGTGAGATTTCGCAGGGTCTGTGCGGCGCGGCCCGTCCCGGCCACTTCCGGGGGGTCGCCACGGTGGTGGCGAAGCTCTTCCACGTCGGGAAGCCCCACGTCGCGGTCTTCGGGGAGAAGGATTACCAGCAGCTGGCCGTCATCCGGCGGATGACCCGGGACCTGGACTTCGACATCGAGATCGTCGCCGCGCCGACCGTCCGGGAGGCGGACGGCCTGGCCATGAGCTCCCGGAACAAGTACCTCGAGGGGGAGGAACGAAAGGCGGCGCGATGCCTGTCCCGGGGGCTGTTCCTGGCGCGCAACCTTTTCCTGGAAGGGGAGCGGGATCCGGCAAGGGTAACGGCCCCGGCGAGGGCGGCGGTCGAGGCGGAGGGACGGGCGACGCTGGAGTACGTGGAGGCGCGGGATCCGGAGACGCTCCTTCCCCTTTCGGGCCCTTCGGACCGCATGACGATCCTCATGGCTGCCCGCGTCGGGCCGGCAAGACTGATCGATACCATCACTCTGCAAGGGGGGGAGGCAACATGATACGCACCATGCTTAAATGCAAGATCCACCGGGCGACCGTGACGGAGGCGGTCCTCCACTACGAGGGGAGCATCACGATCGACGAGACGCTCATGGAGGCGGCGGGGTTGCTGGAGTACGAGCAGGTACACATCTACAACATCGACAACGGCAACCGGTTCTCTACCTACGTCATCCGGGGGGAGCGCGATTCCGGGGTGGTCTGCGTCAACGGAGCCGCGGCGAGGAAAGTGAGCCGGGGGGACCTCCTCATCATCGCCAACTATGCGGCCTACGATGAGAAGGAGCTGGCGAACTTCCGGCCGAGGCTGGTGTACGTCGACGGGAGGAACCGGATCACCTCCGTGAAGAGGAAGGTGGAATCCGCAAGCCAGGTTCCGCGCGTCGCCGCCCGTCAAGCACAGGGACGTTCGTAAACTTTTTAATCAGTACGGGGACGTTCTTATACTTTCTCCTCTTCGTCGCCTGTCCAACAGGTACGCTTACGTACGGGGGCGAACCCTTCCCTTCTTTCCCGGAAATCCTTGCTCAAGAACAAGGGGACGTTCTATAACCTTGTCCAGGGATGGGTGATCATGGTAGAAGCCGCCGGAAAGTTCAGGAACGTCCCCGTACTGTACGTTGCCTCCTGTCTCGTCCCGGACGCTTCGAAGGAGTTCTCCCCCGGCGCCGTGGCTGTTTCCGGCGGCCTGGTCATGGCGGCGGGGGCCCCCGCCGACGTGGAGAGACGGATCCCCGCGGGGTTCGACCGCCGAGACCTGCCCGGCCTGGCCATCATTCCCGGCCTCGTCAACGCCCATACCCATCTGTCCATCCCGCGGCTGGCCGGCCGGGAGGAACCCCTCGCCTCCTCCTCTCTTTCCTTCATGGACTGGATCCTGCGCGTCATCGAGTGGAAGCGGAACGCCCCTCCCGGGGAGTTCCGCCGGAACGTGGAGGCATCCGCAGGTGAGGCGATATCCGGAGGGGCGACCGCCGTCGGGGAGATCGCCGGTCCGGACAGCGCCGCCTACGCCTCCCTCCCCTTGCGGTCGCGGGTCTTCGTGGAGGGGATCGGGTTCCACCCCGAGGTTGCCCCCACCGTCCTGTCCTCCGTGGAGGAGGCTTTGGGCCGCATCGACGGGTTCTCCCGGGCCGGTGTCAGGATCGCCCCGGGGATTTCCCCCCACACGCTCTACACCTGCGGCCCCGGCCTGTTGCGAAGTCTCGCGCAGCTCGGGGAGCGCCGGAACATTCCGCTCGCCCTCCACCTGGCCGAATCCCCGGCCGAGATGGCATTCCTGGCTTCGGGGGAGGGGGAGGTCTCGACTCGCCTCTACCCGGCGGTGGGAAAAGACGTCTCCTTCTTCCGGGGGATCGGGGAGCCGATCCCCGCGTATCTGCGCAAGGCGGGGATTTTGCGGGAAGGGCTGATTTTGGTGCATAATGTCCACCTGTCCCGCCGGGAAATCGACGACTTGCAGGGGTACGGCGCGAAATTCGTCCTTTGTCCGCGAAGCAACGCGGCGCATCGGAACGGGTCGCCCGACGTGACGCACTTCCTGGATGCGGGGATCCCCGTCGCGCTGGGAACCGACAGCCTCGGGTCGGTTTCAACCATGAGCATGTGGGAGGAGATGCGCGAGGCGGCCGGACTCTACCGGGGCGGTCTTTCTCCGGAGGAGGTGGGACGTGCCCTCTTCCGGGCGGCCACGGAGAACGGTGCCAGGGTCCTCGGGCTTTCCTCCGGGAGGCTCCTCCCCGGTGGCCCGGCCGACTTCGCGGCGGTGGATCTTCCCGGCGGAAAGACCGGGGGAGAGATATGCTCCCGCCTGGTGGACCGGGGGGAAGCAAAACACGTGCGGCTGACCGTCATCGCCGGGGAAAGGATGCACGAGCGCCCCTGAAATGGAAAAGCCCCCGACGAAAAAGACGATCGCCACCAACCGGCGTGCCCGGCACGAGTACCACATCCTCGAGAATTTCGAGTGCGGGCTGGCGCTCCACGGCTACGAGGTGAAGTCGATCCGGGAGGGACGCGTAAACATCCAGGACGCCTACGGCATCGTCCGGGGCGACGAAGCGTACGTGGAGAACATGCACATCACCCCTTACTCGCACGGAGACCAGCGCGTCATCGATCCGCTCCGGACCCGGAAGTTGCTCCTCAAGCGGAAGGAGATCGACTATCTCGTCGGGAAGACCCGGGAGCGGGGACTGGCCCTCATCCCCCTGCGGCTCTACCTGAAAGGGCCGCGCGTGAAACTGGAAATCGGTCTGGCCCGCGGCAAGAAACTGTACGATAAGCGGGAGGACATCGCCGCCCGTGACGCGAAGCGCGACATCGAGCGCGCCACCAGAGGCAGGGCCAAGTTCCGGGACCGCGGCTAACCGTCCCGGTCCCGTTCGTCCCCGCAATGGTTTCCTGCTTACCCTCTCTCTTGTCCATACGGCGGGGGCGATCCCCGGGCGCTCCATTTCCCATCTAACAAGAACGGAACAAAGAACAGGGAAAGGAGAAGCGCCATGGCATCGCGGAAGAAGATACTGGTCACCGGGGCGAATGGCCGGCAGGGCGGGGCCGTCGCCGGGTGCCTTCTCGCAAAAGGACAGAAGGTTCGGATTATGACACGTTTTCCTGAAAAGGCCAGGAAATGGAGGAAGTCGGGCGCGGAGGTGGTCCGGGGGGACTTCAGCGACTACCGCAGCCTCGAGGAAGCCGTAAAAGGCGTCCGGGGAGTGTTTCTCATGGGGACCCCGTTCGAGTCGGACCCGGGGACGGAAGTCGAGCAGGGCAGATCGGTGGTATACGCCTGCCGGGAGGAAGGCGTTCCGCATCTCGTCTATTCGTCCGTGTGCTGCGCTGACATGGAGACGGCGATTCCCCATTTCGACAGCAAGTTCGAGGTCGAGGAGTACATCCGGGAGTCGGGCCTCAAGCATACGATCCTGCGGCCCGTTTCCTTCATGGAGAATTTCGTGTCCCCGTGGATGCGGTCTTCGCTTGAGGAGGGGTTGCTCGCCCTTCCGCTTTCCCCGGAGACGAACCTCCAGATGATCTGCGTGGAGGATATCGGGGAATTTGCGGCGGAGGCCTTCCGGGACCCCGATCGGTTTGCCGGGGATGAGATTGACCTGGCGGGGGACGAGAGGAAGATCCGGGACACGGTACTCGAGCTTTCCTGCACGTTGAACCGGCCGATCCGGTATGAACGGCTCCCGGAGGAGAAGGCGGAAGAGGCGTTCGGGCATGACCTCGCCGAAATGTACCGCTGGCTCGACGAGGTCGGGTTCGATGTGGACATATCGGGACTCCGGGAACGATACGGGATCCCGCTGACCTCGTTCTCCCGGTACCTCGGGAGGTCGGGCCTGTTCCGGAAGGCGGCTTGATCCGCATCGCTGCGGATAGGTGAGACCGCTTGCGATTCTGGGCTTCGGCACGATAAGTCCGCCATCGTTGCGGGCCGACGACCAGCGTGCTTCCGGCCGGATCCGGCAAGCCGAAAGAATGGGGTGTTTCTCTGTCCGGGGGAAGATGGTATCCTGTAAATCACGGGGGCGAAACGGTTTCGACGGGGACGTCGATGCTCCCGGGTTGCGTGCCGAGGCCCCGCGGACCTCGTTAAAAGCGGGAACCAATAGTCGCCAACGACTATAGCTACGCTTACGCGGCCTAACTAGCCGCGTACGTCCGACCGCCGAGTGCCCGTGTAAGCGGAAGGGCGTCGCCCTAACGGGATAGCCTGAGTCCCTTTCCCGGGGGGAGGAAGGGCGAAACTCAAACCGGGATGGTCTGACGGGAACCCTGCCGGCCGGGGTCCCTAAGGACGAGAACGAAAAGACCGGAAACGCACGTAGTAGCCCGGAGTGAAGAGTCTTCGGACGGGGGTTCGACTCCCCCCGCCTCCACCATCGATAGTCTTTTCCCACCCACGAAACATGCATGGGGAGTCGAACCGGCCACGGGCGCCGACGGGCAGGAGGAAAAGCGCGATTTCAGGAGCGCGTCAGCCCGGGGCCTCGCCGGCCGGTATTTGGCCGATGCCACCCGATGAACGTTGTGTGGCATTTGCGAGCAGCTTGCTGCGAAGCAAGTGGCGTAACCGCAGAGGCTTACGGCGGGCGACTACCCCTGCCTCCGCTATTTTGCCTGTAACTTCCCGTTCCGGAAGGGTGTCGTTTCCCGTATCTTCCCGGAGGAATGCAGTGAGGATTTTCCAGACGCACAGGGTGAGTTTGGGGAGAAGCCGTCGCCGGCTCCGGAAAGCCGGGCGCAGGGCCGCATTACATCGGCCACACCCACATGATCATGGGGAGGGAAACGGCAACGATCAGTATTTCCAGCGGCAGACCGATGCGCCAGTAATCGCCGAAGCGGTAGCCGCCCGGACCCATGATCAGTGTATTGTTTTTATGCCCGATAGGCGTGAGGAACGCGCAGGATGCGGCCACTGCAACGCCCATCAGGAACGGGTCCGGGCTCACGCTTAACCTGGCTGCAATTTCTACGGCAATTGGTGCGGCGATCACGGCTGTGGCCGTATTGTTCATGACGTTGGAAAGCATTATCGTGACGATAATCAGAAGCGCAAGTACCACCACAGGCGAAAAGCCGGCGGACAAATCGACTATGCCGTTGGCAATCAGCGCGGTACCGCCGGTTGACTGCAATGCACTGCCGATCGGAATCATGCAGCCGAGCAAGACGATGACCGGCCATTCGATCGAATCGTAGATCTCGCGGAGCGGCACGATGTTGAACAATGCCATCAGCGCCACCACGCAGCCCAACGCGATCGGCAGATAAACGATGCCGAAACTGGCCGCGAGGATTGCAGCAGAGAAAACGCCGACGGTGAGCCAAGCCTTGTCCCGCTGGATAACACGTTGGCCGCGATCGGCCAGGGGCAGCAGGGCAAGACGTCCGGTAACATCGGACAGTCGTTCTTCCGCACCGAGCATCAACAAGACGTCGCCGGGAAGGATGACCAGCTTTCGAACCAGCTCGCGAAAACGTTTACCGCCTCGCGATACGCCGACAAGTGCTACGCGATACCGATAAAGCAAGCGGAATGCGATCGCCGAGCGGCCAACGAGCGGAGATGTCTCCGGAACAACGACTTCGCTCAGCTGCAGGTCTTCGCTTTCGAGCAAGCCTTCTCCGGTGCCAATGTATTCGAGCCCCATAGTTCCCAGCGCCTCGCTGATGCTCTCCGGATGCGCCTCCACGACGAGAATATCGCCCGCCTCGATCTCGACGACCCGAGCCAGGCCCGGCATGCGCTTGCCCTTTCGTGTCAGGCCGAGGATCTCGACGTCACTCTTATTCGCAATCTCGTCCAGTTCCCGCACACGCTTGCCGATGATCGGCGAACCAGCGGGCACTTTCAGTTCGGCGATGTAGTCGGCGAGATCGAATAGTTCTTTCGGCGGGTCTTCCTTCCGGCGTTCCGCCGGCAGCAATCGCCAACCGATCAATGCAACATAGGCCACACCAACTGCTGCACAAACCAACCCGACGGGAGAGAAATCGAACATCTTGTAGGATTCGCCCAGTGCATCGTTGCGAAACTCGGCGATGATGATGTTGGGCGGCGTGCCAATCAGCGTAATCAACCCGCCCAGGATCGAGGCAAATGAGAGCGGCATCAGGGTGAGTGCCGGCGAGCGTTTGGCCTTGGACGCGGCTTGAATATCCAGCGGCATCAGCAATGCCAACGCCGCCACATTGTTCATAAACGCAGACAATACCGCGGATAGTGCGGCCATGATGCCGATATGCGCCGCGAGCTTCCTCGATGCATCGACGATGAAGCGCGCCAGTAACTCGATGACACCGGAATTCAACAGCCCTCGGCTGATAATGAGCACCAGCGCGATAATAATCGTCGCCGGATGACCAAAGCCGGAGAAGGCCTGCTGCGCCGGCACAACGCCAGTCAGAAGCGCCGCCAGCAGAGCCACGAACGCTACCAGGTCATAACGCCAGCGTCCCCAGATCAGGAACACGAACACGAAGATCAGCAACGAGAACAGAATGATTTGGTCGGGCGTCATAAACATCCGTTTCCTTATACTGGTGCGCGTTGACGCACAACGGGGCAATAATTTGATACCAACGACATCCGGGCCGCCAGGCGTAAGGTACCATTGCTGCGTTTGTTACTGAGCAGTCGTCATTAAGATAGGAGGGGATTACGACCGTTTCGTATGTTGAGCGAGAACAGGCCTCGCGGGAGACACTCGAATTTTATGACGAGGCGCCCGATCGGAAGTTTCTTTTTTCGCTGCCCTATCCAAGAGGGTACTTCTCTCCGGGCGGCCGTACTGTTTCGGGGGCGTGTTGATCGTCCCGACACTCCCGCCCCCCCTTCCCCACGCTGCGCCACATCCGAAAAGCCTTTCGCCGTCAGTATACGCACGGTGGAATGGTGTGCAACTCGAAACCCACGCGGGCCACGAACGTCGAGGGGGATTTTCCTGGTCTGCGATAGGCGAGCAACCAGAGGGACATGACAGCTTCCAGACACTTTCTACCAGTTACCCCGTGGTCATTGAGTCTGCGTAGACTATTTCCTCCAGTTACTGCCTTCCCCAGCGTGGAGCTTGATATCCATTCCTCGAACCAATTGATCGCAGCCTGGATTCCCTTGTGGCCAATATTCAGTTCAATCATGGACTTCCCTTCTTCCTTTTTACACGAGTAGAGCCGAGGATGTACGCAGGCTCCATCAGGGTGACCGTACCGCTGCTGTTTACCCTCATGGGTTGCGCAGTATTTTGACAGTCCTCGGCGAGGCTTACTGCACCTGGGATGTTCACAGGTCTTCCCTTCATTTTGTCTCCTTGTTCCTGATTGACCCTTGGATCGTGGAGTGATTGCCTACTTAAACGGAAGGCCCTTTTCCCTTCTCCTTCGTGGCTCATTTGGATACACTTCACAAGGTGAACTCGCAGTCAACTGCAGAGAGCCATCACGAGGAAGCCGAGTTTTCTCAAGTGGCTCTCAGGTCGCTCGGGGGTAGTTGGGTTCGACAATTCGACTCCCCCCGCCTCCACCATCGATAGTCTTTTCCCCCCTACGAAACATGCATGGGGAGTCGAACCGGCCACGGGCGCCGATGGGCAGGAGAAAAAGCACGCCCCCTCGGCCCGCAGCGTAAGCGCGAGGTTGGGGGGCAAGGAATTGCGGAAAAGATACGCGCGACGCTGTACAATGAGGCCATGGATTCCGCACAAAGGAGGCGCTGATGAAAGGCAACAAGAGGCTCATCGAGGTGCTGGATTCGCTGCTGTCGGACGAACTGACCGCCATCAACCAGTACATGGTGCATTCGGAGATGTGCGCCAACTGGGGGTACGAGAAGCTGCACAAGCATTTCGAGAAGCGGGCCATCGACGAGATGAAGCACGCCGAGAAGCTCATCGCCCGGATCCTCTTCCTGGAGGGGACGCCGACGGTCAGCAAGCTCGGGAAGATGATGATCGGCAAGGACGTGCCCAAGCAGCTGGCAGGCGACCACGCCCTCGAGATGGGCGCCATCAAGGCCTACAACAGCGCCATCGTGCTCGCCGGCGAAGTGGGCGACTTCGCCACACGGGAGATTCTGGAACATATCCTCCAGGACGAGGACGCGCATATCGACGGCATCGAGGAGCTGCAGGACCAGATCGGGCACATGACGCTTCCCATCTTCCTCACAACGCAGGTTGGATGACAGGAGCACCTTACCGAAGGAGGTTCGACATGGCACGGATCTTTGGGGTCGCGTTTGTCGTCCTTTTGGTCGCTGCAACCACCGGTTTCTCTGGGGAGGAGGCCGTAACGTACGAGAAGGACATCAAGGGGATCATCGCCAAACGGTGCCTTTTCTGCCACGGGCCCAAGTCGCCGACGATGGAGGAGTTCGAAAAGGACAAGGAAGGGTACAAGAAGAAGATGAAGGGGCCGATGCTCGACACCTACGAGCACCTGATGGTCATGGTCAAGGGAGACGACGCAGGGGCCCTGATGCGCCGGCTCGACGACGGTAAGAACACGAAGGACGGCAAGCCGGGCAACATGTACATGAGGCTCGGGAAAAACGACGCCGAGCGGGCGGCGAACCTCGAGATCTTCAAGAAGTGGGTCGGCAACTGGACCCTGAAGCGTAAGAAGGACCTCTCGAAGGAGGAGTTGGACGCGATCAAGGCCCTCGAGAAGTAAGCAGCGGCTAAGGTTTTAGGATGGGGACGTTCCTGAACTTTTCATCGAGTCCGGGAGCATCTGGGTCTACGCCGAGGGGATGCCGGCCTGGGAAGAGAGATGCCTGCCCATTTACGCAGGCCCCGACTATGAGAAGCGAATCGAAACGACGATCATTCAGCCTGCCGAACGCAAGAACCTTCTCGACTCCAAGAGTTGCGATTTCACCGTCGTCGATGTAAGGGATCCCGAAGAATTTGCCAAGGGGCACATCCCCGGGGCCGTCAACATTCCGGTGGCCGTCCTTGCGTCCCGGTCGGAGACCCTGGACAAGGACAAGAAGATCGTCATCTACTGCAACTCCGGGGGGCGCAGCGACAACGCCTACCGCAAGATCACGAAGATGGCCTACCGGGATATCTGCCAGGCCATCCTCGCCAACTGGAAGGAGGCCGAACTCCCCGTCGATCATTAGAAATGCGGTCCGGGCTGGTCGGATGCAGAGGCAATGGGATCCGCCGCCCCTCACCGCAGCCAGATCTTTGTCGCCGTCCAGATCCCCGGCGGCCGGCGGCAGGAAGCCGGTGGGGGTTCGTCACCGGGCGCGGGTTGCGATGGTTGCCGTTTTCGTGCCGCCGAGGGTCGGGACCACTTTTTCTTCCGGAATATATTCATTGATGAAATGGTTGGAGTGATATACGGAAATCGACTTTTCGATGATCAGCGCCGTCCCCCAGATCGCCAAGGGAACAAACCCGTTCCCGTTGCCTCGTAGCGCGTCGATCAAGGATGCGACCACCAGGACCAGGAGAATCAGCTCGGTTATTGCGTCGCCTACCCCCAAGACCGGGTGCCTGGTATAGAAATAGCCACCGCCGGGATAAATAAGCGATATTCTTCTGGCATCGGACATATTCTTAAAGACGAGACGGCAACCCGGACAAGTATACTTGTCCTTTACGAGTTCCGCCGTGCAACGCGGGCAAAGGTGCGTCCGTCCTCCCGCCGCGGCGTGCATTCCTTCGAAGGAAGTCGAAGAGAGCAACGCCTTGATCTTCCTCCTTTCTTTTCTATCGATGTGCATGAATTTCTCCCTGGATCCATTCTTGTAGCGGACCTCGAGGTAGCCCCTCTTGATGGAAATACCACTGCAATCCGAATAGTTGATTCGGGAGATCGAATTCCGGTAGGAAAAATCCGCCTTCGCGGGGATATGAAATATGCCCGTGTGCGTGAATACGATCAGGGAACGCTTCAAGTAATAGACAAGCCAGCCCGTCACCACTTGTTCAAAAAGGGACATCGGGGAACAACCCGTTGTAACGAGAAGGATTTTTTCATCATTTTTCAGAAACGGCTTAAGGAAAGCCAGTTTTCCGGCCAGCTTCGTCTGCCTTTTCTCCACTCCCCGCTTGGACCTGCCATTGTGATCCGAAAACAGGATATTGCGATCGACGGGAAGATCGAACAGGTTCGGATCGCCCGATCCGACGGAAGCTCTATCGATGATCGTTGCCATGTCACCAACCTCCCGAACCATGTGGTTAAGATCGAAGTCGCGCCGGGATCCGCTTTACTCGCAGCAAGGTACCCTGATATCCCGTGGCGTACCTTCTCTCTTCGGAAGATTTCGGGTTTTCTTTACGCTCCCGGGAGTGGCCTGATTCAAATCAGCGCCAGGAATCGCTCCAGTTCGTACAGCGCGGCCTGGTTGGCGGGAGAGTATCTCGTCAGGATCACCACATCGAAGGCATGCTCGGTCTGCGGATACTCGACGTGGACCACGGGTACGCCCGCATGGACAAGCTTATGGTACAGCGCGCGACAGGCGGAAGCAGGAACCAGGCCGTCGTGCTCGCCTTGCAGAAGAAGTGTAGGCGGCGAGTTCGGGCCGGCGTGGGTGATCGGGGAAAAGAGCTCGTATCGTTCCGGGACCTCGTCCGGCTGGCCGCCCAGGAGGTTTTCCATCATCTGCCGATGACCGATATTGAAGTCCTGCTCCTTGATGCGGTCGAAGAGGTCCCCCAGCGCGAACCTCCATGCCGCTTCCGAGACTCTCGGGAAGATCCCGTCCCTGTTCGGATCCCGCTTCCGCTCCTTCTTTTTTTTCTCACCTGCTTCGCCCAGGGTGGTTCCCGCGTGGTCATAGTAGGCTCGCATGTCGACGGGGCCGTAGGACGACACCACGGCCGACACGGTAAGATCCGCGTCCTTGAACTCGTCCGGGGTCAGCTCCGGATGAACAGGGGCGTAGGCCGCAAGAAGGGCCAGGTGCCCGCCCGCCGATCCGCCGCCTGTTACCACGCGCTGTGGATCGACGTCGTACTTCTCCGCATTCTCCTTCATCCAGGCAATGGCGCGCTTGACGTCGCCCAGCATGCCGTACGCATCGACCTCCGGGCACAGCCGGTAGGCCACGTCCATCACCACGTGGCCCTGTGCGCAGAGGTGGCGGAAGAGATGCCGGGTATTGAAGTCCTTGTCGAGCCAGTGCCAGCCGCTGCCATGGAAATAGAGGAATGCCTTGTGGGAAGAAGGGGTTCCCTCCGGCGGCTGCCAGAGGTCGCACAGCAGCTCACGGCTCGAGCCGGGGATGCACCAAAAAGCGATGTCCCGCTCCCACCTTGCTTCCGGCGGGTCGGGCAGTCGGCCCACCCACCCCCGGGCAAGCATCGATCTATGCCGTTCCTGGCTGATTCGGCTCTCCCAATCCGGGCCGAAGGCCCGCTCGAATCCGTCGTGGCGTGCGGCGACGCGAAACATGTACCGAAGGGATAGGGCGACCGCCACGGCACCGAGGACGACCGCCGCGACGGAGCCCAGCGCGAGACCGAGCAGGACGACCAACGCCCCGATCCCGGTGACGAAGGCCGCCCCCTGGCTGACGAACATCTTCGGTATTGTGAAGGGTCCACCGGCAGGCGATCTGACCCGGAAGAAGTACAGGCCGCTGCCGGCTGCCAGAAGGGAACCGATAATGACCAGGAGGGTTGTCATCGCTTTCTGCGCGGTGGTGATTTCCCGCCGCGGGGTGCCAGCTCTTCCAGCAAGGCCTTGGCCGCCGTAAGGTCTGCCGTGTCAAATCCTTCGGTGAACCAGCCATACACCTCCGCCAGCAGCTCCCGAGCCTCATCCCGCCTGCCCTGCAGCTGCCACAGCCGACTCAGGCTCATGACCGCCTGCAGTTCCAGCGATTTCGCTTTCTGCTGACGGGCAACATCGACCGCGCGGGTGAAACAGGCCTCGGTTTCCGCGATCTTTTCCCTGTGGTCCCCTCCATCCTGCTGTCGGCTTGCCTGTCCGAGCAGGAGTTTTCCCCTGAGAAGAGACAGCGCCGTGTCGTATCGTCGTTCCCCGGTCCTGTCCACGGTGGCCTGCGCCTCGGAAAGCGATGCCAACCCCTCCTCGATCTGTCCTGCGCCCACCTGCAGCTCGGCCAACACGGCAAGGAGCAAGGGATGTCCACTCACGGCTCCCGTTGCGCGGTAGGCATCCATGCTTTGACGGATCAGCGCGATTCCCTCCGCGATCTCTATTTTTCCTTGCGCGAGGAGCATGAGGCTCCGGACGACCGTACCGCCTGCCACAAAGACCGGAAATCCGTGCTCGAGGGAAAGCGCAAGCATCTCCTCGTTGGGTGGATGGACCCGGGCATGCTCCCCGCGATACCCGTGGACGGCGGCAACAAAGAACAGGGCGTACGCCAAGGTGAAGGGATGGGACAGCTCCCGGGCCAGGGTGAGGGCCTCCTGGACTTTCTGATAAGCCTGATCGGGGTACCCCAGGTGCCACAGGCTTAAGGCCAATCCTCCCAGACTGATTACCCGACCGTCCTGCACGGAAGAAATCGCACCGGGAGAGGAGAGCAGTTGGCGGGTGAACAGGGCGAATGCTTGCTCGAGGTGGTCCCTGGCTGGGGCGAACTCCCCCGAAGCGAAGAAAACCTGTCCCAGCCCATGGTGCGCTGGCCCGAGAATGGCGGGATCCCGGTTCTTTTGCCCAAGCGCAAGCATCTGTTCCGCCATCTCGCGGGCCGTGGATAACTCAGCCCGGCCAAGGTGAAAGATCCACAGGCCGCCAAGTACCCGAGGGAGCTGCGGTGCGTCGTCCATTTGTTGACACAACGCTCGCGCGCGGGCGTAGGCGGTTCCGACTTCCGGAGTCGCGTAGCCCTTGGCCGCCATGTACGTCAATCCGAGGTTGGTCTGCAAATCCACCTCCTGCCGGGCACGTTCCACGGTATCGGGGAGTTGGCCCAGCATCTCGATACCTCTTGTGAGGTGGGCGATCGCCTCCTGGTAGGCGCTCCTCTGCCGTGCATTCTCCCCCGCATGCAGCAGGTACTGCACCGCCCGGGGAGCGTCCCGCCCGCGCACGAAATGCTCCGCCAATTCCGAGGCGATTTCACGGGCCTTCCCGCCATGCCCCGCTTCCAGGCGATTTCCGATCTGCCGATGCCACCGTATCCGCTGCCCCGCAGGTATCCGGTTGTACAACACCTCCTGATGCAGGGCGTGGAGGAACCGATACCGCGCGGCGACGGTCCCATCCGGCCAGGCCTCCGAACCGAGCACCTGCACAAACAGCGCGCGGCGGGCCATTGCTTCACAGCGCGCCTCGACGGATTCCGCCTCAAGCTCGACTCCGGCGGCGACCGCCGCCGCCGAGAACTCCGCGCCTGCCACACTGCCCGTTTCCAGGATCGTCTGATCCTCGGGACGCACCTGATCCAGGTGCAGTTCGATCAACTGCCGCAGACTATCCGGCACGTCAACGGCCATCGCTTCGAGTCCTTCGGGCAGTTCCCAGCCCGCGGTGCCCTCCAGGAGTTTTCCCTCCCGCACAAGGGTGTTGACCAGTGTCACGAGGAACAGCGGATTTCCGTCGGTGCGTTGGTGCAGCATGTGCGCCAATCCGGCAGGGATCTCGCGGCCCGGACACCTCCCGGCTAGGTAGGCTGCCACGGCGTCTTCAGAGAGATAGTCGAGCAACAACTCCTCGCACTGCCCGCGGCCCCGGAGTTCGTGGGTGAGGGTGCGCAAGGGATGGGCTGCCACGATTGCCTCCACGGGCCGATACGTCCCCAGCACCAGTAACCGAGCCTTCTCCGGGCGCCTTGCCACGTACGAAAGCCACGCCAGCGTGGATGCGTCGCTCCAGTGCAGATCTTCCAACACCAGCAACAGGGGCCGCTCGGCCGTAATCTGTTCCACGGCCTCGGCCAGCTCCCGCAGCATCCGCGCCGGCGTCGTCCCGCTCTCCACACGCTGCAGCGTCACCCGTTCGGTCTCGCTTAGCAGGGCGGGCATCTGCAGCAGCCAGCTTGGCGACTGCCGCCGTAGGAGGGCAAGAAGCTTTTCCCCCTCAGGCCCCCGGCACATCCGTCCCAACGCCTCCAGCAGGGGCAGATATGCTTCCCCCGCTCCATACTGGTCTACGCACTGTCCGTGTCCGATCCAAAGGGCCCCTTTCCTTTCCACCTGCGTCATGAAGGCGTCCACCAGGGTCGTCTTGCCGATCCCCGCCTCTCCGACGATGAACCCTATCCGGCGCATACCCTCCAGCGCGTTGTCAAACCATTGGTGCAATCGGGCCAGCTCGATCTCCCGGCCGACCAGTGGAGCCGGATGAATCACGGGGGACAGAGGAGTTCGGGGGACAAATCCGGGGGCTGGATACGCAGCGGCACCGGGCTCACGCTGCGCCGAAGGCCGGTCGGCGAACGTTACCTTTGCTACGAACCGGTACCCTCGTCCCCGTACCGTCTCGATGAACTGTGGAGCCTGAGCATCGTCTTCTAGCGCCTGTCGCAGCTCGCGAATACACACGGTCATTGCGGCCTCGCTCACGTTCGTGTCCGGCCACACCGCGTTCATCAGTTCGTCTTTGGTCACGAGCTTTGCGGGGTGCTCCACGAGATGGCGCAGCACGCAAAACGCCTTGTTCGTCAGGCGGACAACATCCTCTCCGCGCCACAGCCGTTCGTCGGCGACGTCGACTCGAAATGGTTCAAATAGAAGGATTTTGGCGTCTCGCACGGTCCGCTCCCCGCGGGATCGTGTGAACCGGTCAGTGAGATCTTACGAAGATCTTATGAAGATCTTTTCCCCATCTCAAGCAGTCTTTTCTCCTTGGCGTTATTTTCTATTCCAACAACGGGGGCGGTAACAAACTCTGACTTCGATCCCGCAGGAGAACATCATGCAACAACCAAAAGCAAGCGGTTCCCCATTGTCGGTCCACCGGGCATTCGTGGTGCAGTTCCGGGCCGAGACCGATGCGGCGCACGGATGCGTCGTGGGTCGCATCGAGCACGTGGCGTCCCGGGATACGGCTTCGTTCCGGTCGTGGGCGGAGATGCAGGCATTCATGGAGCTGGTCCTGATCCAGGTACAGGCGAAATCTCCGGAGATGTCCGGATGATCCTGGTACGCGAGGCAACCAACCCCACAAGTCCCGCCAGACGGGAGAAAGGAGAGATTCACATGTTTGCACGGACACGGATTCTACAGGTTGCAGGGATGATCGTGGCACTGGCCTTGCTCGCCGCCTGCGGTGGCGTCAGCGGGGGTAACTTTACCATCAATACCGGCGACTGGACCGGCAAATGGCCCTGGTTCTGGCCCGACAGAGCCAAGTTCATCGTTGACCGGAACATTTCCGAGAGCGTGCCTGTCGCCGGCCTCAGCAGAATCCGCATCGATGCCGTCAACGGAGAGATCGTGATCACGGGGAAGCCGGGTGCCACGTCGGTAACGGTGACAGCAGAATTGCAGGTCGGATCGAATGTGAGCCGGCTGGACGCGGAAACAGGCTTGAACCAGCTGGGAGTCCTCGTCGCGGACGTGTCCGACGAGATCTTCGTTCAAACGCTGCAGCCAAATACCATGGATGGCCGCCAATATGTGGTGAATTACAATATCATCGTTCCCAGCCATCTTGCGGTGGACGTGACCCAAGTCAATGGGCACGTGACCGTTTTGGACATCGAGAGCTCCCTTATTGTCGAAGTCGTGAATGGAAACGTGTATTTGTCGGACATCTTCGGAGTCGCGACAGTCCGTGTGGACGATGGAAGCATAGACGGCACCGTGACACTGTCCCCTGGCGGCGAGATCATGCTTTCGACGGTCAACGGCGATATCGATCTGCGCATCCCGACGTCGACGTCCGCGGAACTTACCGCCCTTGCCGGATTTGGCGGCATCACCTGGGACAATCTTGATCTTCTGAGCGCTGTTCATACGAACGCGTCGTTGACGGGGACATTGGGTGATGGAACAGGGCTGATTGTCCTGGACACCAGGAACGGGAATATCGACATGACCGGTTTCAGTCAGTAGGAGGAGAGAATAATGAAAACTCTTATGCGAAGAATGGGACTATTCCTGATCCTTGCTGCTTCCGTGCAATTGATGAGTTGTGGTGGAGGCGGATCTTCCGGCGATTTAAACAATGGCGGAATACTCCGCAGTGACTCCTGGTACGTAACAGGATTCGAATGGCCGCATGACGGGAATCCATGGGGGAGCGAAAACTTCGTGATCTACAGTGACGGCGCCGGGGAGGATGCCAGGCAGGAGCTTGCCCTGCTGGCGGAAGAGACCCTGAGTGAAGTAAAAATACGGTTCGGAATCGACAACAACGAAATCTTCCTCTTTCCCACGGGACAGGAAAAGATCGATATCTACGCCTACAAAAACCGTTACCCCACTTACCCCGTTATTTGGGGGGGATGGGCCTACTGGGGCGGTTTGTTGATATATTCGTTAGACCATCCGGAACGGACATCTTTCGGCCACACGGAACCGGAAATATATAACCCTACGCTGAAGCATGAATTGATGCATGTCGTCGAGAACTTGTTAAAAGCGTCCAATAATCCCGATTTGGTGGATGTCTGGTTGACGGAAGGCATTGCGGAGGCCGTGTCGGGAGGAACGGCGGGGGGAAGCATAACGGACCTGCAAAAATTCAATGAATTGCGCAATCAGTATGGATCGTTGAATCCCATCGCGATGCATCGTTACGAGTATCCGGATATAGAGGGGATTGCCTATTACTATTATTACCCGATGTTCCAGTTGGCAGTCGAATATCTGGTGGATGCAAGCGGCCAAGGCAAGACGATGAACGATGTCAGGAACCTGTTTATGGATGTAAGAAACGGAGTGCCGTTTCCCTCCGCGTTTCAAAACAGGTTCGGGATGAGTTTGTCGGAATACGAGAACCTGTTTTTCGCTCTGATGAACACTTATCTTCCATCTCGATCATTGAGAGGCGCCCGAAGGCCGTCCTCATCCCGATAACGCGTGGGGGAGGACCATGTCTTGGCTAAAGAGCTGCCATTTTCAAGGCAAGGTAGATAAGGACCGTAACCACAGCAGTCGCCGGGATCGTGATGAGCCAGGAGTTTACGATGGAAAGGATCACCCTGAGATTCAGGGCCGCAATACCGCGCGCCAGCCCCACCCCGATCACGGAGCCCACAAGCGTGTGACTCGTGGAAATCGGCAGCCCCATCTTGGAGCACACCAGGACGGTCGTGGCGGTGGCGAATTCCGCGGAAAAACCCCTTGATGGGGTGATGTGGGTGATCTTCTTGCCGACCGTCTCGATGACGCGGTAGCCCCAGGTGGCAAGACCCACAACGATTCCCATACCTCCCAGGGCGAGGATCCACATGGGCACGGGCACTTTCATCGCAAGGTCGCCGTTCTTGATTACCGAGACGATGGCGGCGAAGGGGCCGATCGCGTTGGCCACGTCGTTGGCCCCGTGTGCGAAGGCCACGGAGCAGGCGGTGCCCACCTGGAGATAGGCGAAGAGTTTTTCCACCTGCCCGAAGGCGTCCGATCGTTTCTGCGGCCGTTCCGAATATTTCCGGATCAGGATGATCTTCATTACGAGGAACGCGACAGCACCCACACCCAGACTGATCATGAGGGCCGTGTTCAAGGAGAGATCGAGCTTCAGGTTCTTGAGTCCTTTGTAGAGCATGGACAGGACGAGGATTGTGGCCACCGGAAAGATAAGGACCGGCACGATTCCTCTTGCCGCGCTCAACGGGTTCCAGCGGTTGAGTATGGAACGCTTGATATAGGTGAAGGTCAACCAGCCCATCAATCCGCCGCACAGGGGAGAGATGAGCCAACTGAGTACCACCGAACCAAGTTTCCCCCAGTGCACGGCGGACATCCCTCCCACGAGGAGTCCGAACCCCACGATGGCGCCGATGATGGAGTGGGTCGTGGAGACGGGAAGTCCCAGGAACGTGGCAAGGTTCAGCCACACTCCCGCGGCGAGAAGCGCGGCCAGCATGCCCAGGACGAAAAGCTCCGGCTGGCCCTGGAATACCGCGGTGGAGACGATCCCCTTCCGGACCGTGTCGGTGACGTGCCCCCCGACCAGGAACGCCCCCGCGAATTCGAACACCGCCGCGAGCAACACGGCCTGCTTCAACGTGATCGCGTGGGATCCCACGGAGGTCCCCATGGCGTTGGCCACGTCGTTGGCCCCGATATTCCAGGCCATGTAGACGCAGGCCGCCATCGCGGCCCAGAAAACCCAGGGTTCGAGTCCTAGCATGATCCCGTACTACTTGGAAAGGAATAGACGAAGGCGGTTTCCCACCTTCTCTGCACCGTTGGCGATGTCCCCCGTGCACTGGAAAACGCGCATCCAGAGGACGATGTTCAGGGGTCCCAACTCCTCCTCCAGAGTCAGGAGCTTCTTGAGAAGTTCATGCTGCCGGAGATCCGCCTCATGCTCCATCTCGGTAAGCACGGTGATCATCTCGATCATTCTCCCCGCTTCGGCTCCTCCGAAGGAAGCATCCACGAGTTCGTCCAGCTCCCCGCTGATCTTGGCGTACTGCTCCGCGGTCACCATGACCTGGTCCAGGAATTTCCAGAAGAGCTCACGAATCGATTCGGGAAAGGGGAGGTTCCTCATCCGATAAAGGACCACCACATCCTCCGCCACATCACTGACCTTGTCCTGTAGACTGAGAATTTCGAGGAGGTCTGTCCTATTCACGGGTGTGAAGATGGTGCTGGGCAGATCCAATCGGATCTGGTTCTTGATCTGATCGGCCTGGAATTCCGCCGTCTCCACCTGCTCCGTGATGATCCGGATCTGTTCCGTGTCCCCTTTCTCGATCGCATGGAAGAAATCGGGAATCATCCGCACGCACTCCATAACCTTGGTCATATGGTCCTGCAGGGGGCCAAAGGGAGATTTGGCAAAGAGATCGAAAATGGTGCGTCTCAAGGCAGTCCCTCCTGGGTATGATTATCGACGGGCGACTTGCCCGCGGAACCGATGCAACCCTTCGGATCCATACCCCGATATTCTCACGTTGAAATCCCGTACGGCAATCATGTTCTCCCCCGGGAGAAAACACACGTGCTCCGGGCCTCCCGACCCCGGCTCGCATAACGGCTCGCGGACTTACCGTGACGCCTCGTTCCCGCCACGAACCTGACTCATTCCCAGCCCGAAGAGGCCGCGGACGTCCTCGAGCATCAGGTAGAGGCAGGGAATGAGGAGCAGGGTGATTCCGGTTGCGAAGAGGATCCCGAAACCGAGGCTGATCGCCATGGGGATCAGGAACTGGGCCTGGACGCTGGTCTCCAGAATCATCGGGGTCAGGCCGAAAAATGTGGTCAGCGATGTCAGCAGGATCGGGCGGAAGCGACGGGTCCCCGCATCCCCCAGGGCCGTGAAAAGCTCCACCCCTCCCCTCCGCTTGATGTTGACCGTGTCGATCAACAGAAGCGAGTCGTTCACCACGACGCCCGACAGGGCCACGATGCCGAAAAAACTTAAGATGCTTAAAGTGTAT
>JBFKGZ010000032.1:0-23608 GCA_041633075.1 Candidatus Deferrimicrobiaceae bacterium | reverse complement strand
TTCGGGAACTTCCTGCTCGAAAAACTTAAGGATCACCCGTGGATCGGCTCGGGACAACAGGATTTCCGGCCCCCGTGTCGTCTTGGTTACATCCTTGATATAGGCCCGGATCCTGTCTCCCTGGCGATACCGTTCCCTCGGAATCTGCTCGGAGGGGGGCATCACGGCCTCCGTCCTCCCGAGATCGACAATGATGGTGTCACGCTCGTACCGCTGAACGATGCCGTTGAGAATCTCCCCCTTGCGGGTGATGAACTCATTGTAAATGACTTCCCGCTCGGCATCCTTCACCTTTTGCATGATGATCTGGCGCGCGGTCTGGGCGGCGATTCGTCCCAGGTCCTTTGTGCTCATCCGGAACCCGATGCTGTCGCCCGGCAATGCCTCGGGATCCAGTTCCTTGGCTTCCGCGAGCAAAATCTCGAGTTCTTCATCATTCACCTCGTTCACCACAGTCCGGAACTCGAGGACCTCGAAATCCCCCGTATCCTCGTCGTATGTGGCCTCGAGGCGCTTGCTCATCCCGTACTTCTTCTTCGCCGCGCTCTCCAGGGCGTCCTTGATCGCACCGATGATGACGCTGCGGTCAATCCCTTTTTCCTTGCCCAGCTGATTGATAATCTGGCCGATATCAAGAATCATCGTCTCCTCGTTCCTTTTCCGAATAATTCATTTTGGGGTACTACCAGGTTCGCCTTGCGCATCAGCCGGTACGGCAGCCGGAAGGTCCTTCCGTCCCTGTCCAGTTCGATCCCCTCCTCGTCGCTGCCAAGCAGGGTCCCCCGGAAGTTCCGGCTCCCATCGACGGGAGCGGAAAGAGAGATTTTCACCCGCTTCCCCTTGCAGGCCGCGAAGTGCTTCGGCTGGCAGAGCCTCCGGTCAACCCCCGGAGAGGATACCTCCAGGGAGTACGGGCCGTCGAGGGGGTCCTCCACTTCAAGGATCGCACCGAGCTTCCGGCTGAACGACACGCAGTCGCGCAGCTGCACTCCCCCTTCCCTGTCGATAAAGACGCGGATAACCGAACGGGGACCTTCCGCGGCGATCTCCACATCGACGAGTTCGACCAGTTCGTCCTGCGCCACGTTTTCGGCAAGAACCGCGATTTTTTCCGAGTCGACCTTCATCTGCGTCCATTGAAAAAAAAAGTGGGCAACGGCCCACTTTCCGGTAAACCCATCCACAAAAAAAGTATACTCCCCCCCGGAGGGAAACCTCAAGGGTTTTTTTCCACCATGAGCCCGCCCCGGTAATCGGAAAGCTTCGCGATCTTCTCTTCCCGGAAAAATGCCTCTATGCCCTCGAGGATGTCTACGCATGCCCGGGGGTTCCGGAAGTTTGCCGTGCCGACCTGAACTGCCGACGCTCCCACCAGGAGAAATTCCAGCGCATTCGCGGAGCTCTGGATGCCGCCGATTCCGATCACGGGGATCCTGACGGCCTTCGCCGCTTCCCATGTCATGCGCAGAGCAACCGGCTTGATCGCGGGTCCGGAAAGCCCTCCCGTCACGTTCGACAGTTCCGGGCGCCTCGTCCGGTAATTGACCGCCATGCCGACAATCGTATTGATCAGGGAGACCGCGTCCGCCCCGGCCCCCTCGGCGGCCTTCGCTATGCCCGCGATGTCCGCCACATTCGGACTCAGCTTCACCCAAAGAGGCTTTCCGGTGCATTTGCGCACCCGCGCCGTGAGTCCCGCGATTCCTTCCGGAGTGGCCCCGAATGCCATCCCGCCCTCCCGGACGTTGGGGCAGGAGGCGTTCACTTCGATCGCCCCAAGGGAGGGGACCTCCGAAAGACGGCGGGCTACCGCCTCGTACTCCTCCTCCGTCTTCCCGTAGATGTTCGCAACGAACGTCGCGCCGAAATCTTCAAGACGCGGGACGACGTCGCCGATGAACCGTTCCACCCCGATGTTCTGCAGGCCGATCGCGTTGAGCATCCCCGCAGGGGTCTCCACGATTCGCCCGGGAGGGTTCCCCGCGGTGGGCGCGAGGGACAGCCCTTTCACAATGACCGCCCCCAGCCGGGAGATGTCGTAGAAAGAAGTGAACTCGATGCCGTATCCGAACGTCCCCGACGCGCTCAGGACGGGGTTTTTCACCCGCAGACCCCCCAGGGATGCGGAGAGGTCGGGGGTCACCATACGACCTCCTTCGCGTCGAAGACCGGGCCCTCACGACAGACCCGGCGGTATGCCGTCCGGTCGCCGTCCCACAAGGTCACGACGCATCCCCAGCAGACCCCGAATCCGCAGGCCATGTGGTTTTCCAGCGCCACCTGCGCCGTGATTCCCCGTTGCATCGCCTCGACGGCGATTTCCTTGAGCATATCCCTCGGCCCGCAGGCGAGGATCGTCAGCCGCGAGACCGCCTCCGGGGAGAGCGCGCGCATCCGCTCCAGCACCACGTCGGTGACGCGGCCGTGGTATCCCGCGGTCCCGTCCTCGGTGCAGAAGTGCGTCCTCCCCGGGGTCTTCCCCCCGGGGGTCCACTGCTTCGGAGGAAGATGCTCTCTCGTCCGGGCGCCGAGAAACATCTCGAACCCGTTCCGGCGTCGCGACAGGACTGCCGCGGCGGGAAACACCGAGGAGAACCCGACGCCGCCACCCACCAGCCAGTACGTCCGGCCTGCCTGATCAAGGTCGAACCCGCGCCCGAGAGGAAGCGTGATGGACAGCGTCTCTCCGGGGTGAAGGCCCGACAGCAGGGCGGTTCCCCTCCCCACGACTTTATAGACGAATTCGATCTTTCCCTGCCCGCGCATCCCTCCCGACCGGAACAAGGCAAGCGGACGGGGCAGAAGCGGGTCGTTCCCCGGCCACCCCGAGACCATCGCAAACTGGCCGGGAACGAACCGCAGCGGTTCGGGTATCGCGGCTTCGATGCGGTAAAAGATCTCCCCCCGCCCCTCGTTCCGCAGGATCCTGCCCGTGACGAACCGCGGACGGTTAACCGGCATCCTCTTCCCCGATCTCCCGCGAGAACACGATCGCATCCTCCCCGGTGTCCGTGTAGTACCCTTCCCTGATGCCTACGAAGCGAAATCCCTCCCGCCGGTACATGCGGATCGCCTGCTGATTGCTCGGCCGCACCTCGAGGACGATCCTGCTTGCCCCGGCACGTGCTCCCCTGCGGAGGCATTCCCTGAGAAGGGCCCGGCCGATTCCCCGTCCGCGCGCGTCCGGCCGGACTGCGATGTTCAGCAGGTGGGACTCCTCCCCGACGGTCCAGCAGATCGCGTATCCGGCCACCTCCCCCCCCGGTTCCTCGACGACCACGACGGCATCGGAAAACGCGCGTCCGATCTCCTCCTCGAAGAGCTTGCGGGACCAGGGGGATGGGAAGGAGGCCGTCTCAATGGCCATCACGCTGTACAGGTCCCCCGGATCGAGGTCCCTGAACCGGAACCGCAGGGGGCTCTTGTTAATCACCAGCGGATCAGTGACGAGGCCCACGTGAACCCCGACCCGAACGCCGCGAGGCAGACAAGATCCCCCGCCCGGATCCTCCCCTCCGTGGCGCACTCGTCGAGGGCGATCGGCACGGAAGCAGCGGTGGTGTTTCCGTACTTCTCGATGTTGGAGAACACCTTTTCCGGAGGGATGCCGAGGCTCTTTGCGACCGCCTGCGTGATCCTCAGGTTCGCCTGGTGCGGGATGACGACCGAAAGGTCCGAAACGGCCATCCCGTTTGCGGAAAGCGCCTCCAGGATCACCTCGGGAAACCGCCGCACCGCGTGGGTGAACACGGACCGGCCGTTCATGAACCCGAAATGCCTCCTGGCGTCGAGCATCTCCTTGCTGATCCGCGGATGCTCGGCGGACGCCGGGGCCTCCGTCATGAGCTCGCGCGCGTATTTCCCCTCCGAGTGAAGGTGGGACGAAAGGATCCCCACCCCGGCCTCCGAAGGACCGACGACCACCGCCGCGCCGCCGTCCCCGAAGAGGACGGATACGTCCCGCCCCGCCGTGCTCATGTCCAGACCGGTGCTGTGCACTTCCGCTCCAATGACGAGGATGTGGTCGTAAAAGCCCGATTTGACGTACGCCTCCGCCACCGACAGGGCGTAGAGGAACCCGGTGCACTGGGTGCGGACGTCGAGGGCCCCGATCGTGTCCATCCCCAGCTTCTCCTGCACGAACACCCCGGCACCCGGGAAGAACAGGTCGGGCGAGAGAGTGGCGAAGATGAGAAACTGGATATCCTCCGGCTTGAGCCCCGCACGTTCGATGGCCACGCGCGCGGCCTCCGCGCCCAGGTCGGAGGCGCCGGTACCCGGCTCGACGAAGCGCCGTTCCCGGATTCCCGTGCGCTGCACGATCCACTCCTCCGTGGTGTCCATCATTGTGGTCAGCTCGGCGTTGGTCACGACACGGGACGGCAGCGCCCGTCCCGTCCCGAGAATTCTCGCTCCCCTCATCAGTCTCCCCTCACAGCACTAAGACGGCGGCCGCGATGACCGTGGCGTACTCGTCCTTCACGATCGCCGACTGGGTGATGTTGAACGACCGGTAGATCTTACCGCTGATCTTCCAGACCTCCTTCTTTTCATCCCAGCTTCTCTCCTCGTCGAACTCGATCCCAAGGGTGGAGGCGAGCATGGCGGCGGCCAGGTCCTCTGCGTAGTCGCCCGCCACTTTTTCCGGTTGCCCGTAGGCGTGATGCTCGCTCAGGTACCCGTACACGGAACGGTCCGAGGGAAGGGCGCACCCCACGGAGGCCGCGATGAGGCGGCGGGGTTCGTCGCTCTGGCACTTGCTCATGACAACGAACACGATTTCGCCCGGGGTCAACTCCCGCAGTCCAACTTCCTTTTTGATGATACGGCATTTGGGGGGGAATATGCTCGACACCTGGACGAGGTTGTACTTCTCTATTCCCGCGTCGCGAAGGGCAAGTTCGAACGACGTCAACTGCTCCCTGTGCCGCCCGACTCCCTTGGTGAAAAATATCTTCGACGGCACGAACATCGGCGACGCCTCCTTTGACGGGGGAACCCCCCTACTTCTCCTGCCGCTTGGCGAGAATCCATCCCATCAACCGGTAGCACAGCTTCGCCGCGAGAAAATCGGGGGCGACGATGCCGGGGATGGGGGAAAGCTCCATGATGTCGAATCCGACGATATTGCAATCCGCGCGCATCACGTCCCGCAGGATGTCAATCACCTCGAACCAGTCCAGCCCGCCGGGCTCCGGCGTGCCCACGGCAGGCATGATGCCCGGGTCGAAGACATCGAGGTCAATTGAGATGTAGACGTTTCCGGAGAGACTGCTCACGATCCCCCGGGTGACATCCGCGAGGCTTTCCCTAACCTCCGAGGCGTAGAACGTCTTGACGTTCTCCGCCCTGCGCAGGAACCGGTCTTCCTCCTCCGAGATGCTGCGCACCCCCACCTGGACGAGTTTCGCTCCGGAATCGACGATGCGGCGTCCCACACAGGCGTGGTTCCAGGGCGTTCCGAGGTAGCTGTCCCGCAGGTCCGCATGCGCGTCGAACTGGAGGACGGTGAGGTCTCCGTATTTTTTCTTCAGGGCGGAAACCGCTCCGCACGTTCCGGAGTGCTCCCCGCCCACGATGACGGGGAACTTCCCGGCGCGGATCAATGCCTTCACCCGCTTTTCCAGCTCTTTGAGCATGGCCAGCGGTCCCGTGGTCAGCACCGGGATCTCGGTGGATACGAAGATCCCCGCCCGGTACGGTTCGATCTTGTTCTCCTCGTCGAACAGCTCCATGTGGCCCGACGCCTCGATGAGGGCCCGGGGGCCGTTGCGCGTCCCCGACACATACGTTGTGGTCAGGTCGATCGGAAACGGAACCACGACAAACGACGAGCTTTTCCAGGAGGAATACTTGTCCGAGATTCCACCGAAACTTACGGAATACGGCTTCACGATACAACCTCCTTCATCTCTTCCCTTTCCGTCGCGCCGATTTTACCCTGACCGCAATGCGGTAGACAACCACGTAAGCCAGCACCGCCGCGGCCAGACCCACGATCGTCGTGCCTAGAAACAGGGGGGCAGCGTAGGGGACGGCCGCCTTCAGGATGGTTTTGAGCGTGTAGGTTTCAAATGACGGCGGGGGGATATCCATCCCCAGGATCCATTCCCCCAGACGGAAACACCCGTAAAATACGAAAGGCATCGTATAGGGATTGTTCACCCAGACGCCCACCATGGTGGTCATCTTGTTTACCCGGAGGACGACAGCAACGACCAGCGCCAGGAGCATGTGGAGCGTCACCAGCGGGCTGAAACTGAAGAAGACGCCCACGGCAAAGCCCGCGGCAAGACTTCTCTCATCGGAATCCGCCGCGACCGCCTCGTGAAGTTTGCTCCGGATCTTTCCCCAGCCGATCACGGAACCACCCCGCCCGGAATTCAGTGGCCCGGTGTGACGGATCCCACCGGAAGTCCGGAGGGACGCGCGTCGATGAGCCGGAGCCGGATCGAACGGTTCCCCCGGAACACCGTATATTGGGGGGTGAACAGGATATCGAGTGAGCCGCCCGGTCCCGACGGCAGCTTCGAACGGTGAAACGCCACCGCCTCGAAGGAACGTGCGTCCCCCGAGAGTTCGGCTCTCAGATGCCGGCTCTCTCCTCCGAACAGGGAATGCCTCTTTACGTGCACGTCCCGGGCGAGCAGCACCGGCTCTTCGTTTCCCATTCCGAACGGGCGCATGCGTTCCAGTTCCTCCATGAAGTTCGGGGAGATCTCGCCGAAACGCACCGGTGCATCGATCTCGACGCGGGGAACCGTGTCCCGTCCCGACGCGTACTCCCTCGCGGCACGGTCAAAACCCTCGCGGAAAGCAGGGAGATTCACGGCGGGAAGGGCGATGCCGGCCGCCTGCATGTGCCCCCCGTACCGGGTCAGGAATTGCGAAAGCCCGGATAGGGCGTCAACCAGGGGAAACCCGTCCGTACTGCGAAGGGACCCTCTCGCCTCGTCCCCCTCGATCTGGAGGAGAACCGTGGGGCGGTGATACCGCTGGGCGATCTTGGATGCGACGATACCCAGGACGCCCGGATGCCAGCCGGAGTCGGCAAGTACGATCGCGGAGAGGGAAGAGAGCGCGGGCCCCGCCTCCACTGCGGCGCTCGCCTCGCGCATGATCCTTCCCTCCTCGCGTTGCCTCCGGGTATTGTCTGCGTGAAGCTCCGCGGCCATCCGGAGAGCCCGGTCGAAACTGTCCGTCACGAGAAGAGCCGAACCGCGCATCGCATTCCCCACTCGTCCCGCCGCATTGAGGCGGGGCCCGACGCGGAAAGCGAGGTCGATCTCGTTCACGCTGTCCTGCGGTATTCCGGAGACCGAAAGGAGCGCTCGGATCCCGGGCCTTGCGCGATGCCGGATCTCCTCGAGTCCGGCCTTCACGAACAGGCGGTTGTCGCCCCGCAGGGGAACCATGTCCGCCACTGTGCCAAGAGCCACGAGATCGAGATATTTCCGCAGGACCGGTTCGTTCCCCGGGGAAAACGCCCCCTCTTCCCGCAGCAGGCGCCTGACCCCGCACATCAGGAGGAAGACCACACCCACCCCCGCGAGATCTTTCTCGGGGTATGGGCACTCCCGCCGTTTCGGGTTGAGAACCGCGAATGCGGGAGGCAATGCCTCCCCCGGAACGTGGTGATCCGTCACGATGACGTCCATTCCCGCCGCTGTGGCATGCCTTACCGCCTCCCCGTCGGTGATGCCGCCATCCACGGTGACGACGAGCTTCACTCCGGCCCTGGCGGCAGCCTCCAGATGGTTCCTTTTCAGTCCGTATCCGTCCACGATCCGGTGATTCTGGTGGATGCGCACATCCGCACCTGGAAACAGATCGGACAGGAAGAGCAGCAGGCAGGCAGCGCCTGTGGTGCCGTCCGCATCGTAATCGGCATACACCAGGATCGGCTCCCCCGCTCGCGCTGCGTCCACGAGCCGGCGGGAAGCCTTCTCGAGGTCCTTCATCGGAAAGGGAGAGGAGAGATCGGTAAGCGTTCCGTTGAGAAAACGTTCCGCCTCGCGTGGACCGGAGATTCCGCGGTTCACCAGGATGCGGGAAGCGACATCCGACAGCCCGGCCTTTTCCCGGATCTCCCGGACGAGCGATTCATCCGGCGCGCGGAGCATCCACTGTCGTATGGCCCGGCCGGCCAACCCTCGAGGTTACCTTTTCACCTGGACCATCTTCTCGCCCCGCCACCTCGCGACGATCGGACTGGCCACGAAGACGGAGGAATAGGTCCCGATGATGATGCCGATGGCGAGCGCCAGGGAGAAATCCTTCAGGACGACGCCGCCGAAAACGAGGAGCGCGATGCACGCCATGAACGTGGTGAGGGAGGTGATCACGGTGCGGCTCAGCACCTCGTTCACGCTGAGGTTGATCGTCTCGGAGAAGGTGCTTCTCTTTCGCAGGCGGATATTCTCCCGGATCCGGTCGAAGACGACGACGGTATCGGTGAGGGAATACCCTCCGATCGTGAGAAGGGCGGTGATGAAGAGGAGGTCCATCTCCCGGCCGAGCAGGTAGAAGATCGCCACGAGCATGATGACGTCGTGAAACGTCGCCAGCGCCGCCGCCACCCCGAACTTGAACTCGAACCGCCAGGCGAGGTAGACGATGATCGCCAGTGCGGAGACCGCCAGGGCGAAGAGCGCGTCCGTCCGCAGCTTTTTCCCGATGGCCGGACCGATCTCGGCGACGCTCTCCACGGTCTGCGGGTTGGAGGGGAACCCCTGCCGGAGGACGGTCTCGACCTCTTCTCCCACCATCCTCTCCCCGGCCCCCTTCGCGCTCACCTTGATGATGTAGATATTCTCCCCGGGGACCGACTGAAGGCTCGCCTCGGGGAATCCCCCGGAAGTGAGGACGTTCCGGACCTGGTCCATCGGGACCTGCTGTTCGAACCGTACCTGCAGGGAGGTCCCCCCCGCAAGATCGATCCCCAGATTTCCGCCGCCCGTAAAGATCTGGAAGACGGCGTACAGCCCGATCACCACGACCGCCCCGGAGAAGGCGAACGAGTATTTCTTGAGCCGCATGAAATCGATGCTGGTCTCCTTGATGATTTCGAGCATCGTCGTCGGTTTCCCCTGTGATGCGTGTATTGGTCTGTCGAGGCGGTCCGTCAAATGCTCAGCGCCTGCATCGGCCGCTTCGCATTCAGATAGTCGAACACGACCTTGGTGCAAACGAGAGCCGTGAAGAGGTTGATCGCCACCCCCATCGAGAGCGTCACGGCAAATCCCTTGATCGGTCCGGTCCCGAACTGGAAAAGGATCATCGCCGTGATGAGCGTGGTGACGTGGGAGTCCACAACGGTCCAGAAGGCTTTTTCGTACCCCGCATCGATCGAGGCCCGCACCGTCTTTTTCGACCGGAGCTCTTCCCGGATCCGCTCGAAAATGAGCACATTGGAGTCGACTGCCATGCCGATTGCGAGGATGATCCCCGCGATCCCGGGGAGGGTGAGCGTCGCCTGCAGGAGGGACATCCCGGCCAGAAGGAACAGGATATTGAAGACCAGCGCGATGTCGGCCACGAGACCCGCGAAGCGGTAGTAGACCACCATGAAGCCGACGACAAGGATCGCCCCGATGATCGCGGCCCGGATCCCCTTCTCGATGGAGTCGCGCCCGAGGGACGGGCCCACGGACACATTCTGGATGATCTTCACCGGGGCGGGAAGCGATCCCGCTCGCAGGACGATGGCGAGGTCCGAGGCTTCTTCTGCGGTGAAGGAGCCGGTGATCTGGGCATCCCCCCCCGAGATCCTCTCCTGGATCACTGGCGCCGAGTAGACGGTGTCATCCAGCACGATCGCCAGCCGCCGATTTACGTTCTCCGCGGTCACCCGGTCGAATATCCGGGCTCCCCGGTTGTCGAAGGAAAGGCCGACGTACGCCCCCCCCTGCTGCGACTGGAAATTGACCCGGGCGGTCTTGATCGTATCTCCCGTGAGAACCGCTCGCTTTTTTACGACAATCGGGGTTTTGGATAGGCGCCCGGTCTGGGGGTCGACGTTCTTCACGTAAAGGAGCTGGTCGCCCTCGGGGAGATTCCCTTTGAGCGCCTCTTCCACGCTCGCTCCCTCGTCCACGAGCTTGAACTCCAGCAGGGCGGTCTTTCCGACCAGTTCGATGGCGCGCCGCTGATCCTTTACGCCCGGGAGCTGAACCACGATGCGATCCTCACCCTCGGCGATGATCTGCGGTTCGCGAACGCCGAACTGGTCGATCCGGTTCCGGATCGTCTCCACCCCCTGGGTCACGGCGTTCGCACGAATTGCCTGCACCTCGCTGGGCGGCATCCTCCCCTTGATCGTGGCCCCCGATGAGGTCACCGACCCGAGGGTGTAGTCGATCGTTCCCGCCTCCTCCTTGAGCACCCTCATGGCCCGGTCCGCGAAATCCCCCGGGGGGAGAGCGAGCGAGAAGCCGTCGATCCCGTCCTTCGCCAGGGAGAACACGGGAATCCCCTTTTCCCGCATGATCGCGCGGGCGTCATCGGCGTACCGCATGGTGGTGTTTTCGATCGCCTTGTCGATCTCCACGGCAAGGCGCAGGAACACTCCTCCCTGGAGGTCGAGCCCCAGGTTAATCTTCGGGCCCTTCTCCGTCCAGGCGGCTGGAAGAATATCGGTCAGGCTCGGCAGTACGAGAACGATCGACGTCGCCGTCAGGACGGCGATCAGCGTGGCTCTCCCCCAGATGCTCTTCCACATGATCTTCCCTGTACTCCTTTCCGAAGCCTCCTGACCTCTTCCTAGCCGGTCTTCGCTTCGGGGGCGGCCGCCTCCTGGCCTGACCCTCCGATGGCGCTGCGCGTCACCTTGACCCGGACCTTGTCCGCGATCTCGAGAGTTACCGTCGTGTCGGTCAACCCCGTGACCAACCCGTGCAGGCCGCCGGAGGTAACCACCCTGTCCCCCATCTTGAGGTTCTTGATGAACTCCTGGTGTCTCTTCGCCGTCTTCTGCTGGGGGCGAATGAGGATGAAGTAGAAGACCACGAACATCAGGAGAAGGGGGATGATGCCCGTGAGTCCGCTTCCCCCTCCTTCGCCTTTCGCGCCCATGGCATAGGCAAGCCCGGTAAAGCACATGGCTGATTACCCTCCCAACATTGCTTATTCCCCTCTGGAACCGGGTGATTCTTGCACAAAATCCGCTAAATATCCAATAGAAATTGCCCTGCGGATCCGTTCCATCCACTGCCGGTAGAAGTGCAGATTGTGCACCGTCAGGGCCATGGAGGAGAGAATCTCCTTCTGGAGATACAGATGCCTCAGGTAAGCGCGGGAGAAAGTCAGGCAGGTGGGGCAGTCGCACTTCTCGTCCGGCGGCCGGGGATCGTCTGCGTAACGCGCCTGCTTGATCGACACCGGACCGGCCGAGGTGAAAAGCATACCGGTCCGGGCGTTCCTCGTGGGCAGCACGCAGTCGAAGATGTCCACCCCGCGAGAGACGGCAAACAGGATGTCTTCCGGTGTTCCGACCCCCATCAGGTATCTCGGCTTTCCCGCGGGAAGAAGGGGTGCGGTGAACTCCACCGTCTCCTGCAGCAGTTGCTTTCCTTCTCCGACGCTCACCCCGCCGATGGCGAACCCGGGAAACGGCAGGGCGCAGATCTCCTCGACGCTCCGCTTCCGAAATTCGGGAACCATCCCCCCCTGGACAATGCCGAACAGACCGCCCTCCTCTTTCCGGGATACGGCAAGACTGCGGCGTGCCCACACGGCGGTCCGTCTTACGGCCTCCTCCACCTCCCTCCGGCCAGCGGGGTACTCCACACACTCGTCGAGGACCATCCGGATATCGGAGCCGAGCGCTTCCTGGACCTCCACGGCAAGCTCAGGCGAGAGGACGTGCCGCGTCCCGTCGATGTGGGAACGGAACGTCACCTCGTCGTCGGACACCGACCGGAGGGAACTCAGGGAGAACACCTGGTACCCCCCGCTGTCGGTCAGGACCGGGCGGTCCCACCCCATGAACCGGTGCAAGCCCCCGAGCCGGCGAATCCGCTCATGCCCGGGACGCAGGTACAGGTGGTAGGTATTGGCCAGGACGCACTGATATCCCATCGATTTCAGCTGGGCGGGCCAAATTCCCTTGACGGTCCCCGCCGTCCCGACGGGCAGAAACGCCGGGGTGTGGACCTCTCCCCGCTCCGTTGTGAGCGTTCCCGCGCGGGCGTGGGAGCCCGGGTCGCGGGCCGTCACCGTGAAGGAAATCGCCAATCGTGCCTCCTTACGAGAACCAGGGACGGCCCTGTCATCGCCGGGGACATTCCTGGTTCATCTCCGGGATGCAGGAGAGGAGTGTCCCCGCCCACCCTCCGTCGTGAACTGCGAACCTTGTGTGATTTCGCCAAGTCTGTCCTCGGGACCGTCCCTAGAGAATCAGCATGGCGTCGCCGTAACTGAAGAAGCGGTACTCCTGCTCCACCGCAACCCGGTACGCCTCGCGGATCGGCTCCACGCCGGCGAAGGCCATGACCAGAGCAAGGAGGCTCGACCGGGGCAGGTGAAAATTGGTGACCAGGGCATCGACGGCCCGGAACCGGTACCCCGGGTAAATGTACTGTCGGGTCATCCCTTCCGCGGGTTCCACCCTCCCGTCCTTGCGCGCGCGCGTTTCCAGGACCCGGACGCTCGTCGTGCCCACTGCTATGACTCTTCCTCCCCTGTCCCGGGTTGCGTTCACCGCAGCCGCCGTGTCGGGAGGAAGCCGGTAGGGTTCGGCATGAATCCGGTACGATTCCACCTCCTTCGTCCGGATCGGGGAAAACGTTCCGTACCCGACCGACAGGGTCACCGGGGCAACGTCGACTCCCCGGTCCCGCACCTCCCCGAGCATCTCCACGTCGAAGTGAAGCCCCGCCGTCGGGGCGGCCACCGACCCCGGGCTCGTGGCGAACACGGTCTGGTACCGTTCCGCATCGATCGACGCCGCGGGATCACCCGCCGACCGATGGATGTAGGGAGGAAGGGGGACTTCCCCCACGCGTTCGAGGGCCATGGGAACGGGGACATCCGCAACAAGTCTGACCAACCACTGTCCCTCCCCCCTTCGCAGGAGGGTAACGCGGAGCCCCGACCCTATCCCGAACTCCATCCCTTCCCGCAACCTTCGGGAGGGGCGCGCCAGGGCCTCCCAGGTTTCCCCTTCCTCCTCTCCGCCGTCCCGCCTGGCCAGCAGGAAGATTTCCACGGACGCCCCGGTATCCTTGTGCGCGCTAAGGCGCCCCCGGATGACTTTCGTGTCGTTCACGACGAGGAGATCCCCGCGGCGGAGGAATCCCGGCAGGTCCGAAAATCGGTGGTGGGTGATCCGCCCAGATGCCCGGCATAGGGCCATCAGGCGGGCGTCCCGTCGCCGGAGGGCGGGCCTCTGGGCGATCCGGTTGTCCGGGAGCGGGTACGAAAGGAGTTCGGTCTTCAGGGCGCCCCCCCCGGATTCATGGCGAAGGATACGATGCCCCGCGGAAAAGATGCGACCCGGGTGAGCAGATAGTACCGGGCGAGGATCTCCCGGTATCCCGCCCCCCTTTTCGCCATGCCGTTGGCCCCCCACTGGCACATGCCGACTCCGTGGCCGTACCCATTCCCCGAGAATTTCCAGCCGTCGCCCGACGAAGCGATCTCCATGCACAGGCTCTTCACCCGCGCGTACCCCGCCGCTTTCCGGAACAGCGACGCCTTCACCTCGCGGGCGGTCCCGGCGGACGCAAGACGTACCTTGCGAGCCCGCCCCGTGGTCGTCCGCGTCGTGATTTCGATCCCGAGGACGCCGCCGGCCCCCATCCCGAGATCGAGAGCGACGCGCGTCCCCTCCGCCCGACTCATGCGGTACTGCCAGCGCCACGCCGGGCTCTCCCGGCAGTCCTCGCACCACACGGACCGCAAGTAGGGGAAATCCGTCCCCCATGCCGCCGCTGCGCTCTCAGTCCTTCCCCCGCAGGTCGAGTGATACACCGCGCGGGCCAGCCCGTCGCCGTAATAGAGGATCTCCCCCCGTGTTGCCTCGGCCGCCCTGTGAAATCCCTCGGCGATGTTTTCGACTCCCTCGAACACCTGGTCATCGACGCCTGCCACAAGGTCATAGTCCGGGTCGCGCGGGGCGGCCATGGCCGAGAGGGTGTACGTGCGCACCGCGACGGCCAGGGCGGAAAGCGCCTCCGGATGAAAGGAGGGGGCCGCTTCGCGCGACAAAACGGCTGCGACGTACTCCTCCAGCGGAACGACCGCCACCACCCGGATCCCGCCGTTTCTGGCAGAAATGCGGATCCTGCCGGGAAGACGCCTCCCCTCCAGCGACAAACCGCCGGGTGCCCACACGTCGATCGGGGATTCCAACAGCATCGACTCGCTCCACCCGATCCTGTCCCCGCTTGCGCGGACCCACACGTATCCATCCTCCATCGCAATCAGGTTCCCTCTTGCGTTCCAGGCGCGCATCGAATCGCCCCGGAGCAGAAGAGCGGCGGGATTTCCCTCCATCCTGACCCGCACGGGACGGGAGGCAGGGGCAGGTACCGGAGGAGAGGATTCCGAAACCGACGGGGACTGGGGGGAGATCTTTGGGCCCGGCGCAGCCGGGGGAACGGCCGGGGAGGTTGGCGCTGTCGGAAGTTCACCGCGCCGGGGGGGGCCGGGAGCGGCGCACGCAGTCAGAAGGACGGCGGCGGCTAAAACGAGAAGGAGCGCGGCAACCCCCGCGCTCCCTTTCCGCACGTCCGGCACCTATCGTGACCAGCGGCTCATTCCCCGCCTTCCCCTTTCCGTCCTGCATCCCTCTGTTCCCTGACGACCTTGGCCAGTTCGATGAACGGCGTGAACAGGTCGATGGGAACCGGAAAGATGGTGGTTGAATTGTTCTCCGCCGCCACCTCACGAAGCGTCTGGAGGAACCGCAGTTGCAGAGAAATCGAATGTTCTCCGAGAATCTTCGCCGCATCGGACAGCTTCTGGGCAGCCTGGTACTCCCCTTCCGCCCCGATGACCTTGGCTCGCCGCTCCCGCTCGGCTTCGGCTTGCTTGGCCATCGCCCGCTGCATCTCCTGCGGCAGGTCGATGTGCTTGATCTCCACCTTCGCCACCTTGATCCCCCAGGGGTCCGTGTCCTTGTCGAGGATCTCCTGGATGTGCGTGTTGATCTTCTCACGCTCGGAAAGCAGGTCGTCGAGCTCGGCCTGCCCGCAGACGGACCGAAGGGTCGTCTGGGCCAGCTGGGAAGTGGCGTACAGGTAGTTCTCCACGGTGATGATCGCCCGGTTGGGGTCCAGAACGCGGAAATAGAGGACGGCGTTCACCTTGACGGACACGTTGTCCCGGGTGATCACATCCTGCGAGGGGACGTCCATCGCCACCACGCGCAGATCGACCCGGACCATCTTGTCGATCAACGGGATGAGGATGATCAGTCCGGGCCCCTTGGCGCCGATGACGCGGCCCAGTCGAAAGATCACGCCTCGTTCGTACTCGTTCAATATCTTGATGGCGCTGTACAGGAACAGGACGGCGATGATCAGAATCGCAACAGAAGGGAACATTGCGCGCTACCTCCTATGGGGGTTCCGCGGGATTAGAGCGGGACTAATCCTGCGGCTTCACGACCAGCGTCATTTCCTTTCGGCCCACTATCATCACCTTGTCGCCTTTCTTCAGGGGGAGGACGCACTCCGCGTCCCACAATTCCCCGACGACGAAGACCTTTCCCTTTCCCGTGAAGTCGGCCACCGCCTCCCCGGTCTCCCCGATCATCCCCTCCGACCCCGTCGCGGGCTGGCGGAGCTGGCTGCGTACCGCAAGAGTGACGACGGTCCCGAAAAACACGGCAGTGAGTCCGACCATGGCGAGGATGACTCCCCAGGAGATGCGCAGATACGGATCCGCGGAGGACCGGAAAAGCATGATGCTCCCGAGGGCCAGGGAGATGATCCCCCCGATGGTCAGGGCTCCGTGGGAGGCGACCTTGATCTCCAGAATAAAGAGGATCATCGCCAGAGCGATGAGAAGAAACCCCGCATAATTGGCCGAGAGCGTCTGCAGGGAATAGAACCCCAGGATCAGGGAGATCCCTCCCACCACACCCGGGAAGATCGCGCCGGGGTTGGAGAGCTCGAAGAAGATCCCGTAGATGCCGATCATCATCAGGATATACGCGATGGTCGGGTCCGCCAGCGATGAAAGCACCCGGTGCCGAAATCCCATCGGAATGCGCGCTACCTCGGCGCCCTTCGTCCGCAGGGTGACCTTTTCCCCGCTCTTCTCGATTACGCGCCCGTCGATGGCCGACAAGAGGTCTTTCAGGGACGGGGCGACGAGATCGATCACGCGTTTCTTTTTGGCATCCGTCTCCGTCAGGGAGGCGCTCTCGCGGACCGCCTTCTCGGCCCACTCCCCGTTGCGCCCCTTCTTCTCCGCGAGGGACCGGGCATACGCGGCGGCGTCGTTCTCCACCTTCTTCGCCATCGTGTTGTCCATCCCCCCGCCGCCGATGCCGACGGGATGTGCCGCCCCGATGTTGGTGCCGGGAGCCATGGCGGCGATATCCGCCGCAAGGGTGATCAGTACCCCCGCGGAGGCGGCTCGGGATCCCGGGGGGGAAACATACACCGCAACCGGGACGGGGGTCCGGATGATCTCCTGGACCATCTGCCGCATGGAGGTGTCGAGGCCCCCGGGGGTGTCCAGCTCGAGGACGAGCAGCATCGCCTTCTGTTCCTCCGCGCGTTCGATGGCGGAGGACAGGAAATCGGCGGTGACGGGATTGATGGACGTGGCGATAGTCACGACCATCACGGGACCCGGGGCTGCGGCCAAGGACCCGACGACGCCCCACGCCACGGCAAGCCACAGGAAAGCCGCGAGCGTCCCCCACCGACGTCCCCGCCCATAGACAGACGCGGCGTCGCCCCGAAGAGAGTACGATGGTTGGACAGGCGGCTTCACGTTCCCCTCACACGCAACACGGCAAATTTGAGGTATTCCGTTTCGGGCACCCCGAGAAGGACCGGGTGGTCGGGTGACTGCCCCCCTTTGGCGATGACGTGAACGTCCGCACGGGCGTCGGCGGCCGCGTCCCGGAGCGCCTCATACCATTTGGCCATATCGACCAGTTGCGTGCAAGAAGAGGTGGCGAGAATCCCGCGGGGCGCCAGAAGGGACAGGCCGAGCCGGTTGATGTCCCGGTATCCCCGGACCGCCCCCTCCCTTCCCTCGCGGGACTTGGTGAAGGAGGGAGGATCGAGGATGACGAGGTCGAATTTGCGTCCGGCGCTCAACAGCTCCCGCAGCACGGGAAAGAGGTTCCCCGCCCTTCCCTCCCACTCGTTCCCGAACCCGTTCCGGGCCGCGTTCTCGCCCGCCGCGGCAACCGCTTCCCCTGACACGTCGACTCCGAACACTCTCGCCGCCCCTCCTGCGAGGGCGTAAATTCCGAAGGCCCCGGTGGAACAGAACCCATCGAGCACCGACTTCCCCCGCGCCAGATCCCGTACAATCATCCGGTTCTCCCGATGATCCAGGAAGAACCCCGTCTTCGGGCCCGACTCCGCGTCCACCAGAAAGCGACATCCGTCCAAGGTAACCGTTTCCTGCGGAGGTCCGTCACCCCCGAGCACCCCTTTTCTCTCCGGCAGCCCCTCGAGCTTGCGGAACCCCCCCTCGGACCGCTCGTAAAGAAGGCGGGGAGACAGCAGATCGTCGAGAACCGACACGACCTCACGCCGGAGCAACTCCATCCCGGCCGTGAGGATCTGCACGGAGAGGAGGGTCCCGAACCGGTCGACGACAAGTCCGGGGAGGAAATCTCCTTCGGAATACACCAGACGAAGGGCTTCCACCCCCCCCATCCCCGCCTCCTTCCGCCGGCGCAGCGCCTGGCGGATCCTCTTTTCGAGGAATGCCCTCGAGGGCCGCTCCGTGTCGCGCGAAACGAGCCGAAGCGCGATCCGGCTCGAGAGGTTGCAGGTGGCGGTCCCCAGGATTTCCCCCGTGCGCGAGATAACGAGAACCCACTGCCCGGGCGGTAGGCGGGGCGGAACCTCCCGCAGATCGTCCCCGAACACCCAGAGGTGCCCGCAGCGGAGCCGTTCCTCCGCTTTTCTGCTGACCTTTACGGCGGGAAGGGAATCGTCCATCTCACCCCGATCGGAGGCGTTGGGCAAGGAGATCGAAATCGGCAAGCACCTCGTGCTCCCGCGTCGCATTTCGCAGGATATAGGCAGGATGATAAGTGGGTAGGACGGGGATCCCGTCCAGATCGCGCCAGTTCCCCCGCGCCCGCGTGATCCGGTCGTTGTTCCCGAGGAGATGATTCAGCGCCACGGCACCGAGTGTGCAGAGGATCTCGGGCCGGATGGCCCGGATCTGCCTCCGGAGATAGGGCAGGCAGGCCGCCGCTTCTTCCGGGAGAGGCGCGCGGTTCCCCGGAGGCCGGCACTTGACGATATTCGCAATGTAGACGTCCTGGCGGACCATCCCGATGCGCTGGATCCACTTGGTAAGCAATCTCCCCGCCGCCCCGACGAACGGTTCCCCCTGCCGGTCCTCCTCCACCCCCGGCCCCTCCCCGACGAACATCAACCTCGCCCTGGGGTTGCCGACCCCGAAGACGACGTTTGTCCGGCCAGAGCAGAGGGGGCACCGGCGGCACGCCACAACCTCCTTCCGGATGTCCTCGAGCGTCTCTTCGCCTGCCCGTGGAGGCAAGGTTGCGGCTTCGGCGCCCCGCGGGTTGCGGGCGGGGACCAGGACGTAGTCGATCCCGATTTCCCGCAGGTAGGCTGCAACCATGTTCCGGGTAAGGCGTTTCGTCATCGCGCGAACAGCTTGCCGTGGAGGGCCAGCCAGACCCCGACCGCAATTCCTTCTTTCGTGGCAAGGGGAAGTTCCCGGATATCGCCGTCGGAGAAGAAGATCCGCACCTCGTTGTCATCCGATTCGAACCCGATGTCGGTGCGGGAGACGTCGTTTGCGACAATTGCATCCAGGTTCTTCTTCCTCATCTTCGCGATGGCGTTCTGCGCGATGTCGCCCGTTTCCGCCGCGAACCCGACGAGAACCCGCCGTCCCTTGTTTTTCCCAAGCCCCTCGAGGATGTCGACGGTGGGTGCAAGCTCCAGTTTCCATCCTTCGCTGTTCTTCTTGATCTTGGTGGGAGCGACGGCCGCGGCACGGAAATCCGCCACCGCGGCGCACATCACGACGGCGTCCGCATCCGAGGATTCCCGCTCGACCGCTTTCCGCATCTCCTCCGCCGTGCGCACGCGGACGGTCTTCACGAAATAGGGGTCGAGAAGGGCGGTCGGGCCTGTCACAAGTGTTACGTCCGCACCGAAACGGAGGGCCACGCGCGCCAGCGAGAACCCCATCTTGCCTGAGGCCCGGTTGGAAAGGTAACGGACGGGGTCGATGTTCTCCGCGGTGGGCCCTGCGCTAACAACGACCTTCCTCCCCTTGAGAATCTTCTCCGCGAGCACGATCCTCGCCATCTCGACGATCTTGCCGACGGGCGCGAGGCGCCCCGGCCCCACCGTCCCGCAGGCGAGCTCCCCCTCGTCGGGCTCGACGAACCGGAAACCACGGGAACGGAGAACCGCGATGTTTTCCTTGACCGCCGCAGACGCGTACATCTGGGTGTTCATCGCCGGGGCCAGCACAACGGGAGCCGTCGTCGCCGTGACGACGGTTGACAGCATGTCGTCCGCGATCCCGCTCCGGATCTTTCCGATGATGTTCGCCGTGGCCGGGGCGATCAGGAGGAGGTTCGCCCGCTGTGCCAGGGAGATGTGCCCGATCTCCGATTCGGAGATCAGGTTCCAGAGGTCCATCACCACGGGGTTCTTGGAAAGCGTCTGGAGGGTCAAGGGGGTGATGAACTGCGACCCGGCAGCGGTGAGGATCGTATGGACGTTGGCCCCCTCGTTTCTCATCTCCCGGACGATCTCGCACGCCTTGTAGGCCGCGATTCCCCCCGTAACGCCGAGAATAACCTCCTTGCCCGACAGAACGCCCACTCGAATCCCCTCCCTCAGAAAAACGGGTTCGACCGTTTCTCCTCCCCGACCGTCGTAGCCGGTCCGTGCCCCGGGAACAGGACCGTTTCGTCGGCCAGGGGGAAGATCTTCTTCCTGACCGACTCGATCAGCTGTTCGTGGTTTCCCCCGGGAAGGTCCGTCCGCCCGATAGAGCCCGCGAAAATCAGATCTCCGACGAACGCCCTCTTTTCCACGATATAGGATACACAACCCGGGGTGTGCCCGGGCGTATGCACCACGAGAAACTCCTGCTCTTCGAGTCGCACGACGCTGCCCTCCTCGACGAGGACGTCCGGCGCGGGGGGATCGGGCACGGACAGGCCGAACAGCATCCCCTGACGATTGGCTCCCGTCATTCGGGCAACGTCCGCCGGGTGGATGTGTACGGGGGCCCCCGTCTTCTCGCGGAGAAGACGCACCGCGCCCACATGATCGAAATGGCCGTGGGTCAGAAGGATCTTCGTCACCGTGAGGCCCAGGCGTGCGACCTCGCCGAGAATCGCCTCTCCGTCGCCTCCGGGGTCGATCACGACGGCATTCCGGGTCCCCGTGTGCTCGACGAGGTAGGCGTTCACCGCGAGCGGCCCCACCTCCATCATGTAGACCCGTAGCGGATCCCCTCCCGTCATAGCTTCTGCGTCCACGTTGCGAAAAGGTCGACGTAGTGCGCGGCAATCTCCCCCGCTTCGTGCTTGCCCTCGGCCTCCACCCGAAGGTGAAAATACGCCTCGTCCTGGCTCGGGTAGACGAGCGCCCAGTCGTCGCCGTGGAAGATCTTCACTCCGTCGACGAACTGGCTCGGCTTCCCCTTGGCGTGTTCCGCAAGCATGCGCATGAGTCCCCCCTTGCGCTCCCAGGCGCAGGGAATCTTCTTCTTCACCATCACCGTCGGAGGAATCTCCCGCAGGATGTCGGAGAGGGATCGTCCCTCGGCGGACAGCATCTCCATGAGTCGGACGATCGCGAACATGCCGTCGAAGGCCGGCTGGAATGTGGGGAAGACGTACCCCCCGTTGTCGTCGCCGACGAAGACGACTCCTCCTTTAGCCGCCGTTTCCATGAGGGAACGGGGAAGGGTCCTCGTCCGGATGATATCCATCCCGAACCGCGCGGCGATCTTCTCCAGGTTCCGGGAGGCGGTGACAGGCACGCCGATCTTTCCGGATCTCTTCCTTCGGCAGGCGAGGAAACAGATCACCTGGAGGGCGACCCAGTCCGGGAGGACGTCCCCCTTCTCGTCGACGATGAAAATCTTCTCCCCGCCGGTGTCGATCATGACACCGAAATCCGCGGAAAGGGACCGGGAGATGGCCGACAAGTGCGTAAGCCCCTTCTGGAATTCTTCCTCCGTCTTCGTGATCTTCGCCGCGTCTAGGTTGGCGTTCAGTGCGACCGTCTCGACGCCCAGGCGCCCGAGAATCCGCGGAAAGAGGAGGGCCGAGGCACCGTGAGAGTGATCGAGCACGACGTTGAACCCCCGCTCCTGCACCCGCTTCACATCGATCGCCTTGAGGAAGCCGTCGACGTAGGTGTCGAATCCCCCCACGGGGAAGGAGATTTCCCCCGTCTCCTCGCTGTCCGCACGGACGAAATCCTCCCGGAAAAAAAGAAGTTCGATGCTCCGTTCCATGCTCACGGGGAGGTTCATCCCGTTGTCGTCGAAGAATTTCAGGTCGATGAAGGACGGGTCGAACGGGCTCTTCCTCGCGTGGACTCCCCCCTTCTCCTCCCGGTGGCTGCGGGCGAGGTACCGGACGACGGGCAGGGGCGTGACACCGTAGTCGTGGACGTCCACTCCCACCGACAGCATCCCCGTCATGATGGCCCGGTTGATCATCCGGGACGTCTTGTGGCTGTCCCGGCTCGTGGAGAGGACGATCTTTTTTCCGAAGCTCGCCGCGAACGCCGCCCCGACCTTGGCGGCGAATTCGGGCGTGATCTCATGGTTGGCCAGGCCGTAGATTCCATGGACGCTGAACAGGGAACGGGCCCACTTCTCCGCCCAAACGAGGGAGGAGGAAAGAACCGCCCCGTCCTCCACCTGCTTGTGCGGCCACACCTTGACGTTCGCCTTGACCACCGCTTCGGTTCCGATGACGCAATGATCGCTGATCACCGCCCGCTCGGCCAGAAACGCACGCCCCCTGATCACGCAGTCCGAGCCGATGATGTTCTCGAGCATCCGCACTCCCTTGTGAATCGTCGTCCGGGGCCATACGACCGAAGACTGGAGCACCGCCCCTTCCTCGACGACGCACCCGTCGCCGAGAACCACGTTCTCCGCGGAGACGCCGCCATCCACGACGCAATCCTTCCCGATCACAACGTTTTGCAGGTCGGAGGTGAAGTCGATCCGCGAGTTTTCACCGATCCAAACGTTCCCGGTTCCCGCCTTCTTCCCCTCGAATTCGATCCCCGCCCGGCCGGAGAGGATGTCCAGGTGGACGTTCAGGTACTCATCCAGGTTCCCCACATCCTTCCAGTACCCTTCCGCGACATACCCCAGGAGCCGGTCCCCGCGCGACAGCATCTCCGGGAAGACGTTCTTGCTCCAGTCGAAGCTCTTCTCGGGGGGGATGAGGGAGAGCACCTCCGGCTCCAGGATGTAGATGCCGGTGTTCACCGTATCGGAGAAGACTTCCCCCCACGACGGTTTTTCGAGAAACCGGACGATCCGTCCGTTTTCCTCCGTGATCACGATTCCGTACTGGAGCGGGTTGGTGACCCGGGTGAGCACGATCGTGGCGGCGGCTTTTCGCTCCCGGTGGAATTCGATCGCTCGGGCAAGGTCGATATCGGTAATGATGTCGGCGCTGATGACCAGAAAGGTGCCGTCGATCCGCGACTCGGCGTGCTTGACGGCTCCCGCGGTCCCGTAATCGGCCTCCGCGCGCATGTAGTGGATCTTGACGTTCCAGGGGGACCCGTCACCGAAATAGGAGGTGATTTTCTCGGGGTAGAAGTACAGGAGGACTTCCAGGTCGACGATCCCGGCACGACTGAGGAGCCGGACCACGTGCTCCATCATGGGCTGGTTGGCCACATACGCCATCGGCTTGGGCAGCTTTTCGGTGATCGGGCGCAGCCTTGTCCCGAACCCACCCGCCATCACGACCCCTTTCATCCCGACAGGCCTCCTCTCCGCGATGAGCGGATCACAGCAAACGAAAGAGCTTGGTCATTCCGAAATACCCGAATGAGACCGCAAAGAAGAAAAGGAACAGGGCGCAGGAACCCACGATCCACCGGTAGACGCGGTCAGTGAACCGCCTTCTCCCCGCGGAGACGGCGAATCCGATGAATAGGTACCAGGCCGCGTCGGCCAGGATGTGTCCAGCGAAGAACAGGGCGATCCCCGCTGCGCCGAGTTCCCGGGAGACGACGAGATATCCCAGGCCGATAGTGGCCCACCAGATCGTCCAGTAGGGATTCGATACCGATGCCACGATGCCCGAAAGGACCGGGCGAAAGAAGCCTGCCCGGCTGCCGTTTCCCCCTCCCGGCGGTTCGGAGTTCGTCTCCTTTCCGCGGATCTCGAGCCGAAGCGTACCGACTTCACGCGCCATTCC
>JBFKGZ010000031.1:0-23613 GCA_041633075.1 Candidatus Deferrimicrobiaceae bacterium | reverse complement strand
TCGAAGTCGCGGGGAACGGCCATGTCGATGAAGAACATCGGCCGGTTTTTCCGGATGCGGATGACCTCCTCGATATCCTGCCTCCGGAGGATGAAGTGCGTTGCACCCGTGGAGGAAAGAACGATGTCGGCCCGCTTCAGGTGGACCAAAATCTCTTCGTACCGGATCGGGATTCCTCCGAACTCCCCGGCGAGCTTTACCGCGCGCTCGAAGGTCCGGTTGGTCACCAGGATTCCCTTGACGCCCGCGGAGATGAGGTGCCGGGCTGCCAGCTCGCACATCTCCCCCGCTCCGACAAGCAGCACGGTCTTGTCCGAAAGATCCCCGAAGATCTTTCGCGCCAGCTCGACCGCGGCGTAGGAGACCGATACGGCGCTGCTTGCCACCTTGGTCTCCGTGCGCACTCTCTTTGCCACCGAGAACGTTTTTGCGAAGAACTTGTCGAGAACCGGCCCGATCGTGCGGAACTCCGCGGCATAGCCGTACGCGTCTTTCACCTGGCCGAGGATCTGCGGCTCGCCGAGCACCATGGAGTCCAGACTGCTGGCCACCCGGAACAGGTGCTTCACCGCCTCGTCCTTCTCGTAGTGGTAGAGATACCCGTTCAACTCCCCCAGCGGGATCCCGTGGTAGGCGGCCATGAACTCCTTGGCTTCGGACGTGCCCCGGGAACCCTGAAGGGCCAGCGCGCAGATCTCGACACGGTTGCACGTGGACAGGATCACCCCCTCCTTGAGAGACTCCCTCTCGAGGAGACTCCGGAGCGCATGTCCGATCGCCTCCGTGGGGAAGGCGAGACGCTCTCGAATTTCCACGGGGGCGGTCCGGTGATTGAGTCCTATGATGACGATGTGGCCCATCGGGGAATCCCTGTCATCCCCTCATCGCGACAGATTGGAGTAGGAGTGGAGGCCCGGCAGCAGGAGATTGACGCCCAGGAACGTAAAGAGGATCGCGCCGAACCCGACGATCGCGAGGATCGCCGCCTTGCGTCCCCGCCACCCCACCGTCAGCCGCCCGTGAAGAAGCGCGGCGTAGAGGAGCCACGTAATAAGCGACCACGTCTCCTTCGGGTCCCAGCTCCAGTAGGACCCCCAGGCGTACTCGGCCCAGATGGATCCGGTGATGATTCCCATGGTGAGGAGGGGAAAGCCGATCGTAAGGCACCGGTAATTGACCTCGTCGAGAACGTCAAGCGAGGGCAGACGCTTGAAAATCGCCCCCATTTTCTTGCGCTTGACCTGTTTTTCCTGCAACAGATACATGATGCCCGCGCCGAAGGCGACGGCAAAGACCGCGTCGCCGACAAACAAGAGAAGGACGTGGACCGGGAGCCAATAGGAGTTGAGGGCCGGGGCCAGACCGGCGACCTCCCCCGGCAGGAACGCGGCGAAGATACTGAAGGCGAAGGCCAGCGGAGCCACGAACGCGCCCAGGGTCCGCAAATTGTAGCGGATTTCAACGACGAGGAAGGTGCCCGCGATCGCAAGAGCGAAAAACGAGAGCGACTCGAACAGGTTCGTGACGGGAGTGTACCCCGCCACTGCATAACGAAGAGCAAACCCGGCGACGTGGAGGATGACGCCGATCATCAGGGACATGCGGCCCAGGCGTGCGCCCCTCCCGTTCAATGTGATGATGAAGTAGAGGTAGAGGAGAGCCCCGGCCAGATAGAAGAAGGTGGTGACCTTCAGTAGTGCAATGTGCATTATGTCATTGTAAATCAAGGGAGAGAGGGGAACAAGCACAACTCCGGACACGGGGGCGTTCCCGGACCAACTCCTCGGGATGGGAATCAGCCGAGCTTGTTGGCGCAGTCGAGCGCGGCGACTTTGTAGCATTCCGCAAGCGTCGGGTAATTGAACACGCTTTTCAGAAAGTAATCGAGCGTCCCGGAAAGCGTTGCCACGGCCTGCCCGATGTGGATCAGCTCGGTGGCTCCCGTGCCGATGGCGTGGACCGCCAGGAGACGCCGCGTTTCCCGGTGGAAGATGAGTTTCAGCTGGCCCGTTTCATCTCCCAGGATCTGCCCGCGCGCGATCTCCCGGTACCGGGACACCCCCACCTCGTAGGGCACGGCCGCCTGGGTCAGCTCCTCCTCGGTCGGACCGATCATGGAGATCTCGGGGATGGAGTAGATCCCGAAGGGGAAGGGCGTCGCCATCGGGCCGGCCTCCTTGCCGAAGGCGTGCGCCGCCGCGAGGCGCCCCTGCTCCATCGACGTGGACGCGAGGCTGGGGAACCCGATCACGTCCCCCACGGCATAGATGTGCGGGACGTTGGTCCGGTAATGCTCGTCCACCGAGATCCGCCCCCGGTCGTCGGCCGCAAGTCCCGCACCCGCCAGGTTCAGGCCGTCCGTCGCCCCGATGCGCCCGATGGAAAAGAGGATCGTGTCCGAAAAAATCTTTTTCCCGCTTTTCAGCTCCGCGACCGCCCTCCCCTCCCGCGTGGCGATCCGGCTCACCTCCTCTCCCAGCCAGATCGTCGTCCCGGTCTGCCGGAGATGGTACGAAAGCGCTTCGATGATCTCCCGGTCCACGAATTCGAGAAGCCGTTCCTGCTTCTCGATCACAGTGACCCGGATGCCGAGGGTGGCGAAGATCGAGGCGTACTCCAGCCCGATGACGCCCGCACCGACCACCGTGAGCGACCTGGGCAGTCTCTTCATCCCCAGAATCCCGTCGCTGTCGATCAGGGTCTCCCCGTCGCAGGGCGCGTCCCGGGGCTGGGCCGGCTTCGTCCCGACGGCGATGACGATCCGGTCGGCCGTGTACGTGCTCGTCTCGTCCGGGCCCCGGACGGTCAGAGCGTGGGGATCGTCGAATGAGGCCTCGCCGAAAATCATCTCCACCCGGTTGCGCCGCATCTGGAACTGCATGATGTCGTTTTCCCGGCTGATCACGTAGGAGGTCCTAAGCGTCAGGTCGCTTATTCCGATCTTTTCCTTCACCGCGTAGGATGTCCCGTAGATCGTGTGCTGCCCGTATCCGGTAAGGTAGAGCACCGCCTCGCGCAGCGTCTTGCTCGGAATGGTCCCGGTGTTGACGCATACGCCGCCCACCACCTGGCGCTTCTCGATGACGGCCACCCGCTTCCCCAGCTTGGCGGCCTGCACTGCGGCCCGCTGGCCGGCGGGCCCCGATCCGATGACGAGAAGGTCGAAATGTCCCATCGCTCCCATAGTACCAGACCTCCCCTTCCCGACGGGACCCCCGTGGGAAGGCCGGAACCGGGGATCGCGTGATACGATGGCGGACGTGGGACATCGCCCCCTTTCCCTTTGTCTTCCTTTCGCCCTGGTCGCGGCCTTCCTGTCCTGCTGCAACCCCCGGCTGCCGGTGGAGGAAGGAACCCTCGTCATCGCTTTGCCGGGAGCCCCGTCGAGCATCGATCCGCGGCTTGCGACCGACGCGTACGGGACCCAGATCCTGCAGATGACGCATGCCTCCCTGATCCGGATGGATGCCGCGGGAAACCTTGTCCCCGATCTCGCGGAGAGCTGGGAGGAACGATCTCCCACGGAGATCGTCTTTCGGATCCGCGAGGGAGTGCGCTTTCACGACGGAAGGGAGCTTTCCTCCGAGGACGTCCGCTACACCTTCTCCTGGATCCTGGACCCCGCGAACCGCTCGCCTCACAGGGCGACGTACGAAACGATCCGATCGATCGCCACTCCCGGCCCCCGCACGGTGATCTTCCGCCTTGCCGAGCCGTTCGCCCCGTTTCTTGCCGGGATGGTGCGGGGGATCGTCCCCGCGGGATCGCCCCCCGCGGGCTACTCCCCCTCCATCGGGGCGGGCCCCTACCGGGTGGACGACTTCCAGCGGGATTCCGCGATCTACCTCTCCCGGTTCCCGGGATACTACGACCGGGCCCCGGAAATCGAACGGGTGGTCGTCAAATTCCTCCCCGACAGCAACGTGCGATTTCTGGAACTTACGAAAGGGAGCGTCAATTTCGTCCTGAACGGGGTAGACCCCCCCCTGCTTCCCGCCGTACTGGAAAACGAACACCTGGTGATGGAGGAAGCGCCGGGGAGCAATGCGTCCTACCTCGGATTCAACCTCCGGGACCCGGTCCTGTCCGACGTGCGCGTGCGACGAGCCATCGCCCTCGCCATCGACCGCGAGGCGATCGTCAGAACCCTTTGGGAAGGACACGCGGACCCGGCCGATTCCATCCTTGCGCCCGGCTTCTGGGCCCATGCAGACGGAATCCCCCCTGTCCGTCACGAACCCTCCGAGGCAAAACGCCTTCTCGACTCCGCCGGCTACCGCGACCCCGACGGGGACGGACCAACGCCCCGCTTCCGGCTGACCTACAAGACCTCGCAGAACGAGTTGCGGAGGCAGATTGCGGCCGTCATCCAGGAACAGCTTCGCCAGGTGGGGATCGCCATGGAGATCCGGTCGTTCGAGTGGGGGACCTTCTTCTCGGACATCCGGAAGGGGAACTTCCAGCTCTACAGCCTGACCTGGGTCGGTATCCAGGACCCGGACATCTACCACTATGCCTTCCACTCCGGGCAGATCCCTCCCCAGGGAGCCAACCGGGGAGGATACCGGAACCCCGAGCTCGACCGGCTGGTGGAGGAGGGCCGGCGGGAACCGTCGCGGGAAAAAAGGAAGGAAATCTACCGGAAGGTGCAGGTCCTCCTCGCCCGCGACCTCCCCGTGTTCCCCCTCTGGATCAACCGGAACATCCTGGTCCGGGACCGTCGCCTCTCGGGTTTCGTGATCACCCCCGGCGAGGACTACACCTCCGTGAAAACGATGACCCTCTCCCCGAAGAAGGAGCGATGAAATGAGGGGGTACCTCCTCGTCCGCCTCCGCCACATGGTCCCTGTCGTCTTCGGGGTTGTGACGGTCGTCTTCCTCCTCATTCACCTGATCCCCGGCGATCCCGTCGAGATCATGCTGGGAGAGAGCGCCCTCGCGGCGCAGAAGGAGGAGCTTCGCAGGGAGCTTCACCTCGATCGCCCCGTGGTCATCCAGTACGGGGAATTCCTGCTCGGTCTGGCGAAGGGAGACCTGGGGACCTCCTTCCGGAGCCGCGAGCCGGTGCTGCGGGAGATCCTCCGCCGGGTTCCCGCAACCTTCCTCCTCGCGGCCGCCTCGATGGTCGTCGCCCTTCTCATCGCCGTGCCCCTAGGAATCTTGTCGGCGCTCAAACAGCACTCCCTGTTAGACCATCTGTCCGGATTCCTCGCGATGCTTGGCCTGTCGATGCCGAACTTCTGGCTGGGTCCCCTGCTCATCCTGATATTCTCCCTCGAACTCGGGATGTTTCCCGTTTCGGGGTACGGTACCGCCGGCCACCTGGTCCTCCCCGCGGTGACCATGGGAACGGGGATGGCGGCGATCCTCATGCGGATGCTGCGCTCCTCCCTCCTGGAGGAAATCCGTCAGGACTACGTGCGTGCCGCCTGCGCCCGGGGACTTTCCCGGCGCGCCGCGTTGGTGCGGCACGCGTTTGCGAACTCCCTGATTCCGGTCCTCACCGTGATGGGCCTGCAGTTCGGCGCGCTGCTCTCCGGAAGCATCATCACCGAGACGATCTTCTCCTGGCCGGGGATCGGACGCCTCACCATCCAGGCGATCGAGGCACGGGATTACCCGCTGGTCCAGGGGTGCATCCTGTTCATCGCGATCTGCACGGTGATCGTCAATCTTCTTACGGATCTGCTCTATTCCCGCCTCGACCCGAGGATCCGGTATGGGTGAACGCGCTTCCTGGAGAACCGTGCCGATCCGCATCGCCCGCAACCGCGCGGCCGTCGCCGGGGCCGCAGTCGTGCTGCTGTTCCTGCTCGTGGCCGTCCTCGCCCCGTGGCTCGCCCCCCACGACCCGGGGGCGCAAGCGCTCGATTCCGGACTGTCCGGTCCTTCCCGGTCCCACTGGCTCGGGCAGGACCGGCTGGGGCGCGACCTGCTGAGCCGGCTCGTCTACGGCACACGCATCTCGGTCGCGGTGGGGCTCGGTACGGTCTCCCTGTCGCTCCTGATCGGCCTCCTCGTGGGATCGGCGTCCGGATTTTTCGGGGGGAAGGTCGACAACGCCCTCATGCGGCTGGCCGACGTTCTCCTTGCGTTCCCCGGGATCCTGCTCGCCATCGCGATCACCTCCGTCCTCGGGCCTTCCCTGCGCAACGTTCTCATCGCCCTGTGCGCACTCGGCTGGGTGGGGTACGCCCGGCTCATCCGGGGGCAAATTTTGAAGGTCAAGGAGATGGAATTCGTCCAGTCGGCAACGGCGGTCGGGAGCCCTCCCGTACGGCTTCTTCTTGTCCACATCCTCCCGAACGCCATTTCGCCCGTCATCGTCGAGGCGACCTTCGGCATCGCGCGGGCGATCGTGGCGGAGGCGGGCCTGAGCTTCCTGGGGCTGGGGGTTTCGCCCCCCACTCCCTCCTGGGGGGCGATGATCAACGAGGGTAGGCATTTTCTCTTCGTCGCACCTCACCTGACCACCGTCCCGGGCCTGGCCATCATGGCAACCGTGATGGCCTTTAATTTTCTGGGGGACGGGCTCCGGGACGCCATGGACGTGCGGGAGGAGATCCGGTAGGGATGGAGTCGTCCTGGTTTTGCTGAATTCCAGAGGCCTCCGCGCAGGGGCTCATCGGATCTTCAGCACGATCTTTCCCCGCACATGGCCCTCCTGGCTTCGCCGCAACGCCTCCGCCGCTTCTTCGAGGCGCATCTCCTGGAGAGCGGGTGGCTTAACGGCGCCGCTCTCGATCAGTGCCCCGATCCGGCGGAGCTGCGCCCCGTCCGGCGTGACAAAGACGTGGGACGCATCGACCCCGTATCGCCTAGCTTCTTCCTCGACGGGAGGGTTCACGATGGCGACGAGCCTACCCCCCTTTTTCAGCACTTCGTAGCTTTTCGTCTGCACGTCGCCCCCGACGGCATCGTAGACGAGGTCGATTCCGCCGGGCTCCCTCTTCCTGACGGCGTCGATGAAATTTTCCTTCGTGTAGTCGATGGCCTCGTCCGCTCCCAGGGATTTGACATACGCATGGTTGGCACTGCCTGCCGTCGTGAGCACCTCCGCGCCCGCGTGCTTCGCGAACTGGATCGCCATGCTCCCGACACCCCCGGCCCCCGCGTGGATGAGGACCTTGTCTCCTGCCTTAACCTTCGCGGCGTCGAACAGGGACTGCCATGCGGTCAGGCCGGCCAGGGGGATGCCGGCTGCTTCGGCAAACCCGACATTCTTCGGCATGGGCGCCACCGCGGCCTGGTTCATCGTCACGAATTCGGCGTAGGTGCCAAAACCGACCTTCGGCTTCCGGCAATAGGCGTACACACGGTCGCCGGTCCGGAACCCCGTGACGTTCTTTCCCACGCTCTTCACCGTCCCCGCGGCGTCCCATCCGAGAATGACGGGGAACTCGTGGGGAAACATGCCCGCCAGCATCCCTTCCCGGATCTTCCAGTCGACGGGATTCACCGCCGCGTACGCGACTTCGATCAGCACCTCATCCGCCGCCGGCTCGGGAGAAGGAACGTCCGCCTGGCGAAGCATCTCCGGCCCCCCGAACGATTCGATCACGATGGCTTTCACGGTTTTCCCTCCTTGCGCAGTGGATTGGGGAGTTCCCCTTCATGATAACGGATGTGGTTCCCCTTCGATCCGGGACTGTGATAAAGGTTTCGAGGACGGCGGTGCAATCCGTGAACCAGGGAGGAAGCATCCGATGAGACGGCCCGATGACCCCGGCCTCCTGATGTTCGGGTTCGAGGGAAAGTCGTTGCCGGCCCGGCTGGCCCGGCGGATTCGGGAAAGGACGGTGGGGGGAGTAATCCTTTTCTCGCGGAACGTGGAGGATCCCCGCCAGGTCCGGGATCTGTGCCGGGAGATCCGCGCCGCCGCCGGGAGGGGACGTCCCGCCCCGCTCATCGCCGTCGACCAGGAAGGTGGCAGGGTGATGCGCCTTACGTCACCGGGATTTACCCGCTTCCCCCCGGCCCGGTGCTACTCCCTGTTCTGTTGCCATGCTTCCCGGGTGGCGGAGGCCGTCGGCGAGCATATGGGGACGGAACTGCGCGCCGTCGGTATCGACATCAACTTCGCCCCCGTCCTGGACGTCGACAGCAACCCGGATAACCCCGTGATTGGGGACCGGGCTCTTTCCACGGACCCGCACACCGCCTCGGAGCTGGGGATCTCCTTCCTGCGCGGGATGCGGTCCCGCGGCGTTCTCCCCGTCGGGAAGCACTTCCCGGGGCACGGCAATACCGCAACCGATTCCCACGTGGAACTTCCCGTTGTACGAAGCTCCCGGGACACGCTCCGCAAGAGAGACCTCCCCCCGTTCCGTCGTGCCATTCGTGCCGGGATTCCCGCGCTCATGACCGCCCACGTGCTCTACCCCGCGCTGGACCGCGACTTCCCCGCCACCCTGTCGGAAAAGATCCTCCGGGGTCTCCTTCGCAAGCAACTGCGGTTCCGCGGCGCGGTGTTTTCCGACGCATTGGAGATGAAGGCGATCACGGGCCGGTTCGGGATCGGCGATGCCGCCGTGCGCGCTGTTTCTGCCGGGTGCGACGTCGTCCTGGTCTGCCGGGGGGAGGGAAACCAGGAGGAGACCACGGAGGCGATCTCCCGCGCGTGGGCGGACGACCGGGAGTTCCGGAAATGCGCGGTGATGTCTACTCGCCGGGTGTTCCGGCTTCGCCGGGCTCTTCCTCCGGCGGGGAGTCCTTCCCCTGCCCATCGGGCGTCCCTGCGGCAGGTGGGGACGCGAAAGGCTCGGGAGCTGTCCCGTCTTCTGTTCGATCACTGGGAAAGTAGCGGGCAAGCATCCCGGGGCGGTAGATCCGGTAATATTGGAGAAGGTTGAAGAACATTCTCCTGAGATACCCGCGCGTTTCCCGGTACGTCACCGTTTCCAGAAACATCGCGGGGTCCCCGTTCGCCCTCTTCCACCACCTATTCACCGCCTTTTCCCCCGCATTGTACGCGGCGACGGCCCGCATGTAATCGCCGTCGTACGTGGACAGCAGGTGCGCGAAGTAGGCCGCTCCGAGGGTAACGTTCAGCTCGGGTTTCAGCAGGTCGTAGCGGCGAACCGTTTTCCCGATCTTTTCCCTCCGGGCGACCTCGGCGGCCGTGCGGGGCATGAGCTGCATCAGTCCCACCGCCCCCGCCGGGGACAGGGCATCGTATTGAAACAGGGATTCCTGCCGTATGATGGCGTGGAGCACGAGGGAGTCCACGCCGGACTTTTTCCCGTCGCAATCGCCCAGGTATTGCGGCGCCAGCGGATACAGCAGCTGTTCGAACAGCCCCCCGGCCGGCCTGCCGGAGGAAGCCCCGATGGTCTCGCGGATCGCTCCCGGCAGGTCGCCCGCCAGATACCGGAACAGCCCGGGCGTCCCTCCATCGGCCAGTCCCGTCGCTCTCCGGACGGCGGCCCGGTCCACCCGTTCGGACTCCAGGATGGCGTATTCGACCAGCCCGAGCCGGGCGAGGCGCTCCGCACGGCGCACCTCCTCCGCATCCTCCTTCGACCAGTCGGCGGCCCGTATCCTTTCCCAAAGCCTCTCCTTTTCCCCCGCGCAATGGGCGGTCTCGCCGCTGGAGGGAGCGTTTAGCATTCCGAAGGGATCCCTGCCGATACGCATGCTCGAAAATATTGCATACGGTCCCGCGTCGTAATTCGTCGCGAGGATCCGAAGCAATGCCTCCCCCTTCTGTTTCTCCCCGGATTCGGACAGAGCCCGCGCCCTCCAGTACGCGTGCCTGCCCCGCTCCACCGGAGCCACCGCCGATTTCTCTCCCGATTCGAACGCCACGATCGCATCGGCGTACCGTTGCTGCCGGTAGATCGCGAAGGCGTGGCGAAATACCGACTCGCGGAGGATCTGCTCGTCCCGGGCCTCGAACAGCTTTCGAAACTGCTCGGCGGCCCCCTCCCAGTCCTCTTCCTCCTCCAAGATCCATGCCGCCTGGTATCGGGCTCGCTCCGCGGTATCCGTCGGCGCATCGCCTTCCGCGATCTCGAGGAATCTCCGGCGGGCTTCCGCCGTCCGCCCCGCCATCCAATCCACCCTCGCGGAGAGAAAGTCAACTGCCGAACGGAACGGAGCGGGAGCGTCCTTCACCGCACCGGCCAGCAGAGACCGCGCCCCGGAAGCTTCTCCCTTCTTCCGGAGAAACTCCGCATAATCGAGCAGGAGGCTGTAGTAATCATTTGAAGGGGAGAACTTCTCCGCAGCCTCCTGGTAAACGGTGCGGGCGCGCCCGTCTTCCCCGGCGCGAAACAGGGCCTTTGCGTACTTTCCGTAGAAGGATTCGGGAAGCTCCAACTCCGACAGCTTCCCCTCCCGATACCATTCCCACAGGCGTTCCATCGACAGGAGCCCGCTTTCCTGGACCGTGGAGGAAAAGAAGTTCTCCAGATACGCCTCCGCGGCCTTCTTGCGCACCGTGTTCCTCCCCTGTTCCCCCTCCGGCTCCCTCTCCGGTTCCTCCAGGAGGCGTGCGGCGAGATACCCCTCGGCCGCCGTCCGCCTGTACCCCGTGACCTTGCCCCGGGAAGAGCGGAAATACTTCCTCGCGGACGGGATGTCCCCCGCCTTCGCTGCGGCAAAGGCCAGTTCGTGCGCGAGGTACGGAATCAGGGGGGATTGCGGGAAGTCGGACGTAAGCCGTTCAAGGGTCGACACGGCCTCCGCCGGCTTACCCTCCCTGGCCAGGGCCAACCCCGTGAAATAGAGAACGTAATCCCCGAGGTCGTATTCGCCGGGAGAAATTTCGCCGAACGCCTCCCTCGCCTCGGCGAATTTCTCCTCGGAGAGAAGGGACCATCCTTCACGAAACGTGTTGTCCAGGGAAGAGGCGGATGCGGCATGGGCGAACGAAGCAAGGGAAAGCACGAGAAGAAGCATTGCGAGTCGTTTCAATTGCCCCAACTGGTCATCCCCCGCGGAGAATCGGGAAACAAATCCCGGTATGGTATTATCGCGGATAAAAATCTTTACTTGAATCCAAAAGGGAAATGCCCAATAACACTGTTTCCGAACTGGGCCCAGAGCATTCCCCTTTCGGGTGTTTGATGTTTTACTACTGTATGAGTTGCCGATGAGGTGTCCGTGGAATGTCCGTGGGAGATATCGAACGTGATGGCAGAATATTCCGCACCCTGCATGCACCCGAAAAGGGGGGCTGGGGGAAATGGTCGCTCCCGAGACGGCAGGGGACTCCTGTCTCCTCTCTTATCTCTCCTGATTTCCTTCTCTACCCCCTCCCACTCGTCTGATATAGTGTTTGGTGAAGGTGACCTCCTTAACGGAGGTGAAATATGAAATGGCTCCTTTTGGTCTTTCCGTTGGCCGCTTTGATTGTGTTTCTTTACAGGTACGGCAGAAAGAACCGGCCGGCGGAGTTCCCCCGGAAAGACCTTCTTCTCGGATATGACTGGATCACGAAAGGTTCCCACTGGCGCCCATCCTCCAGGACCAAGGGAACCGGGGAAAATCCGTTAAAGGTGGTGGGGGAATCCCCCGATCAGGACGCATCTGATACGATCGTTTACCTCCGCACCGATGAGGGAGTAGAAAAAAAGACCAAGGGATCCGAGGAGAATCTGTTAAAGGTGGTCGGGGAATCCCCCGATCAGGACGCGCTTGATAAGATCTTTCGCCCCCGAACCGATAAAGGCGTTGGAAAAAAGAACGTTGTAACGATATTAGTCGAGGACGACAACCCCGAAGGATAACCTCGCTGTGGGGCTCGACTTTCCACAATACGATTCAAGCAAAGGAGAGCGGCCGACAGGATGAGCCGACAGCCATAGGACTTTGGGGTAGGGTCGATCCAGCCAAGTACGAAAGAGCACTCCTCCGGATTTCGTTCCCCCCCTTGCGTGGGGGAAATGCCGTAGCGAAGCGGCCTTCCTTCGGACTGTCCCCAATCTGTCCCCGAAGGAAACCAAGCCTTCGTAGGAAGCCAAAAGTAGTAGGGTTTCCCCCTCCGTGGTATGATCGCGGAAGTCTCGCCGAGAACGCAAGGAAACGGCCGAATTCATGGATCTCTCCCTCTCGACCCACCTGTTCGTCTTTCGGGAACTGGACGAATCCATCGTGTCGCTTTTCCCGAGGTTCGGATTTTCCTCGGCCGAATTGTGGGCCATGCCGCCCCACTTCCCCTATGGCGACCCGGATGTATCCGGAGAGGTCGCCTCCCTCCTGGCCCGCCATGAAGTCCGCGTGGGCAGCCTCCACGCCCCGCTCTATCCGGACGTCCGGACGTACAAAAAGGACCGCTGGTATTCGCTTTCGTCGGAGGACGAAGCGCACCGGCGGGAATCGGTTGGCGCCACGGCCGCGGCGGGGACCTGGCTGTCACGCAACGGCGGGGGGACCCTTGTTCTTCACACCAGCTTCCCCGCGGAAAACTGGTATCCGAGGAGGTGGGGAACGTTTCTGGGATCGATGAACGATCTCCTCGCGGAGATCCCGGAAAATGTCCGGATCGCCGTGGAAAACACGTATCTTCCTTCGGGACGTGTGGAGATCCTCATGGATATCGCCGATCGGTACCCGGAGGACCGGGTCGGGGTGTGCCTCGACCTGGGGCATGCCAACATCGGGGGCGATGTCCGGGACGCCATCCGGGACTCGGCGCCCCGGCTCATCCACGTGCACGCTTCGGACAACCACGGCGACCGGGACGATCATCTCGTCCCGGGGCGCGGCACGATCGCCTGGGGAGAGGTATTCGCCGGGCTCCGCGGAATCGGCTTCCCGGGGCCGTTCACCGTGGAACTTCGCGACTACACCCGGGGCAACGACCCGCCCTATCGGAATTTCGAGGAGATTCTTTTCGAGTGCCGAAACGCGCTCGAACGATTCGCCGGCGAAGGAGGTTGACTCCGCACGTGGACGAACGGGCCATCGCGACGATCCTTTCCGCGCACTTTCGCGCCCCGGCAACAGTGATCGGGGTAAGCGAGCTCGCGGGGGACGCCTCCACCCGCCGGTACTACCGCGTCCGGATGGGCCCGTCGTTTCCCCTTTCCTCCCTCATCGTGATGCAATACCCGGACGAGGTCACCCCGGCAAAAGAACTCCCCTTCGTGAACGTGCACCGGTACCTGGCCAAGGCGGGGATCCCCGTGCCCGGGATCTACCTTGCCGTGCCGGAGACCAAACTCCTGTTCCTGGAGGACGCGGGCGACACGATGCTGGAAGGGGCCGTTCGCTCCGCGCGCTCCGGGGACGATTTCCTCCCGCTTTACGTGCGAAGCCTGGAGATCCTGGTCCGAATCCAGTGGGACGGCACGAGGGCGCTCGACGGGGAGGCGATCCCGTCCCGCCTTGCCTTCGATGTGAACAAGTTCGCAGAGGAAATCCGGTTCTTTATCGAAAACGCCGTCCGGGGATACGGGGGGATCGCCCTGTCGGAGGCGGATGAGCGCACCCTCGCGGACCTGATCCTGCCGTTTCTCAATGAACTGGCCGTGCTCCCGCGGGTTCTCGCCCACCGCGATTACCACAGCCGGAACATCATGGTGATCCCCGGCGGGGAGGGAGGTACGGCCCCGGAATTGCGGATCCTCGATTTCCAGGATGCCAGGATGGGAAACGTATTCTACGACCTCTGCTCCCTCCTGCGGGATTCCTACGTGACGCTGCCCGAGAAGGCGGTCGACGAACTCGTCTACGCTTACCGGAACGCAGCTCCCGTGAAGCTCAGGCAAATGGGGGGTGACCCGGCCTCCTTCCCGTACCATCTCGACGTCTCCGCGCTGCAGAGGAACATCAAGGCGATCGGCACGTTCGGGAACCAGGCCCACAACCTCGGGAAGAGATTCTACCTCCGGTTCATCCCCCCGACCGTGGCGCATCTCTCCGCGAATTTCGACCGGAACCCCCGGATGAAGCCGCTGGCCCGCAGACTCCTCCCGGTCCTTTCCGAGCTCGCGGACAAGGCGGCTTCCGAGACGCCGCCTTGAGGGGGATGATCCTCGCCGCCGGGCTGGGGACCCGCCTTCGCCCGCTTTCCTACGAGCTGCCCAAGCCCGTCGTTCCTGTCCTTGGCCGACCCCTGTGCACCTACAACATGGAATTCCTGCGCCGATCGGGGATCAAATCGTTCGTCATGAACCTCCACACGCAACCGAAACTCATCCGGCAATCCGTGACGGGTCGGGGGGGAAGGACCATCCGCATCGATTTCACGATCGAGCCGGTCATTCTCGGCACGGGGGGAGGTATCTGGAACGCCCGGGAGTTTCTGAAGGGAGGCACGTTCGTCACCATGAACGGGGACATGATCCTGTCCTTCCCTTTTGCGTCCGCCCTCGCCTATCACCGGGAGAAGAAAGCGCTGGCCACCCTGGTCCTCTTCCCGGACCCCGCAAGACGGTACACGCCTGTATGGGTGGGGGAGGAGGGGCGGATCAAAGGATTCGGGAGCGGGGCGGACGGCGGCGCACAGTCCGGGTTTTATACGGGGTGCCAGATCGTGGAACCGGAACTCCTCTCGAATATCCCGCCTTCGCGCGCGTCCTGCATCATCCGGGAGACCTACACCCCTCTCGTCGCCGACGGAGCGCCTGTCTACGGCTTCCTTTCCTCGGGGCGTTTCCAGGAATTCGGCACCCCGGCCGACTACCTGGAAGGAACCCTTGCCCTTCTGTCCGGCAGAAGGCGGGAAGCGACGTTTTCGGGGACGGACGACCGCGGCGTCACGATCACCCCGCCCGTCCATATCTCTTCCAGGGCGAACGTCGCTCCGGGCGCCCGTGTCGGCCCGGCGGTCGTCATCGAGGACAACGCCACGGTAGCCGGCGGAGCGTCGGTCACCCGGTCCATCCTGTGGCCGGGTGCCGTTCTTCCCGCGGGAGAGAAACTCGACGGCGCGATTCTTACCCCGCGGCGGCGCATCCAGGTCCGGTGAAGCCCCCCGGGCGGATCTTATCCCTTCCAGTGCAGATAGAGGGAAAAAACGGCGAGCAGGAACGTGTACGGCGCGAACCAGAGGAACTTTCCCCGGGTAACCAGCCTCTCGACGAACGTCATGGCGAGGTACCCCACCAGGAGCGCAAGGAGGAATCCCAGGGCGGAAGGGAGAACCCCGGGCAGCTCCGCAGTGCCCCGGAGGAGTTGCAGGCCCAACGCCATCAGAATGGCCGGGATCGAGAGGAAGAAGGAGTATTTCGTGCTTCTTGATGCTCCGATCCCCAGAACGAGGGCAAGCGATATCGTCGAACCGGACCGGGACAGGCCGGGCAAGACTGCCGCTCCCTGCATGACCCCGATGGCCAGGGCCTCCCAGAGATCGATTCTCTCCGGGTCCACCTTGTGACGGACCCGAAGGTTGCTCAGCAACAGGAATGCCGTGAGGAGCAGGTAGGAGATTCCCACGCTCGCAACGCCGACTCCGGCCTCCACCGTGTCGAACAATGCGTAGCCGATGACGGCGGTCGGCACGCTGGAAACGATCAGCAGCAGGATGTCCCGCCGTCCCCAGGCCGCCTGCCCGAATCCGGTTTCCCGCCGGAAGAAGGAGGCGAGAACCTCGGCGATCTCCCGCCGGAGGAAGAACAGAACGGCGAGGAGCGTGCCCAGGTGAAGGAGGATGTCGAACGCCAGCTCGGGGTCCTTGAGCCCAAAAATCTTCTGCGCGAGGAGCAGGTGTCCCGAACTGCTTACCGGGAGAAACTCGGTGAGCCCCTGAAGGATCCCCAGCAGGATGGCCTTGATAACCGTCACTCGGAATCCGTCACCGGATTACGGATTTGGCGGCTTCCACGGCGCTTTCCATCACGGCGCGGATCCGTTCCACGGTTTTTTTGTCCTTTCCCTCGAAGCGAAGGACGAGCACGGGCTGCGTGTTCGACGCCCGTACGAGCCCCCACCCTCCGTCAAAAAGAGCGCGCACGCCGTCCACGTCGATCACCTCGTTCGCCTGCGGCCGGACGATCTCCGCCACCTTCTCCACGATGAGGAACTTTTCCTCGTCGGAACACGTTACCCGGATCTCCGGCGTCGCCTCGACGGAGGGAAGATCGGAGAGCATTTCGCTCAAGGGGCGGTCCGAATGCGCGAGGATCTCGAAGAGCCTCGCCGAGGCGTAGATGGCATCGTCGAAACCGAGATACCGGTCGGCAAAGAAAATATGCCCGCTCATCTCGCCGGCCACTTCCGCCGACTCCTCCTTCATCTTTTTCTTGATGAGGGAGTGCCCGGCCTTCCACATGACCGGTCTTCCGCCGTGCCGGGCGATGTCATCGTACAGGTTCTGCGACGCCTTGACCTCCGAGATGACCGTCGCCCCCGGCTTTCTCCGGAGAATTTCCCGGGCAAAAAGGACCAGAAGGTAATCCCCGTAAAGGACTTCCCCCTTCTCGTTCACCGCGCCGATCCGGTCGGCGTCGCCGTCGTAGGCGATTCCCACGTCAGCGCCCTCTTCCCGGACTGCACGGATCAGGAACCTAAGGTTTTCCGGAATGGTCGGGTCGGGAAAATGGTGGGGGAACGACCCGTCCATTTCGCAGAAGAGCTCTACCACCTCCATCCCCAGATCCCGGAACAGGGGCGGTGCCACCGGTCCTGCGGTCCCGTTCCCCGCGTCCACCACCACCTTGAGCCGGCGTGGGATGGAGATGTTCGATTTCACGTATTCCCGGTAATCCGGCACCACTTCCCGGTGGGTCTGCTTTCCCTTTCCGGAGGCAAAGTCCCCCTTTTCGATGATCCGCCGGATCTCCTGGACCTGTTCCCCATAGAGGGTGGCGGCGCCCACGCACATCTTGAACCCGTTGAACTCGGGCGGGTTGTGGCTCCCCGTGACCATCACCCCACCCTCGCCCCCGAACCGGACGATGGAGAAGTACAGGAGGGGGGTGGGACAGATCCCCACGTCGACGACGTTCACGCCCGCTGACAGGAGCCCCTCGGCCATGGCGTCACGGAAGGAGGCAGAACTCAGCCGGCAGTCCCGCCCGAGCATGAGGGTCCCGACTCCCTTCCGTGCCGCGTACGTACCGAATCCCCTTCCGATGGAGACGACCATCTCGGCCGAGAGGTCCTTCCCCACCATCCCGCGGATGTCGTATTCCCGGAATATCAGCGGATTGATCACGATGACCCCTCTGCGCTCCTCATGTCCACGGTGCCGATGTCGCCGCCGGCATCTCCGATCCTCGTCGTAAGCTTTCCCGGCATGCCGGGCTTGTTCTTAAATATCGACGCGCATGGTGATGCTGGAACTGTCGCTTGGTGACAACGTCGCTTTTATGATGTCCTCCCTTGGGAAGCCGTGGTGGAGCGGTTGTTGTGTGACCTGTAATTTTATTTTGCCCAACACCCCATTTCAAGGAATTTCGGCAAGGAAAACGCAATCTTCGCGAACCGGCTGGCTAGATCCTCCCGTAAATGCCATATTCCCCCATCCGGTTGCATTTTTTTTCGGGGACCCGTATACAGGGCGATTCCTCCGGGAGTATCATGAGGTAAGGGGGAAGCGAATCACTTGGAAACGATCGAGGTAGGCAAAAGAATAAAGAGCATCCGGAAGAGGAAGAACCTGACGCTCCAGGAAGTGTCGGAAAAGAGCGGCATCTCCGCCACCGCGATCAGCGCGATCGAGCGGAACGTGTCGTCCCCCACCGTGACCACCCTCGCGGCCATCGGGCGAGCTCTCGGCGAATCGCTTTCCTCCCTGCTGGGAGAAGCCGAGAGCGAGTACATCCTGACCCGCGCGTCGGACCGGAAACGGCTGGCGACGAACATCCGGAACGTCGAATTCCAGAGCCTTGCTTCCGGGGCTCCCGGGCAGCGATTCCACCCCATATTTAGCATCCTCATGCCGGGGGCGAACAGCGGGGAGGACTACGTCAACCACCAGGGGGACGAATTCTTCTTCGTGATCCGCGGATCCCTGGAAGTGGAGAGCAACGGAGCCTCCGTGCTGCTCGACGAGGGAGACAGCCTCTACTTCCGGGGGAACACGCCCTACCGCTGGAGGAACGTGTCCGTTAAGGAAGATACGCACATCATGATCGTATCGGCTTCCTGACGGCTTTCGGGGTGGGTTTTCCGTGCGGATCCCGGTGCGCCGGGCCCCGGGCGGGCGAAGATCCGTCCACTCACACGGAGCGGGTGACGCCGTTGCGCGGGCAGACCGGGGATAGCCCGCAGGCGGAACACCGCGGAGTCCGGGCAACGCAGATCCGCCGCCCGTGCCAGCCCAGCCGGGTGGCGAAGGCCCACCACTCCGTTTTCGGCACCGCCGCGGAAAGGTCCGCCTCGATACGCACCGGGTCTTTTGAACGGGTAAGGCCGAGCCGGAAGGAAACCCTTCCGACATGTGTGTCCACGGGAATCGCGGCAACCCCGAAACAGGCACCGAGGAGGATTGCCGCCGTCTTTCTTCCCACCCCCGGAAGCCCCGTCAGCTCTTCCATGCTCTTCGGCACGTTCCCTCCATGACGGGAACGCAGCCCCTCGGCGATCCCCTTGAGCGCCTTCGCCTTGTTTCGGTAGAACCCCGTGGGGCGAACCGCCTCCTCGATCTGCTCCTGCGAAGCCGTCGCAAACGACTCCGGGCCGGGATACCGGGCAAAGAGCGCAGGGGTCACCTGGTTGACCCGGTCGTCGGTGCATTGGGCGGCCAGCACGGTTGCTACGAGCAGTTCGAAGGGGGTCCGGTACCGGAGGACTACACCGGCGGACGGATACGCCCGGGCGAGAAAATCCAGGACGAAGGGTACAGGCCCCGGACCCTTTCTCCGGGGCATCAGGCAAGGCTCCGCCGGTATACCACCACCTCGTACCCTTGCACGTCCACTTCGAGCAGGACGCCCTCCACCTCGCAGGTGAACATCTTCCCGGGTCCCAGGAAATCATCCTCCGGCGTGAGGAGAAATGCGTCGCGTTCGGAAAGCCAGTCCAGCATGCCCCGGACCTCCCGGAAGGTCATGTCGAACGCGGTGATGATGTTGTAGACCTTCCCTTTATGCTCGATGGGATAGATCTCCATCTCCCCGTTAGTCATCCGTTTTCTTTCCCGCTTTACGTGAAGGTTTTTTCCATTATACGCTGTATTCCCGGCTGCGAGAAAAGGCTGGTGTACTGTCTCGTAAATAGCTTGACGCACCGAGAGCGTCGATGCGCTGCGTCCAGCAAGGCGCGCGACTGAAGCATACTGTTTTGTATGGTGAAGAAGCGCAACGAAGCGGGAGCAGATGCAGCGGCGCTCGAATGCCAATGTATTTGCGAGACGGTGCACTAGGGGAAGGACAAACGACTTGCTTCTTCGGGACATCCTTGCGCACAACGCCCGGAACCATTCCCGCCGGACGGCGCTTTCCTCGGAACATGTCGCCCTATCCCATGCGGATCTTCTCGACCGGGTGCGGCGGCATGCGGCCGCGCTTGCCGCCCTCGGAGTGACAAGGGGTGACCGGGTGGCGATTCTGCTGGGAAACTCCCCCTCCTATGTGGAGCTTTTTTTCGCCGTTGCGCAACTCGGAGGAGTCCTGGTCCCGCTCAATCACCTGTCCGTCGTCCGGGAACACAGGACCATCCTTCTGGACGCGAAGCCGCGGGTTCTCCTGTTCCCCGATGAGTTCGAGGCTGCGGTAAGCGCCCTGCGCCCGGATTTGCCCGATTCCGTCGAAGTCGTACGGATCGGGCGCAGCGGCGATGGAGTGCCCGGCCTGTCGGACGGGGGCCGCGGGGAAACCGCGCTGCCGCTTACCCATGTCGCGGTATGGGAACAGGACGTCGCGCTGCAGATCTATACGAGCGGGACCTCGGGCAGCCTTCGGGGCGCCATGCTCTCCCACGCGAATCTGTTGGCGGCCTGTGCCTCCGCCGCGCAGGAGGTCGGGCTTTCCCGGAACGATGTCTTTCTGTCCTGCAGCCCTATTCCGTTCATGGCGGGGATCGGAAGACTGCTTCGATTTCTCTACGTCGGAGCAAGCATCGTCATACGGCACGACTTCGACCCCGAAGAGATCCTGCGCACGATCGAGCGGACCCGAATCACCCATGTCCTGTTCACCCCCACGATGATGGCCCAGATCATGGATCTCCCCTCCGCGGATCGCTTCAACCTCTCCACCCTCCGGAAGGTGCTCTACGGCGGCCCTTCCATCCCCCTCGATCTGCTGAAACGGGCCATCCGGTTCTTCGGATGCGACATGGTCCAGTCGTACGGCCAGGTCGAGTCCGCGGGCGTCCTCACCTTCCTGCAGCCCGAGGACCATTCCCTGGACGAAGGCGCGCCCTACATGCGCAGGCTGACGTCTGTGGGGAAGGAGGCGATCGGCGTCGAGGTCCGGGTGGCAGACGAAGCGGGGACGGAACTTCCCCCCGGCCAGGTAGGCGAAGTGATCGCCCGCGGGAAAAATATCTTCTCGGGATATTGGGGGGACCCCGGGTTTTCCGCGGAGGTGCTACGTAACGGCTGGCTGTACACGGGGGACGTGGCGTCATTCGACGAGGAGGGGTACCTTTACCTCCTCGATCGGAAGCGTGACACGCTGATGATCGGGGGGATCTCTGTCTATCCTTGCGAAATCGAACATGTCATCGGGGAGCATCCCTCGGTGGCGGAGGTCGCGGTCGTCCCGCGCCCCGACTACACCCTGGGGGAGGTCCCCGTGGCCATCGTCACGCTCAAAGAGGGGAGGCAGGCGGACACCGACGCCCTCCTCGAACATTGCCGAACCAACATGGCCCCTTTCAAAATCCCCCGGGCGATCGAGTTTACGTCCTCCCTCCCGAAAAACAGCGCGGGAAAGGTGCTGAAAGCGAAGCTGAAGGAGACGATGGTGAGGGGGAACATCACTCGCCGAACACCTCGGCCGTGAAGGAATAGAGTTCCGCGTCCTCCCTCCAGGCATCCGCGGGGAGGCCGGCCTTCACGCACACCTGGGAAAGAAACATTTCGCGGTCCCACCCGTTCTCGACAGCCACCTGCGGAAGGAGCAGTCCCCGTTTCGCCCCCTTTTGGATCATCAGCCCGTGCACGCCTGCCTGCACATCCTCCGGCCGAACCGGTAGCAGGGGAGTCAGGACGGAGATCTCGATCCGCACTTCTCCTGTTTCCCCTTCCATTACCCGGGGAAACCGCGGATCCTCGGTCGCCGCGGCAACGATGCATTCCTGGACGGTGCGGTAAAGCGGGGCGTGGGGCTCCGTGTACCCGATACAGCCACGGAGACGGCCCCCGCTGCGAAGCGTTACAAATGCCGCTCCGGGGGCGGAGAGGGCCGAGTGTGCGGGAGTCTCCGCGGGCATCTGCCCCTCGGTGAGGTAGGTTACCAGAGCATCGCGCGCGATCCGGAGCAGTTCCTCCTGCTCCTCGGACGAGAAGCCGGCGCTCCGGATCTCGGTTTTTTCTTCCATGGTGCTTGCGTCCTTTCCGGGAAATCCTTGCGTAGGCCTCCCTCACCCGTTCTGGCAGACCGGGCCGCCCGCCAGCACTCCCCACTCGGGCGGGAAATGTCCCCTCTCAGGGGACGCGCCGGCGGTCCTCGCCGGAAATCCTCCCGTCCAGCCACCCGACAGCGAAAGGATCTTCGTCGTTCTTGTCCGTATCCTTTACGGAGAGAAAAACAGAAACAATCTCCGGGTCGAACTGCGTTCCCGAGCAGCGCCGGATTTCCGCGGTTGCCTCCTCCACGGAAAGCGCCGGCCGGTAGGCGCGGGTCGACGTCATCGCGTCGTAGGTGTCGGCGATCGACATGATTCGGGATTCGAGGGGGATATCCGTTCCCCCAATCCTTCCCGGGTACCCTCGGCCGTCGAACCGTTCGTGATGGTGCAGGATCGCGGGGAGCACGTTCTGGAAGAATGGTATGGGGGAGAGAATCTGGGTCGCCTCCTCGGGGTGGCGGGCGACCTCTCCAAACTCTTCATAGGTAAGCTTGCCCCGCTTGTTGAGTAGGCTTTCCCTGACGCCGATCTTCCCCAAGTCATGCAGGATGGCGGCACGCTGCAAATTCTCGAGACGGAAAGGGGACAAGGCGAGTCCCCTCCCGACGGCCACCGAAAACCGTGTCACCCTCTGGGAATGGCCCCGCGTATAGAAATCCTTGGCCTCGAGCGCCTTGATCAGCGAATGGATCGAACGGATATACATCGAGTTGATCAGGTCGGTCTGCCCCTTCACCTTGATTTCCAGGTTCATCCGGTAGTCTTGGAGCTGGCGTTCCATCTCTTGCTTCCGGAGGGCGTTGCGTATCGTAAGGAAGAGAACGTCGAAGTTAACAGGCTTGAGGATATAGTCGATCGCCCCGGTTTTCAGCGCGGTGACGGCTGTTTCGAGTTCCCCGTGGGCCGTCATGACGATCCGGGCCGTAACCGGAAACCGGCGGGACACCTCCCGGAGAAGAGCGATTCCATCCATCTCCGGCATCCGGATGTCCGTGAGCAGGATGGAATAGTCCCCCGTGCCCAGCTTGGCCAGCGCCTCTTTTCCGTTTCGCGCCTCATCCACCGAAAACCCTTCGGTTTCGAGTCGTTGGCGAATTATGCACCGTAGGAATTCCTCGTCGTCGACGACAAGAAGCCGCAGATTCCGCCCCCAGGATTGCGCAGGTTCGCTGTGAATATCCTTTGGGAACCCCATTCCTCTCTTTTCGTCCGAATCTATATAAAAATTCAGTCCTACAAGGCCGTTTCCGGCGGGATGAATTCAGACGTTGAAGCGTATTTGCAGGATGTCCCCGTCCTGCACGGTGTACCCCTTCCCCTCGAGCCGCAACTTTCCCTCGGTTTTCGCTTTCGCCATCGAGCCGCAGCGGAAGAACTCCTCGCACGGGATCACTTCGGCGCGGATGAACCCCTTCTCCATGTCGGAATGGATCTTTCCCGCCGCGTGCAAGGCAATGGTTCCCTTCCGGACGTTCCACACCCGCACCTCGTCCTCGCTCACCGTCATGAAGCAGAGGAAATCCATCGCCTCGAACGCACCGCGGACAAGCTGTTTTCTGGCTCCCTGCAGGATCCCCATTTCCTTAAGAAAAACGGATTGCTCCTCTTCTGAAAGACGGGAGATCTCCTCCTCGATCCTGGCGGACAGGCGGATCAGGGTGGCGTGCCGCGAAGAAGCCACCTCCCCCAGTTCCGGATAGGCCTCCGCGGAGATGTCCCCCTCCGCCACGTTCAGCACCAGGAGAAGCGGTAACTGGCTCACGAACCGGAACCCGGAAAGAACGCGGATCTCCTCGGCGGTGAGAGAAAGTTGCCGGAGAGGAATCTCCCTCTCCAGGGCTTCCACGGCCTTGTGAAGGGCTCCCCACTCGAGGCCCCGCCGGGCTTCCTTCGTCATCTTCTCGATCCTTTTCTGCGCCACCAGGTAATCGGATACGACAAGCTCCGAATCGACGGCCCGGAACTCCGCTACCGGATCCAGTCCCCCCGGGGGTGCAGGATGAAAGTCGTCCGAAAACCCGCGCAGGACAAGACCCAGAACGTCCACCTCCCGGATTCTGGCCAGCGTTTCGGGAGGAAGGAGGGCGGCTCCCCCGGGATCGATCTCGACGAAGGTAATCGATATCGGGGTGGTCTTCTTGGGGCGGTAGATGGCGGCAAGCCGGTCCAGGCGGTCGTCGGGGACCTTGATCTTCAACACCCCTG
>JBFKGZ010000030.1:0-24234 GCA_041633075.1 Candidatus Deferrimicrobiaceae bacterium | reverse complement strand
CTGTGGATGCGACGATCTCTCATTCTTCCGGAAGCGTTCGCAGCTGTCAACCCAGGAACCGATGGCAGGTTTACAGAAGAGGAGGCAGGCCGGGAGATCCCTTGTCCCGGGGACGGGGGATTTTCCATTAGAATAGTAGGCGTGCAAAAAAAAATACTTCCCGAACGGGGGAAGGGACGAGATGGGAAAAGCGGTCCGGCTTATCGTGTTCGACCTTGACGGAACACTCGTCGATTCCAAGGTCGACCTGGCGAATTCGGTCAACTATGCCCTCGGAGCGTTCGGGTACCCCCTTCTGCCGAACGAGACGATCTATTCCTACGTCGGCGACGGAGCCTCGATTCTTATCCAGCGATCCCTGGGGACCGACGGAAGGGATATCCTTCCCCTCGTGTTGGAGACGTTCCTCACCCATTACCGGGAGCACCTGCTGGACACGACCGTCCCCTTTCCGGGGGTCAGCGAAAGCCTGGAAGCGTACAGCAAGGCGTTCGAGATGGCCTTGCTGACCAACAAGCCCGTCGACATGACCCGAACCATCCTTGCCGGCCTGTCGCTCTCCCGGTACTTCGTCGATGTGCGCGGGGGGGACAGCTTCGATAGCAAGAAGCCGAACCCGGAAGGACTCCTGCGTATCATGAAGAAGCGGGGGACCTCTCCCGCGGAATCCCTCATGGTGGGGGACTCGGTGAACGATATTCTTGCCGGGCAGGGCGCCGGGGTCGCCACGTGCGGCGTTTCCTACGGACTCGGCGCGAAGGGGTTCGCCAAGCATTCTCCTGACTTCACCATCGACCGTTTTCCGGAGCTGTTCCACCGGATCCGACCGATTCGATAAAGGGAAACCGACGGAAGTGCGTATGCGCGGGTCCTTCCCCATCCAGGCGATTCTCCTTCTCACCGGGATCGCCCTCGCACTGCGCCTGGCTACCCGCTACCCCTCCCGGTTCGTGCTGCTTCAGCCCGACCTGCTGGGGGCGGCCCTGTTTCTCTATACCCCGTTCCTGTACTACCGGCGGGGGCGGGCGCCCTCCTGGATCCGGCTTTCGGACGTGAAACGGAGTGGAGTCCTCTTCCTGGCCCTGGGGGCGGGTGGAGCCCTGGTGTTTCTTATTGTTTCCTCCCTACCCTTCCCGCTCTTCTCCCCCGCACGCGAAGCGCACGGACCTCTGCTCGGGACACTGGTCTTCCGGCAGGCTATTCTCGTCGCCCTCCCGGAGGAGGTCTTTTTCCGCGGATACCTGTACGACGTTTTCGAGGAGAAGGGATGGGAACCGGTCACCGCCACCTCCCTCCTGTTCGCGGCGGGACACCTCGTCATCCACGCGTCCGCGTACCGGGCGCTCACCTTCTTCCCCGCCCTCCTGTTCGGTTGGGGACGAAAGAAATCGGGCAACATCCACGTTCCCGTGTGTCTGCACCTCCTGTTCAATCTGATTCCCTACCTCCGGGCGTCCCTGCCATGAGCGACGTCCGGGTGGCGGCGGGCCATCTCTTCTTCTTCTTCGCCTACGACGTCGGCTTCGACATCTCCCTGCCGGAGGCCTCCCGGCTTTCCGAAGCATCGGAATCCCCGGGGTTGGCGCGTCTTCGGCCCGTACCGCAGTACCTGCGGTACCAGCCCAAGCCCCGCCTTCTCTCCTCCGGCCCCGTGGAATTCCTCGTGGGAACCGGGAAGGTAACCCTGGAGACCGCCGTGAAGATCTTCGACTTCGGGGTGCTTTCCGTCGTGCTCCGCCTGCCCGTCCGCGACATGCCGTGGGACGAGTATGTCCGTACCGCGCTCCTCCTTGCCGGGGAGGAGAGGATGGAGAAAGGCGCGCGGGAAATCGCCTCCCGGCTCTTCGAACGGATCCGCCCTGCCGTCACCCGGCCGGGCTTCGCGGATATCGTGGAGGATTACTTCGTCTGGCACATCGGTACGTTCGCCCCGGAGATGTCCGGCTCGCAGGCCATCGCGCGTCTCCCCCAGGACATCGCGAGGCTTCTGACGCTGGAGCAGGGGGCGTTCAGCGCGGATGCCCTCGGCGACATCCTGCGCAACCCGATCCGGTATTTCGAGAACGACCTGATCCTGTCCGAATGGAACGCCGCCTTCGCCTACGACCACAAGTTCCAGGACACCGTAGAGGTCCTCGAGTTCCTGAACGTCCAGATGCTGGAACTCCGCTTCTTCGACCGGGTTTTGCACACCGCCATCGACGAAATGGGGGACGAGCTGCACAAGCCGCGGAAGCTCCTGTCCATCATGCACGATCCCTATGAAAAACCGCTCCGGAAGCTCTCCGAGATCAAGATGGACGTCTCGATGGTCCGGGAGAGGATCTACAATACCCTGAAAATCGCCGGAGACGCATACCTCGCCCGTGTCTACGACGAGGCCCGGAAGAAGGTGGGCACGGAGAAATGGGAGATGACGATCCGGGACCAGCTCAAGACGCTCGAGGATATCTACACGATCCTGAACAACCGCGCGGCGGCGGCACGCGCCGAAACGCTGGAGTTGATCATCATTCTCCTGATCGCGCTGGAGATCGTGATGGGACTGCTGAAGGCCTGACGGCGCCGGGACTTTCTGGTACCATTCTCGGAGATTGCCGGGGAGGGGACACGATGAAGGTACGGACTATCGACCAGCTTGATCTTTCCGGGAAGCGGGTGCTCATCCGCGTCGATTTCAACGTCCCGCTGGACAAGGTTGGAAACATCACCGACGACACGCGGATCAAGGCCGTCCTCTCCACGATCCGGCTGTCCCGGGAGCGGGGAGCGAAGACGATCCTTTTGTCCCACCTGGGGCGTCCCAAGGGAAAAATCATCCCGGAGATGAGCCTCTCTCCCGCCGCAAAACGCCTCTCCTCCCTCCTCGGGAAGGAAGTTCTCTTCGTTCCCGACTGCGTCGGGGAGGCGGCGGAAAAGGCCGTGGCGGCGTTGCAGCCGGGCGACGTCCTCCTCCTGGAGAACGTGCGATTCCATCCCGGCGAGGAGAAAAACGACGAGGGATTCGGTAAGCAGCTCGCGGCGCTTTGCGACGTGTACGTGAACGACGCCTTCGCCACCGCTCACCGGGGGCACTCGTCGAACGTCGCCGTCACCCGGTTCGTCAAGGAGAAGGCGGCGGGGCTTCTCATGAAGGACGAGATCACCTATTTCGAAAAAGCCCTCGTCTCCCCCGCCCGCCCGCTGGCCGCGGTGTTCGGAGGGGCCAAGATCTCCGGGAAGATCGAGGCGATCAACAACGTCCTTGGAAAGGTGGACAAGATCCTCATCGGCGGCGCGATGGCCAACACGTTTTTCGCCGCACAGGGCTACGAGGTGGGGAACTCCCTGTACGAGGCCGAGATGGTGGAAATGGCGGGAACGGTGCTGGCGAACGCCACCGGCCGCAAGGTCAAGCTCTACCTCCCCGTCGACGTCGTGGTCGCCGACCGGCTCGACGCATCGGCATCCTCGAAGATCGTCCCCGCGCAGGAGATTCCCGTCGGGTGGACGGCGGCCGACATCGGACCCGCCACCTCGCTCCTTTTCAAGGAGGCGCTCCACGACGCGAAGACCATCGTCTGGAACGGTCCGCTCGGAGCGTTCGAGATCGGGCCGTTCGCCAACGGCACCCACTCGATCATGCGGGCTCTGGCGGAGAGCAATGCGATCACCATCGTCGGGGGCGGCGACACCGACACGGCGCTGCACAAGGCAGGCCTGTTTTCCCGGATGTCCTACGTGTCGACCGGCGGTGGAGCGTTCCTCGAGCTTCTGGAGGGGAAACGGCTCCCCGGAATCGTGGCGCTCGAGGAGTAAGGCGCGCGGGAGGAGGAAGACACACAATCGGCCCGCGAGACCGTCAGGACCAGTATCCCCGCTTTTTATGCTCGTCGATCTCTTCCTCCACCATGCGGATGTGCCGGCGCTCCTCTTCGAGGAGCTTCCGGTACATCTCCCGGCCCCTCTCGTCGTTCGCTTCCTCGAGGAACCTCGTGTACAGCTCGATCCCCGCCTTCTCATGCTTCATGGCCTCGAGCAGGTTCCGGTTGAATCGCATCAGCTCGGACACGCCGACATAATCCACTCCGTACTGGCCCTTTCCCTCATCCGGATCCTTCCGGCCGCCCCCCCAAAGCGTTCTCCAGAACGATTTCATCGTTCCCCTCTCCTGGCGGCTCCCCTTTGGCAGACGAAGGAGTGCTCGACGTTTTCCATTGTATAATCGTGCTGGGAAGCCGATCAAAGTCTTTTCCCAAGGCCGTTTTCGAAAGGAACGAAGTATGTCCCGCGGTTCTCCCGCATCCCGCGTCGAGGAGCTGAGGCGAAAGATCCGGTACCACAACGACCGCTACTACCGGGACGACGCTCCCGAAATCTCCGATGCCGAGTACGATTCCCTGTTCCGCGAACTTGCGCGGCTCGAGGAGGCCCATCCCGAGCTGGCCGATCCCGAGTCACCGACCCAACGGGTGGGAGCGGAGCCGGTCGAGGCGTTCGGTGTGGTGGTGCGCCAGAGTCCCATGCTCTCCCTCCAGAACGCATTCGGTGAGGACGAGCTGAGAGAGTTCGACGCCCGGATCCGCCGCCAATTGGAGAGCCGGGGCCTGCCGGAGGACCGCATCCGCCGGTTCGGGTACACCGCCGAGGTGAAGATCGACGGACTGGCGGTGGAACTGACCTACGAAGGCGGCCGCTTCATCCGGGGGGCCACGAGGGGGGACGGAGTCCGGGGAGAGGATGTGACCGCAAACCTGAGGACGATTCCGGATATTCCGCTCAGCATCCCGCGAACGTCCGCCGCCATGTCCGTCCCGGAAATCCTGGATGTGCGCGGCGAGATCTTCATGGAGAAGAAGGATTTCGCCGACCTGAACCGCGGCAGGAACCGCCTCGGGGAGACCTCTTTCGCCAACCCGAGGAACGCCGCGGCAGGGTCGGTCCGGCAGCTCGACCCGCGGGTGGCCGCGAGCCGGCGTCTCAGGCTCTGGGCATACGGGATCGGGCGGGTCGTCCCCGGCACCTCCGATCTCCCGTCCCGTGAGCCCTTTCTCTTCGACACCCACATGGAGGTGCTCGACCGACTCGCCGCCTGGGGGTTCGCGGTCAACCGGGACGGGACAAGGGGGTACCTCCCCGACGAGAAGCGCCATGATCCCGCGGATCGCCCCTCCCTTCACGATCCACTCGACATCGAGGGGGTAATCGCGTTTCACCGGGAGGTGGAAGCGAAAAAGGAATCCCTGCCCTACGAGATTGACGGCATCGTGGCGAAGGTCAACGAACTGGGCATCCAGCGGGAGCTGGGGGAAGTCGCCCGCTCTCCCCGATGGGCCATTGCGGCGAAGTTCTCCCCGGACCGGGCGGAGACGAAGGTGGAGGAGATCGTCGTGAGCGTCGGCCGCACGGGAACACTGACCCCCGTGGCGATCCTGTCCCCCGTGACGGTCCGGGGGGTACGGGTAGGGAGGGCCACGCTGCACAACCAGGACAACGTGGAATCCAAGGACATCCGGGTGGGAGACCGGGTCGTGGTCCAGCGCGCGGGGGACGTGATCCCCGAGGTCGTGGAATCCCTGTCCGCGAAGTGCGGCGGTCACAACCGGGGGATGCCGTTCCGAATGCCCGACCGCTGCCCGATCTGCGGCTCTCCCGTCGTGCGCGTTCCGGGCGAGGCGGCGCACCGCTGCACCGGGAAGAACTGCGTGGCGCGACGCAAGGAGTCGCTTCGCCACTTCGTCTCGAAGAGCGCCATGGATATCGAGGGGCTCGGGCCCAGGCTCCTCTCCCTGCTCGTGGACGAAGGGCTGGTCGCCGAACCGGCGGATCTGTACCGGCTGAACCGGGATATGCTGGCGGGGCTTGCGCGCCTGGGAGAAAAGTCCGCGGACAACCTCGTCCGGTCTGTCGAGCGAAGCCGAACCCCCACCCTGGGCCGCTTCCTGTACGCCCTGGGGATTCCCCACGTGGGGGAACACCTGTCGGGGGTAATCGCCCGGAGGTTCGGAACGATCGAGGCGGTCCGTCACGCGACCGCGGAAGAACTCGCCGCGGTCCACGAGGTGGGGCCAGAGGTTGCACGCAGCATCCGGGAATATTTCGACTCGGGAGAAGGCAGTCGGGTCGTGGACCGCCTCCTGGAGGGGAAAACGGTGGAAATCCGGGCGGAGCCGTCGACCGAAGGGATATTCGCCGGAAAGACGTTCCTCTTCACGGGAAGCCTCGGGTTCCCGAGGGCGAAGGCGAAGGATATCGTGCGCAAGGGCGGGGGAACCGTCGCGACGGCGATCAGTCGGAGAGTGGATTACCTCGTCGCCGGGGAAAACTCCGGCTCCAAGCTCGCGAAGGCGCGGGAGATGGAGATCCCGATTCTCTCCGAGGAGGAGTTCCTGGCCATGACGAACGAGATGGAAACGTAGATGAAACCGGTCTCGGAAGCACACGTGGTGGTGACAGGACGCGTCCAGGGGGTGTTCTTCCGTGCGTCGACGCGCGATGTGGCGACCCGGTGCGGCGTGCAGGGCTACGTCCGCAACCTTCCCGGGCAGAAGGTCGAGGCGGTTCTCCAGGGGGAACGGTCCTTGGTGGAGCAGGTCATCGCTTTCCTGCGCGAGGGACCGCCGGGCGCGGTGGTCACGGACATCGCCGTGGACTGGCGCGACCCGTCCGAACCGTACGGGGGATTCCATGTCCGGTATTGAATTCCACCCCGCCGCCCACTGGCGGCCCGAGAACGGCGCCGTTCGGTGCGAACTGTGCCCCCACCGCTGCCTCATCCCCGAAGGGAAAAGGGGATTGTGCAAGGTGCGCGGACACCAGAAGGGGAGGCTTTTCGCCCTCACCTACGGAAAGGTGTCCGCCGTCCAGTTCGACCCGATGGAGAAGAAGCCGCTCTACCACTTCCACCCGGGCAAGCCGATCCTGTCGATCGGCTCGGTCGGGTGCAACTTTCACTGCGGATTCTGCCAGAACCATCACTTGGTGGAATGCGCCGTGCCCCTGGCTCCCGTGCCCATTCCCGACCTCGTTCGCGCCGCCCGGAGGGAAGGGGCCGTGGGGGTCTCCTACACCTACAACGAGCCGTTGATATGGTTCGAATTCGTCGTCGATTGCGCGCGGGAATTCCGGAAGGCCGGGATGGCCAACGTCCTCGTCACCAATGGTTTCGTCTCTCCGGAGCCGCTTGCCGAGCTTCTCCCCCTGGTGGATGCGATGAACATCGACCTGAAGTCGATGGACCCGGAGTTCTACCGGAAGATCTGCGGGGGATCTCTTGCCCCGGTGCTCGCCACGATCGAGAAGAGCGCGAACGAAACGCATGTGGAGATCACCAATCTCCTCGTCACCGGGGAGAACGACACGGAGGAGGCGGTCCGCTCCGTCGTGGACTTCGTCGCCGGGGTCGACCCGGAAATTCCCCTCCATCTCTCACGGTACATGCCCATGTATCGCTTCACCGCCCCCCCCACGCCTCCGGAACGGCTCGCAGCGGCTTTCCGGATCGCGCGGGAGAGGCTGCCATACGTTTACGTGGGGAACTATCCCCTGGAGGGGGCTGAGGACACCGTCTGTCCGGCATGCGGGACAATCGTCGTCCGGAGGCAACATTTCCGAACCGACTCCTCCGGCCTCTCCGGGAACCGTTGCGCTTCCTGCGCCGCATCCCTCCGTTTCGTGGTATAAATACACGATGAAAACTGTCCCCACTCCGCGCCGGAGAGGAGTTCCGGGGGCCGTATTCGGCCTGCTATTCTTCTGCCTCTCCCTTCTGACGGTGCCCCCGTTCCCGGTTTCCGCGAACAACGTCGCCGGGGGGTCGAAAACGTACCAGGAGCGGGCCGCCGCCGAGCAACACACGCGTTCCCGTTTTCGACGCCTCGAGTGGGCGTCCCTGGTGCTCATCCTCGCTGCGGGCGGGGCCGCGATCTTCTGGGCAGGCAGGAGGAAATAACCCATGAGGGTTCCATTGCACCGGAGAATCCTGATCGTCGACGACGAACTCCAGATCCTTACCTTCCTCGACGATCTCTTCCGGACGGAAGGATGGGAGGTGCAAACCGCCGATTCGGGGTCCTCCGGAATCGACATGCTCGAACAGGACCGCTTCGACATCGTCCTCACCGACCTGAAGATGCCCGGACCCGACGGAATCGAGGTGCTCCGAACGGCCAGGAAGATCCAGTCGGACGCCGAGGTGATCATGATGACCGGGTACGGCACGGTGGATACCGCCATCGAGGCGATGCGGGCGGGCGCGTTTCATTACCTTGCAAAGCCCTTCAAGGCGGAGGAAGTTCTCCACCTCGTGGACAAGGCCTACATCCAGCGGCAACTGAAGAGGGAAAACCTCTACCTCAAGGCCGAATCCCGCAGCAGGCACCTGCTGCACTCCGTCGTGGGCACAAGCCAGCCTATCCAGGAGGTGATCGCCGCAGTGCAGCGTCTCTCCGACACGGAAACACCGGTGCTGCTGGTCGGAGAAACGGGCACGGGGCGATCCTTCTTCGCGCGGATACTGCATTTTCACAGTTCCCGCTCCTCCGGTCTTTTCGTCCCGGTGCACTGCGCGGGATTCAGCGAGGAAAAACTGGAGGGTGATCTCTTCGGGTACGCCGCGGGAGCCTTCGAGGGGGCGGTGCTTCCCCGTCCGGGGAAAATCGCAATGACGAACAACGGTACCATCTTTCTCTCGGAAATCATGGAGGCAGGCCCCCGGGTGCTGGAACGCATCACCACCCTCCTCGCCGAGAGGACGATCATGCCCGTCGGCTCCAGCCAGCAGGTCGAACTCGACATCCGGGTGGTTGCTTCCTCCTCGACGGACCTCGAATCCTTCGCCGCCAAGGGGTACGTGACTGAAGAGCTTTGCGCCCTTCTCGCCCCGGGGACAATCCGTATCCCGGCGCTCCGGGAGCGTGCAGAGGACATCCCCCTGCTTCTTCACCACTTCCTCTTCGAGGAGAACCGGAAACGGAAGAAGCCCCTTCGGGGCTTCAGCCAGACGGCCATCGCCGCCCTCTCGGCCTACTCCTGGCCAGGAAACGTGCGGGAGCTCGAGAAATTCGTGAAGGCGATCTCCACGCGGAAGAAGCAGGGAACGGTGGTGGACGCCGCGGACCTGCCCACCGAGATCCTGTACGGCAGGAAAGGGAGAAAACCGGCGGATCGGCAGCGGGAAGTCCCGGCGGGAACCGACATCCGCAATGCAACCCAGGACCTCGAAACACCAATGGTCCTTCAGGCCCTGGCGCTCGCCGAGGGGGACAGGGAGCGGGCCGCGGAACTTCTTCAGATTGACGTATCCGTCCTTGAGGACCTCATCCGCCGAAACAAGATCGAGCTATGACCCGGCGGTTCGGGACGGATGACCCTCTGAACGGATCGCGCCCATGAAGGCAGCCTTCTTCCGCGAGCACGGGGATCGCGAAACGATCCTGCACGGCGACCTGCCCTCCCCTGTCCCGGGACCGGGACAGGTGAGGGTCCGCGTCCGGGCGTGCGCACTCAATCACCTCGACATCTTCGTCCGAATCGGGATCCCGGGGCTTTCCCTCTCGCTGCCGCACGTGATGGGGTCGGATGGAGCGGGTGTCGTCGACTCGCTGGGGCCGGGAGTAACGCGGCTTACGCCGGGCGACGAGGTCGTCTTGAACCCGGGCATCCACTGCGGAACCTGCGAGTTCTGCCTCCGCGGCGAGCACTCCCTCTGCGCAAGCTTCCACCTCCTGGGGGAGCACGTCTGGGGGACCTTCGCCGAATTCGTCGTTGCCCCCGCGATAAACGCCTACCCGAAACCCGAGAATCTCACCTGGGAGGAATCCGCGGCGTTTCCCCTCACCTTCCTCACCGCCTGGCGCATGCTCGTCACGAAGGCAAAGGCAAGACCCGGCGAGTCGCTTCTTATCGTCGGCATCGGGGGTGGCGTTTCCCTCGCCGCGTTCCAGATCGCGAAGCTTCTCGGGCTCACCGTCGGCGTCACATCGGGGAGCGCGGCCAAGCTTCGACGAGCGGAGGAGATGGGCGCGGCATTCGGGATCGACCACGGGACAGCAGACTTCGCCGGCGAGACCAGGAAGATCACCGGGAAACGAGGCGTGGACATCGTGCTCGACTCCGTAGGGAAGGAAACCTGGAAGCAATCGATCGCCTCCCTCGCACGGGGCGGGAGACTGCTCACCTGCGGAGCGACGACGGGGCCGAACCCGGAGGAGGACATCGTCCGGATCTTCTGGAACCAGCTGACGGTAATGGGTTCCACGATGGGGACGCACGGCGAGTTCTCCGAAATGCTCCGGATGGTTTCGGAAGGAAGGATCGTCCCGGTGGTCGATTCCGTCTTCTCCCTGTCCGAGGTGAAAGCGGCACAGCAGCGACTGGAGGAGAAGAAGCAGTTCGGGAAGATCATCCTCCGGGTCGATTGACGCCCGCGGAGTGGGGGGACACTCCTGTTATTCTCGGCGATCGTATAAGGAGTGTCCCCGGTGGGAGTGTCCCCCGGTTGCAGTGAAACATCCCGACAGGAGGTCCAGCGATGATCACATTCGAGTACCGGTTCGATGTTCTCCCCGGGAAGGTGAAGGACTACGAGAAATATCTGGCGCGCACGGGAAAGGACCTATGGCTCAAGTTCCCGGGCGTCCGATCGGTCAGGATCTACAAGAGCATGCTGGGTGGGGCCTCGCCGCAGCGCGTAGTCCAGGTGGATCTCGACAACCTCGCGGCCCTGGAAAAGATCTTCTCCAGCCCTGGCTTCAAGAAGGCGAAGGATATGTTCCACGGGTTTGTGACGAACGTTTCCGACTCGCTGCTGATTCAAGTGAGCGACAAGAAGAAATAGACGAGGTTCGCACCAAGGGTATTCCCGCGGGCGGTCCCCGGGCCGCCCGTTCCTATTTCTGCCGCTGCCTCAATATCTCCGCGTACACCTCCCTGCGGGACAGCCCCGTCCGATCGGTAATCTCCCGGGCGAGGTCCCGGGAGGAACCGGAGCCGTCCTCGAGAGCCGCCCGGACAATTTCCTCCACGGACAACTCGACCGTTTTCGCCCCTCCCCCGATCACGATGGTGACCTCGCCCTGGACCGACTCGCGCCCGGATATCTCCGCATCCAGCTCGGAAAGCGACCCCCGCAGAATCTCCTCGTGGACCTTGGTGAGTTCCCGGACAACGCAGGCCCGCCGATCGCCGAAGATCTCCGCTGCCTCGCGGAGAAAGGCTGCGAGCCTCTGGGGAGACTCATAGAAGATCATCGTTCTCGTCCCGGTGGTGAGGGCCTGCATTGCCTTCCGGCGCTTTTCCCGACGGGCCGGCAGGAACCCCTCGAACGTGAAGTGGTCGGTCGGCAGCCCGGATACCACCAGTGCGGCGATGAGCGCCGAAGGGCCCGGGACAACCTCGATGGGAATGCCCGCGCCGATCGCCTCCCTCACCAGTTCGTACCCGGGATCCGAGATGGCGGGAGTACCCGCATCGGACACGAGCGCGACGCTGTCGCCGTCGCGAAGTCTGCGAAGGATGCTGACCCCGGCGCGGACCTTGTTGTACTCGTGGAAAATGAACAGGGGCGTCCGGATCTCGTAACGGTTGAGGATCTTGACGGTGCGCCGCGTATCCTCGCACGCGATGACCGACACGGCCTGGAGAACGCGAATCGCCCGCAGCGTGATGTCCTCGAGATTCCCGAGCGGGGTAGCCACGATGTAGAGTGTCCCCGTGCTCATCTCCGCCCTCCTGCCAGGCCATTACATCGTGCGTTTGTCGATCACGCGCTGCGCCTTTCCTTCGGTCCGGGCAATCGTCTTTTTCTCCACAAGCTTGACCTCGACGCTGATCCCGAGCTCCTGGGCGAGGCGCTTCCGGATATGTTCCATCATATCCCTCTGCCGCCGCATTTGATCGAAGAAGATTGTCTCGCCTACCTCGACGAGAACGGTCACGTCGTCGAGGGCCCCCTTGCGTTCGATCACGATCTGATAATGCGGCTCCGTCCCCTCGATTTCAAAAAGGAGGGACTCGATCTGGGAGGGGAATACGTTCACCCCCTTGATGATCAGCATGTCGTCGGTCCGCCCCCGGACCCGGGCCATCCGGCGCAACGTGCGTCCACAGGGGCAGTGCCCGGGAAGCATGCTCGTCAGGTCCCGGGTCCGGTACCGGATCATCGGAAACGCCTCCTTGGTAAGCGAGGTGATCACGAGCTCCCCCGTCTCCCCCTCGGGCATCGGCCGGAGCGTTTCCGGGTCGACCACCTCCACCAGGAAGTGGTCCTCGTTGATGTGCAGGCCGTCTTGTTCCCGGCACTCCCCCGAGACGCCCGGACCGATGATTTCGGACAGCCCGTAGTTGTCCGTGGCGATGATCCCCAGATTCTCCTGGATCTCCCGCCGCGTCCGCTCGGACCAGGGCTCCGCCCCGAAAAGACCGTATTTCAGGGAAAGAGCCGCCAGGGGAATCCCCTCCTCCCGGATGGTCTCCGCCACGAGCATCGCATAGGAGGGGGTGGCGATCAGGGCGGTCGTCTTGAAGTCCTTCATGATCTTGATCTGGCGGAGGGTATTGCCGCTCGAGGCGGGAATCACGGAGGCACCGATGCGCTCGGCACCGTAGTGGAGGCCGAACCCCCCGGTGAACAGTCCGTACCCGAACGCGATCTGGACCACGTCGTCCTTCGTTACCCCACCCATCGTAAGGATCCGCGCCGTGAGGTTGCTCCAGATCCGGACGTCGTTTCGCGTATACCCAACAACCGTCGACGCTCCCGTCGTTCCGGAGGAAGCATGAATCCGGACCACCTCGCGGAGAGGAACAGCGAAGAAGCCGTAGGGGTAACTTTCCCGAAGGTCCTCCTTCGCGGTGAACGGGAGGCGGGAGAAATCGGTCAGGGAGCCGATGTCCTCCGGCAGGATCCCAAGAGAGTCGAACTTCTTCCGATAGAAGGGGACGTGGGAATAGATTCGGTTCAGCGTCGACTGGAGCCGTTCGAACTGGAGCTGCTCGAGCTCCTCCCGGTCCATGCACTCCCTGTCGGCCTCCCAGAACATCAGCCCACCTCCTTCGGTTACGCGCTCTCCTCGGAGCTCCACCCGAGATATGCGCGTTGCACGTTTTTGTTTAACAAGAGCTCCTCGGACGGTCCCTGGAGAACCATCCGCCCGGTCTCCAGGACATACCCCCGGTCGGCGATCGCAAGGGCTCCCCGCGCATTCTGCTCGACGAGGAGAATCGTCAGCCCGAACTCCCTCCGGAGATGCACGATGTGCGTAAAGATCTCCCGAACCATCCGAGGGGCCAGCCCCATGGAGGGTTCGTCGAGGAGGAGCATCCGGGGCCGGGAAAGGAGAGCCCGTCCGATCGCCAGCATCTGCTGCTCCCCCCCGGAAAGGGTCCCGGCCAGCTGGGCCTCCCGTTCCTTCAGCCGCGGGAAGAGGCCGAAAACCCGCTCCATGTCCTCGTCCACCTCCTCGTGCCTTCTTCTCCGGTACTGGACACAGGCCCCGAGGATCAGATTCTCCCGAACCGTCATGGGAGCGAACAGCTGGCGGCCTTCGGGCACGAGCGAACAGCCCAGAGAAACGATCCGCTCCGCCGGCACTTTCCGGATCGTCTTCTTTTCGAAGAAGATCTCGCCCCCCCATGAGGCCAGTAGCCCCGAAACGGTCTTCAGAAGCGTCGTCTTCCCCGCGCCGTTCGCCCCGATGACCGTGACGATCTCGCCGGGGTCGATGTGAAGCGACACCTTCCGAAGGACTTTCAAGGGACCGTATCCCGCCTCAAGGTTCTTGATCCTAAGCATCGCTTTCCCCGAGGTAGATCTGGATCACTTCCGGGTCCTCCTGGATGGAGGCCGGTTTGTCTTCGGCGATTTTCTGCCCGTAACTGAGCACGACGATCTCGTCGGAGATGTCCATGACCAGGGACATGTCATGCTCCACGAGCAGGACGGTGATCTTTCGCTCGCGAATCCTGCTGATCAATTTTCCGACCTTGGCCGTTTCGCGGATGTTCAGCCCCGCCGCAGGCTCGTCGAGGAGAAGGATCTGCGGATCCAAGGCAAGTGCGCGGCCCAACTCCACAATGCGCTGCTGTCCGTAGGGGAGACGAACGGCTTCCGCATCCGCCTGCCCGGAAAGGCCCAGGAACTCCAGGATTTCCCGGCACGTTTCCCGCGCGCTGCTCTCCTCTTTCCGGAGGAACGGAAGGTGGAGCATGCAGGATACGAAGCCCCCCCGGCTGTGGAGGTGGCGCCCGACCAAAATGTTATCAAGGACGGTCATTTTCGGAAAGAGACGGATCTGCTGGAAGGTCCTCGCCATGCCTCGCGCCGCGATCTGGTGAGGCATGAGCCCCAGCACCTCGGCGCCGTCGAAGACGACGGAACCCCGGTCGGGACGGAGGAACCCGGAGAGCAGGTTGAACAGCGTCGTCTTGCCCGCGCCGTTCGGGCCGATGAGGGCCTTGATGGCGCCCTGCGGCACATCGAAGGACACGTTATCCACCGCCTGGAGGCCGCCGAACCGCTTGCTTATGCTCCGGACCGAAAGGAGCTTCACGTTTCCTTCTCCCCGCCGGCGGGGAACACCGCTCCTTTTAGCTCCTCGAACAGCTGCCGCCGCAGGAGCCCATCGGGGGCGAAGAGCATGATCAGGATGAGGATCCCGCCGAAGACCGCGTCGTCGAACGTCCCGAAATATCCGCGGAGGGAAAGGAAGTTCAGGAGGAGACTCATCAGGAGCGTGCCCCAGAGATTGGCCATCCCCCCGATCGCGACGATCGCCAGGTAGCGGACAGATTTCATGACGGAGGATTCGGAGGGACCGATCCCGCCGTTGTAGTGGGTCAGGAGAACCCCCGCCACCGCAGCGAAGGCGGCGCTGACCACGAAGATCTTCAGCTTGTAGCGCGCGGTGGGGATCCCCACCGCCTCGGCGGCATCCTCCGCGCCGTGGATCGAAGCGAGCGCCCTTCCCACGCGGGAGTGAACGAGGTTCAGCAGGAAGACCATCCCCAGGATCACGAATACCCAGGCGACGTAATAATTCATCACCCGGAGAGAGAATTTCCCGGACACCGCGATCCCCGGAAGCAGGGGAAATGCCGGGACGTTGTAGATCCCGTCCGCCGCGCCGACCAGCTCGGTCCCGAGAACGATCCGGTAGACGATGATGCCGAATCCCAGCGTTGCCATGGCAAGGTAATGCCCTTTCAGCCTGAGGACCGGCCCCCCGATGGCATAGGCTACGGCGACGGCGGTGAGCACCGCGAAGATGCACGCGGGCCAGGGATGGACCGTGAGCAGCTCTCCCCCGTAGAGGTCGGGACGGCGCGTGAGAATCCCCATCGCGGCCAACCCCGAGACAACGGGTCCCCCGTGGACCGAAAAATCGTGGGTGGTCAGCAGCGCGGAGAGATACCCCCCGATCGCGAAGAAGCCGGCGTGCCCGATCGAGATCTGCCCGGCATACCCGGTGAGGATGCAGAGACCGAGCACGACCAGCGAGTAGTAGGCGGACATCGTCAACTGGGTCAGGTGGTATACGTTTCCGGTCACCGAGGTCACCAGCTGGATCGCCGCGACCACCACGGCGAACCCGGCGATCTGGAGCCCCTGTTTCCTCATCAGAACTCCTTCAGGCGCGCCGCTTCGATGCTCCCGAACAGTCCGCTGGGCCTCACGAAGAGGATGACGAGCAGGATGGCGACCGAGATCACGTCCTTGTAGGCCGCCGGAAGCACCGAAATGCTCAAGGACTCGAGAATCCCGAGAAGCATGCCCGCGCCGGCGGAGGCCATGCTGTTTCCCAGCCCGCCGAGGATCGCGACCGTGAACCCCTTGATCGCCAGCGGCACCCCGCTGTCATACTGCACGTAGGTGATCGGGGAGACGATGCACCCTCCGAGCGCCCCGATCGCTGCGCTGAGCATGAACGAAAAGGTCACCATGTTCTTCGCGCTGATGCCGCACAACCTCGCGGCGTCCCGGTTCGCTGCGCAGGCCCGCATCTGCATCCCCAGCAGGGTGTACCGGAAGAAGCCCCCCAGGATCACCACCACGACCGCGCTGATCCCGACGACCCAGAGCACCTGCGGGGAGATGTAGACTCCGCCCAGCCGGATCGAGGTCACCGAAGTTCCGGTGAAGTAGGGAAGGGCCCGAACGCTCTCCCCCCAGATGTGGAGCGCCACTTCCCGTATCAGGATCGACAGCCCGATCGTGATGACGATCATCCGCAGCACCGAGGGACGATAAAGCCAGCGGATGAACAGGATCTCGAGGAGGGCCCCGAGGATCATCGTGATGAGGACCGCCCCGAGGATGGCCGCCGGAAGGGGGAGAAACCGGCCGAGGGTCACGGCGGTCATCCCGCCGAGCATGACGAATTCCCCCTGGGCGAAGTTGATGATCCCCGTCGCGTTGTAGATGATGTTGAAGCCGACGGCGACGATCCCGTAGATCGTACCGTAGGTGACTCCGGCGACCATGTATTGCAGGAACAGGTCGAAATTCATCGCGCCCCGTCAACAAATCGGGAGTATCCGCGGCATGCGCGGATACTCCCGCGGTGATGTTTCCTGCCGATCCGACCTTCCTACTTCCCGTACAGGGCGAACTTCCCGTCTTTCACGGTGAGCAGCTCGAACGCGTCGATACCGAGGCCGTTGTGGTCCTCCGCCGAGAAGTCAAAGACGCCGCCGGTGCCGACGAACCCCTTCATCGACTCGATCGCATCCCGCACCTTCTCCTTGTCGGTGCTGCCCGCCTTCTCGATCGCCTTTGCGAGGATCATGAAGGCGTCGTAGGCATGCCCGCCGAAGGTGCTCGCATCCTCCTTGTACCTCTTCTCGTAGTCGTTCTTGTACTTCACGAGCACCGCTTTCTGCGGGTTCGAATCCGGCAGGACGTCTGCAACGAGCAGCCGTCCGGCGGGAAAGATGACCCCCTCCGCGGCCGCCCCGGCGGCCTCCACGTACTTGATGTTCCCGAACCCGTGGCTCTGGAAGATGGGCCCCGCAAAACCGATCTGGCGCGCGTTCTTGATCACGATCGACTGGGCCGGAACGATCGACCAGTTCACGATCGCCTCGACGTTGGCCGCCTTGAGCTTGGTCACCTCGGCGGTCAGGTCGGTGGAGGCCTTGTCGTAGACCTCGCTGGCCACGATCGTGATGCCGTTCTCCGGCGCGAGCTTTTCGATCTGTCCCTTGCCCGCCTTGCCGAACCCGGTATTGCCGGAAAGGACACCGATCCTGGAGATTTTCATCTTCTTCATCTGGTTGAAGATCGCCTGGATGGCATCGCTGTCCTTCTGCGGGGTCTTGAAGACCCACTTCGCGACCGGGTTCACGATCACCTCGGCCGCCGCGCAGGAGAGGAGGATCGTCTTCCCCTCCTCGGCGATGCCCTTGATCTGCATCGTCTCCCCGCTCGTGGAGGGGCCCAGGATCGCCAGGACCTTCTTCTCCTCGATCAACTGCTTGGCGAAGGAGACCGCCTTCTCGGGGTTCGCCCCCGAATCCATGATGAACAGCTCGACCTTGTGCCCGTTGATCCCCCCCTTGGCGTTGACTTCCTCGGCGAGCATCGTAAGTGTCCTGGACTCGGGCCCGCCGAGAAACGAAGCCGGACCGGTCACCGCGAGGATCGCCCCGACCTTGATCGGCTCGGCCGCCTGGACGCCCGCGCCAACCAAAAGCGCCAGCGAAACGATTGCAACGATGATTCCGTTTCTCCCCCTCATGTTCTCCTCCTTCTCCGTGGAATAGTTTCCGCCACCCCCGTTGGGAGACCCCTTTTCCCGACCTCCCGGGACCCGGCGGTCAAAACGCCTTTTCCTTCCGATTTCCCCTGCCCGATCATGCAGCCCGCTCCTTTCCCGCGGGCGGTGCTACAACGAGTAGACCTCCTCTCCCCGGAGCACCCGCACGCTGGCACCCGTAAGGACGGATATCGCCTTGTCGAGCTCGTCGAAGCGGAAGATGATGACCGCGTTGTCGCCGGATCGCTGCACGAAGGCGTACATGTACTCCACGTTGATCTCCGCCTCGTGCAGGATCCTCAGGATTTCTCCCAGTCCTCCCGGATGGTCCGGGACCTCGAGGGCCACCACCTCCGTCTTTCCCACCGTGAATCCGTTCTCCTTTAACACCTGCTTCGCCAGGTCACTCTGGTTGACGATCAGGCGCAGGATTCCGAAATCGGCCGTATCGGCCAGGGAGAGCGCACGGATATTGACGCCCGCGCGGGAGAGAATATTCGTTACCTCGGCCAGACGCCCGGATTTGTTCTCCAGGAATATGGAAATCTGTTCGACCCTCATCACAACCCCCTATCGGGCGGGAAGCGTTCGCCCTCGATCCTGGGTGTGCACCGCCTGACGCCGCCAGCCCCATCTCTCAACCATTGGATGATGGAATGGCCCGGCAATACAGCCATATTTACGAATCGGTCCATTACATGGAAGCCGGAATGGCCCATTACAGCTTCCTCTTGTCGATCACCCGCCTGGCTTTCCCCTCGCTGCGCTGGATTGTTTTCGGCTCCACGAGTTTCACCTTGCAGGAGACTCCGAGCAGATCCTTGATCTCGTGTTCAATCCGCTTCGCGAGCGTCTCGAGCCCCTTGATCTCGTCCGTGAAGACCGCCTCGCCCACCTCCACCTGCACCTCGAGGAGATCCAGGGACCCCTCGCGGGAGATGATCAGCTGGTAGTGGGGCTCGACGCCCTCGATCATCATCAGGACCGACTCGATCTGGGACGGGAAGACGTTGACCCCCCGGATGATGAGCATGTCGTCGGTCCGACCCGAGATCCGGTCCATCCGCACGTGGCTCCGGCCGCAGGGGCAAGGGGATACATTGAGGCGCGAAATGTCGCGGGTCCGGTAGCGGATCACCGAAAACGCTTCCTTGGTGATCGTGGTGAAGACGAGCTCCCCCGTTTCCCCGTAAGGGAGCACGTTCCCCGTCGAGGGATCGATGATCTCCGCGATGAAGTGGTCCTCGAAGATGTGCAGGCCCCGCTTTTCCTCGATGCACTCCGACGCCACACCCGGCCCGATGACCTCCGAGAGCCCGTAGATGTCGAGCGCGCTGATCTTGAGCTTCTTCTCGATCTCCCCGCGCATCGATTCGCTCCATGGCTCGGCGCCGAACAGGCCGCACTTGAGCCGCAAGGATGCGGGGGCGACTCCCTCCTCCGCCATCACCTCGGCGAGGTTGAGCGCATAGGAGGGGGTACAGAGAAGAATGGTGGACCCGAAATCCTGCATGAGCATGATCTGGCGCTTGGTGTTTCCCCCCGAAATCGGGATGACGGTCGCTCCGATCTTTTCGGCCCCGTAGTGAGCGCCCAGCCCCCCCGTAAACAGGCCGTATCCGTACGCGTTGTGGACCACGTCCCCCTTCGTCGTCCCCCCGCAGGCGAGCGTGCGCGCCATGAGCTCCGCCCAGGTGTCGATGTCGCGGCGCGTGTAGCCGACGACGGTCGGCTTGCCGGTCGTCCCCGAGGAGGCGTGCACCCGCACGATCCGTTCCATCGGGACGGCGAACAACCCGAACGGGTAGGTATCCCGAAGATCGTCTTTCGTGGTGAACGGAAGGTTCTTCAGGTCTTCCACCCCCCGGACGTCGCCCGGCTTGCACCGTGCGATGTCGAGCTTCCGGCGATAGAAAGGCACCTCGGCGTAGACCCTGCCGATCAGATCCCGGAGCCGCTTCGACTGCAGCGCCAGAAGCGCCTCGCGGGGGAGCGTTTCGAACTCGTTGTCCCAGATCATCCTTCCTCCTCCGAACGGGATGGGGATCGCGCTTTCCGTCACCGCGGAGGCTACCGGCCCGCCCCGCGCGGGGCCATGAGCGCCCGACCGGCACGAAACGCCTTCGTATTCACCTCCACGATTCTCTCGGGGAGGCGGCCCCGGAGGGCCTTTAGGTAGCAGTCTTCCGGAAGCGGGAGCAGGTGCGATGCCGCTCCCACCATCACCATGTTCACGGCGCGCACCTCGCGCAGGGAGAGAGCCGCAGCCAGGGCGTCGATCAGATACAGGTTCGGGGTCACCCCGGCCAGCCTCTCCGCGATGTTTTCCGGATACCGCTCCCGCCCGGTAGCCACCGAAGGAGGCATGATCTCCTGCGCGTTTACCACGGCGGCGCCGGCCGGTTTCAGAAAATGCGCGAAGCGCAGGGCCTCCATCTTCTCAAAGGCGACGAGCAGGTCCGCCGATCCCGGCTCGATAAGCGGCGAGAACACCTTCGGGCCGTACCGCAGGTGGGTCGTCACCGCACCTCCGCGCTGGGCCATCCCGTGGACCTCGCTCTTCTTGACGTCGTATCCGCCGATCAGGAACGCCTCCCCCAACACTTCGGACGCGAGAAGGGCTCCCTGCCCGCCTACGCCCGCGAGGAATACGTTCCCGCGGGCCTGTTTCAATCCTTCTTCTCCAGGATCGCCCGGAACTTGCACAGCGGGGGGCACTGGTTGCATCCATCGCACAGGAGAGGGTTGATGCGGGCCATCCCCTTCTGGGACGGCGCCTTCGCCGCGGCAACCGCCTCCTCCGGCGTGAACGGAACCCATTCGATCGCGGGGCAGCCGAGTTTGCTGCACGCCATGCACCCCGTGCACAGGTCGGGGATCACTTCGTAGACGGGCCGCTTTTCCTTGCGGTGATCCGGGAGAAGGACGCACGGCGCCTCCGTGATGATCACGGACGGCTCCTCGCGGAAGAGTTCCCTTTTCAGGACCGCCTCCGTCTGCGCCATGTCGTGCGGGTTGACGGTGTAGACGTGGTCCACCCCCACCGCCCGGCACAGAGCCGCCAGGTCCAGCCGGCGAGTGGCCTTCCCCATGAGCGTCCTCCCCGTGGCCGGGTTTTCCTGGGCGCCGGTCATGGCGGTTGTCCGGTTGTCCAGGATGATCACGGTGGTGAACCCGCGGTTGTAGACGATGTCGATCAGGGGCGTGATCCCCGAGTGAAGGAAGGTGGAATCCCCGATGACGGCCGCCACCTTCCCGAGGGCTGCCTTTCCCAGCGCCTTCTCAATCCCGAAGGCGTTCCCCAGGGAGGCTCCCATGCAGACGCAGGTGTCCATTCCCTTGAGCGGCGGCAGCGCCGCGAGGGTATAGCAACCGATGTCGCCGGCCACCGTGACCTTGCACTTGTTGAGGACGAAGAAAAGCCCCCGGTGCGGGCACCCCGGGCACAAATTCGGCGGCCTGCCGGGGAGGATCTCAAACGGACGAACGGGAATCCCCTCTCCGGAAATCCCTTTCCGGACGATCCCGGGGGATAGCTCCCCCACGATGGGAATGATCTCCTTTCCCTGCACCGACACGCCCAGTGCCTTCACGTGCGTCTCGATGTGGGGGTCCAGCTCCTCGACCACAACGAGCCGCGACACGCCCGCCGCAAACTCCCTGATGAGCCGGGACGGGAGGGGGTGAATCATCCCCAGCTTCAGGACCGACGCATCGGGGAACACCTCGCGGACGTACTGGTACGACACGCCGGCCGTGATCACCCCCAGGCCCCGGTCGCCCCATTCGATCCGGTTGCCTTCGAATTCTTCCGCGAACGCAGCCAGCGCCCGCATCCTCTCCTCTACGATCACGTGACGACGCCTCGCGTTGTCGGGAAGCATGACCCATTTGGCGGGGTCTCGAACGAACCCGGGAGCAATGGAGGATTCCGACACTTCTCCCAGGCGAACCGCCCCCTTGGCATGGGATATCCGTGTGGTGCTCCGCAGGAATACCGGGGTGTCGTACGTTTCCGAAAGCGCAAAGGCATGTCTTGTGAACTCCTTCGCCTCCCAGGAATCGGACGGCTCCAGCATCGGGATCTTCGCCGCGACGGCGTAGTGTCGGTTGTCCTGCTCGTTCTGGGACGAATGCAGCTCGGGATCGTCGGCGGTCACGATCACGAAACCGCCGCGGACCCCCGTGTAGGAGGCGGTGAAAATCGGATCGGCGGCGACATTCACCCCCACGTGCTTCATCACCGCGAGCGCCCGCACCCCCGCCATCGAGGCACCCTGCGCCACTTCCACTGCCACCTTTTCGTTGGGGGCCCACTCCGCGTAGACATCGGGATACCGGGCGAAGTTCTCGAGGATTTCCGTGCTCGGCGTCCCGGGGTATGCGGATGCTACCTTCACGCCCGCCTCGAATGCCCCCCGGGCGATCGCCTCGTTCCCGGACAGCAGTTCGACATTTTCCCTCGCGGGGATGGACAACGATTTTCCTTTCTTTCTTGCCGGGATATAAGTTGTATACGTTATCATATACATTCGCGCCATTCAATTGTTGCGAACCGGACTTTGCTATACTCAAGCAATACCGTACTCAGGGAGGATGCGAGATGAAGATCGGCGTACTGACCGGTGGCGGAGATTGCCCGGGCCTCAATGCCGTGATACGGGCTGTGGTCCGGAAATCCGACAATTTCGACTCCCGGGTCGTGGGCGTCCGGAACGGGTGGAAGGGGCTGGTCGACATCTCCTACACCGACCTCGACACCAAGATGGTCTCGGGAATCCTGCACATTGGCGGCACCATCATCGGCACTTCCCGCACCAATCCTTTCAAGGATCCCGACGGTCCGAACAAAGTCCTGAAGAACTTCCGCCTGCTCGGCCTCGACGCGCTCGTCGCCATCGGGGGCGAGGATACCCTGGGTGCGGCGAGCAAGCTCTACGAGCGTGGCCTGCCGGTGGTGGGCGTCCCCAAAACGATCGACAACGACCTGTCGGGGACCGATTTCACCTTCGGGTTCGACACGGCGGTCGCCATCGCCACCGATGCCATCGACCGGATCCACACGACGGCGGAATCCCACAACCGGGTCATGGTCGTGGAGGTGATGGGTCGCAACGCGGGCTGGATCGCCACCTTCTCGGGGATCGCAGGAGGGGCACACGCGATCCTCATCCCGGAAAAACCAATAGACATCGACGAGGTATGCGACCTGATCCTGCGCCGTCACAGCCGCGGGAAATCGTTCAGCATCGTCGTCGTGGCGGAGGGGGCGAAGTTCGCCGAGAAGTCGGGCGAAAGCGGCCAACTGATCGTCCAGGAGACGAAGACCGACGAGTTCGGGCACGTCCGGCTGGGCGGGATCTCGCAGGTTCTCGCCAAGGAGATCGAGAAACGGACGACGTTCGAATCCCGGTACGTCGTACTCGGCCACATCCAGCGAGGCGGCTCCCCGACCGCTCACGACAGGGTGCTTGCCACCCGGTTCGGCGTGTTCGCCACCGAGATGGCCCATCGCGGCGAGTTCGGGAAGATGGCCGGCCTCCGGGGGAAAGAGATCGTCCCCGTCCCTTTGGCCGAAGCCACCGCGCAGTCGAAAACGGTAGACATAGAAATCTACCACATCGCCGAGGAGTTCTTCGGGTAAGTACGGGGACGTTGCTGAACTTCCCGACATTAAAAAGTTTAAGAACGTCCCCGTACTGTTAGAGGATCTTGCCGCGGGCGTCGAACGCGGCGGGGTAATAGCGGATGGCCGGGGCGGCTCCGCTTCCGTCGACCGCGGCGACGTCAAACCGTGCTTCCCTCCACGAATCCGGGGGAATCGTCGACAGGTAGGCACGCGCCGCGGCCGCGATTCTCTTGCGCTTGGCCGGGCCCACGGACTCCTCCGCAAGCCCGTGCCCGTCCTCCTCGCGAAAGCGTACCTCGACGAAGGCAAGAACCTCCCCGTCCCGGGCGATAAGGTCGATTTCACCGCCCCGGGCGCGGACGTTCCGCTCCACGATCTCCATTCCTCTTTCCCGCAGATACGCGCAGACCGAATCTTCCGCCTCCCGGCCCGCCGCCATCCTCTCTTCCGGATTGCGACTCACCCGGGAAGGACCCCGCGGAACGTCTGCCTATGGATCGGGGAGGGACCGAGCACCGCCAAGGCGGCCAGGTGCGCCTTCGTCGGGTACCCCTTGTGGGAGGCGAAGCCGTACCCGGGGTAGACCCGGTCGTATTCGAGCATCAGCCGGTCCCGGGTGACTTTCGCGACGATGGACGCCGCCATGACCGAGACGCACCGGGAGTCCCCGGAAATGACCGCTTCCTGGCGGATGGCTCCCCACGGGCCGCCCTCCGCCGGAGGGATCGTACGATTCCCGTCGATGTAGAGAAAATCCGGTACGGGTGAGAGTTTTTCGACAGCCCGGCGCATGGCGAGTAGCGATGCCTTGAGGATGTTGATCCGGTCGATCTCCTCGGGGGTGGCATGGCCGACCGCGAAGGCGAGAGCGTT
>JBFKGZ010000029.1:0-24314 GCA_041633075.1 Candidatus Deferrimicrobiaceae bacterium | reverse complement strand
CTGCTGTTGTCTGCCGTGGCAATCGAGGTGGGGGGGGCGATACGGAACAGCAGGCTGTATTTGGACGCCCGGAAGCGGGTGTCCGAGCTCATCACGCTCAACGAGATCGGGCGGGCGATTACCTCCACGTTTCAGGTGCGGGAGATTCTGGGGTACGTGGCGAAGACCACATCACGGCTCCTGCAGTCCGATGGATGCACCATCCGCCTGACGGGAGAGAACCGGTCCATTCTCAAGGTGATGGTGGACGAAGGCTACGAACGACCGGGGTTTAAGCGGGAGATGCGCGCCCACGGGAAGCTCCTCGCACACCAGATATTCCGGGAGAAGAGGCCCGTCCTCATGAACGGGCCGGAGGATTCCCCGATGTTCCTCACGCTATCCCGCCAAGGGGTCACCTCCTTCCTCGGGCTTCCGATCATCTCCAAGGGGAGAGCGCTGGGCGTCATCAACTACTACTCCTGCTCGCCGCATGTCGCCTTCGACATGGAAGTGATGCACCTGATGCAGACGGTGTGCAGTCAGCTCGCCAACATGATCGAGAACTCGGGGATGTTCCGGGAGGCGCAGCAGCTGGCCCAGGAAAACCAGGCCCGGGCCCGGCGGTTCGCGATGCTGTACAACGTGGCGCGGGCGCTCATGTCCACCGTGAGGACGGAACGGCTGCTCCCGATCATGCTGTACGCCCTCACCTCCCCCACGGGGTTCAACTTCAGCAGGGCGATCCTCTTCCTCCTCTCCGAAGACGGCCGCACGCTTCTGGCACGGATGGGGATCGGGCCAAGGAGCGCGAAAGAGGCCCGCCGGACAGTTCGATCCCAACGCATTCTGCCGGAAGAGGGTGCAGGGGAGGCGGGGGCGAAAAGGATCGGGAAGATGCTCTGGAGCGAGATCGAGGACCTCTCGATTCCTATGGACAACCCCGGATGCCTCGTGGGGAAGGCGGTTCGGGAGAAGCGCGCCGTCCGGGCGGACTCCGGTTGCGGGGCGTCCTCTCCGGGCTCTCCGGCGGGGCTTTGCGGCAACCACCCTCCTTCCTTCGCGACGGTCCCCCTTGTCGTCCAGGGCAAGGCGTGGGGGTGCATCTACGTGGACAACAAGTTCCAGGAACGGGAGATTACGGAGGAGGACATCCAGATCCTGACGATGTTCGCCTCCGAGGCATGCCTCGCCATGGAGAACGCCTCCCTTTATGAGAGCCTCGAGGACGCACTGGGGAAGGTTCGGAAGACCCAGGATCTCCTGGTGCAGAGCGAGAAGCTTGCGGCGCTGGGAGAGATGGCAGCACGAATCGCCCACGAAATCAAGAATCCTCTCACCGTGATCGGGGGATTCGCTGCCCGCCTGGCACGGGACGTGGACCGCGGCGACCGGAGCAATCCCCAAACGGCGAGGTACGCCGAGATCATCCTCAAGGAGGTGAAACGGCTGGAGCGGACTGTCCAGCAGGCTCTCTCCTTCTCGTGGGAGGAGGTGTCCGACTTCCAGCAAATCAATATCAATACCGAAATCCGGGACGTCCTGAGGATGTTTCGGGATGAACTCGAGGAGAGCGGAATCACGAGGCAAGTGAACCTATCCCAGAACATCCCCGAGATCGCCGTTGACCCGGACCAGATCCGGCAGATGCTCTGGAATCTCGTTGCCAATGCCGTCCAGGCGATGGGAAAGGGGGGGAAGCTTACGCTCCTCACCCGGCCGGCCAGGGAAGAGGAGGGGGACGGAGTGGTCTTCCTCATCCGCGACACCGGCGGCGGGATCCCTCATGACGTGGTACACAACATCTTCAACCCCTTTTTCACCACAAAGCCGGAGGGAACGGGTCTCGGACTTCCCATCGTCCACGCTATTCTCGAGAAGCACGGGGGAACGATCCATCTGGACAACCGGGAGGGCGAGGGCGTGACGTTTTCGATATTCCTTCCGCGCGTGCCAAAGGAGAAGGGGACGGGGACACGGGTCCTGGAGCGGATGCGGAAAGGCGACAGAAATGGAACCCTCGTTACGGACCATTCAGGATAAGGTGTCGGCAGGGGGGAGGCTGTCCGAGGAGGACGCGCTTGCCCTGTTTCTCAGCCGGGACATCCATGCGGTGGGGGAGTTGGCGGACCTCGCCAACCGGCGCGTGAACGGCGACCGGGTGTACTTCATCGTCAACCGGCACATCAACCCCACCAACATCTGCGTCAACCGGTGCAAGTTCTGCGCATTCAGCAAGGGCAGGGAGGAACCCCTCGCCTACACCATGACGATGGACGAGATCCTGTCCCGGGCGGAGGAGGCGCGCCTCCAGAACGCCACGGAGCTGCACATCGTCGGCGGGCTCCACCCGGACCTTCCGTTCGATTTCTACCTCCGGATGCTCCGGGCCCTTCGGGAGCGGTTCCCGGAGATGCACATCCAGGCGTTCACCGCCGTGGAGATCGACTACTTCTCCCAAATGACGGGGCTTCCCCTGGAAGAGGTCATCCGCCAGATGAAGGATGCCGGCCTGGGGAGCCTGCCGGGAGGGGGAGCCGAGATCTTCGCCCCGGAGATACGGAACCGGATCTGCCCGGAGAAGATCACGGGGGACCGGTGGCTCGAAATCATGGAGGCGGTCCACAATGCCGGGCTGCGCAGCAACGCGACGATGCTCTACGGGCATGTGGAGACGCTTGCCTCCCGCGTCGACCATATGCGTCGGCTCCGGGATCTGCAGGACCGTACGGGCGGGTTCCAGTCCTTTATCCCCCTGGCATTCCATCCGAAGAACACGGAGATTTCGAAAGGGTACACGTCGGGGCTTACGGATCTCCTCACTCTTGCCGTGGGACGGATCTACCTCGACAACTTCCGGCACGTGAAGTCGTTCTGGATCATGGTAGGCCCCAAGGTCGCCCAGGTCTCCCTCCACTTCGGCGTGAACGACATCGACGGGACGGTGGTGGAGGAGAGGATCACGCACGCCGCCGGAGCCCGGACGGGACAGGAGATGACGGTGGCCGAACTGGTCACCTTGATCCGTCAGGCGGGCAGGATCCCCGTCGAGCGGGACACCCTGTACAATGTGGTGCGCGAATGGCCGGAGGGTTCGGCGTGACGCCATCCGCGCCCTGGCGGGACGGGCTCGAGCGGGCGGCGGAAGGACAGGCGAGCGTAGGGGATGCGGCGCTTCTTCTCCGGGAGGCCCCCCTGTTCGATCTGGGGCGGGCAGCGGACGGCGTCCGGCGGCGCCTGCACCCGGACGGGGTCGTCACCTATATCGTCGACCGGAACATCAATTACACGAACGTTTGCACCTGCCAATGCTCGTTCTGCGCCTTCTTCCGGGAGAAGGGAGATCCCGGCGCGTACGTTTTGTCGGACGCCGAACTTTCACGGAAGATCGAGGAAACCCTCGAGGCGGGAGGGACGCAGGTTCTTCTTCAGGGGGGACTGCACCCCGAGTGGGATCTTGCGGACGCGGTCCGGCTGACCAGGGTGGTGAAGAGACACCCCGTCCGCCTGCACGGTTTTTCGCCGCCGGAAATATGGCATTTCGCGAACCGGTCCGGTGTGACGATCGCCGAGGCGATTTCCCGGCTTAAAGGAGCCGGCCTGGACTCCATCCCGGGGGGCGGAGCGGAGATTCTCGACGATGCCGTGCGTGCGCGCATCAGCCCGAGGAAAATCACCTGGGAGCAGTGGGCCGCGGTGATGCGCGAGGCGCACCGGCAGGGGCTGCCCACCTCCGCCACCATGATGTTCGGAAGCGTCGAATCTCCGGAGCATGTCGCCTCCCATCTGGTCCGCATCCGGGAACTACAGGAGGAGACGAACGGCTTCACCTCGTTCATCCCCTGGACATTCCAGCCCGGGGACACCCCTCTGTCCCGCGATCCCCGGTTCGGGGAGACCCTGCCATCGGGGCTTGGCCACGCGGTCGGCTACCTCCGCGTGCTGGCCGTCGCGCGACTCCTTCTCCAGAACGTCCGCACGGTCCAGGTATCGTGGGTGACGATGGGGGCGAAGGTCGCGCAGCTGGGGCTCTTTTTCGGCGGGAACGACTTCGGGAGCACGATGATGGAGGAGAACGTGGTGGCATCCGCGGGAGTGGCCTTCCGGATGTCCGAGGAGGAGATCGTCGCGACGATCCGGGACGCGGGATTTCGACCGATGCAACGGGAGGCGCACCGATGCTCGACCTGAAGTTCGTGCGGGAAAACATGGACTGCGTAGGAGATGCACTCAGGCGCCGCGGGACCGCGGCCACCCTCTCCGGGTTCGTGGATCTCGACCGGGCGCGCAGGGATACCCTGGTTTCCGTGGAGAGGCTGCGGGCGGAGAGGAACGTGGCCTCCGAGGAGATCGGGCGCCTGCGCCGGGACAAAAAGGATGCATCCGCCCTGATGGAGCGCATGAAACAGGTTTCCGCAAAGATCAGGGAGCAGGAGGCGGGTCTTCCGGATATCGAACGGCGGATGGAGGAGATGCTTCTCTCCATCCCCAATATTCCGGATCCGTCGGTTCCGGAAGGGAAGGATGAGGAGGATAACCCGACCCTCCGCACGTGGGGGGACCACCCCGCATTTCCCTTCCCGGTGCGGGACCACGTCGACATCGGGACGGGGATGGACATTCTCGACTTCGACCGGGCCGCCAAGATCGCGGGCGCCAGGTTCTGCCTGATGAAGGGCGCGGGGGCCCTGCTGGAGCGGTCGCTCATCAACTTCATGCTCGACGTCCACACGCGCGAACACGGATATACGGAGGTTCTCCCGCCTTTTTTGGCAAACTCCGCCTCCTTCCTGGGGACCGGGCAGCTTCCCAAGTTCGCGGAGGACCTGTTCCACGTGGCCGGGACCGACTACTACCTCGTCCCCACCGCCGAGGTGCCGGTCACCAACATCGTGCGGGACGAGATCCTCTCCGCCGATTCGCTTCCTCTCAAGATGACGGCCTACACTCCCTGCTTCCGGGCCGAGGCGGGATCGCACGGGAAGGACGTCCGCGGGATGATCCGCCAGCACCAGTTCAACAAGGTGGAGCTGGTCAAGATCTGCCGCCCCGAGGAGTCCTGGGCCGAGCTGGATTCCCTGACCGCCGACGCGGAGGAGATCCTGCGGCGGCTCTGCCTCCCGCACCGCGTGGTAGTCCTGTGCACCGGCGAGCTGGGGTTCTCGGCCGCCAAGACCTACGACATCGAGGTGTGGCTTCCCTCGCAGGCGCGGTACCGGGAGATCTCCTCCTGCAGCAACTTCACCGACTTCCAGGCGCGCCGGGCGAAGATCCGGTTCCGCGACGGCGCCACGGGGAAGACGCGGCTCACTCACACGCTCAACGGGTCCGGCCTGGCAGTGGGCCGCACGGTGGTCGCCATCCTCGAGAACTTTCAGCAGGAGGACGGCTCCGTTCTCATCCCCGAGGTTCTTCGTCCCTACATGGGGGGGATGGAGCGGATCGGTCCCGCCTGAGGCCCGGGACGAAGGAGGAACACCGATGCATCATTTCTGGAAACCGGAGGATATTCCACCCCGGGAACTGGCCCCCGGGGTCACCGCGAAGATCGCATCCGGGGAGAAGGTGATGCTTTCCCTGGTCACCCTCGCGCCGGACGCCGTCGTCCCCGAGCATGCCCACCCGCACGAGCAGATGGGGATGATGGTGTCGGGGACGTTGGAGCTGGCCATAGCCGGGGAGACGCGCACCCTCTCCGGGAATGCGATCTTCCTTGTCCCGGGGGGTGTTTCCCACAAGGCCGTGGCGGGACCGCAAGGGGCGGTGACCCTCGAAGCCTTCTCGCCCCCGCGGGAGGAGTTCCGATAGGCGGATGTTATGGCGCAGTGAGAGACGCCAGCACCAGGCACAAGTCGTTGATACACAGAGCTTCACTGTTTCCGCAAGGAGGTTGTTGATGACACGAAATCAACTTACTCTGAAGAGTGTTCGGGTGCGGCCTGTCGTTGTGCCCTTGAAACGGGCGATTGTCTCGAAAGTTGGCCTGTATCAAGAATGGCCGCTGATTCTGATTGATCTCTACACCAACGAAGGTGTTGTGGGCCACAGCTACCTCGAGCCGTATCTCAAGCAGTCAATGCGTTACATTGTTCCCGCGATCGAGGATCTCGCCGAAGCGGCGAAAGGCCAACCGGTGGCACCATTTGATGGTTTTCGCCGAGGGATCGGCTCGCTGCACCTCGTCGGCCGTGAAGGCGTATCACTGATAGCAGTATCCGGTCTCGACATGGCGGCATGGGATGCTCTGGCCAAAGCCGCCGAGATGCCACTCGCCGTTTTCCTCGGCGGCACAGTTGGTCCGGTTCCCGCCTACAACAGCAGCGGACTATGGCTTACGCCGCCGGACAAGCTAGCCGCTGAGGCGGCAGCGCTTGTGGCGGAAGGCGGGTTCACCGGCCTAAAGCTCAAGCTCGGAAGAGAAAAATTGACCGATGATCTCGCGGCAATCGCCGCTGTGCGCGACGGGGTCGGCCCAACAGTGAAGCTCATGTGTGACTTCAACCAGGGCTTGTCGCTGGGAGACGCCCTCGTGCGATGCCACGCGCTCGACGACCAGGGGCTCTATTGGTTTGAAGAACCGATCACCTACGACAACATTCCGGGTTACGTGCAGTTGGCGCGGGAGCTCAAGACTCCGATTCAGCTCGGGGAAAACTTCTACGGCACGCGCCTGCTGTATCAAGCCGTGCTTGCCGGTGCAGGCGACTACATTATGCCCGACCTCATGCGCATTGGCGGTGTCAGCGGATGGTTGCGTGCGGCGGCAATTACGGGTGCCGCCGGCATCCCGATGTCCACGCATCTCTACCCGGAAATCGCCGCGCATCTCATGCGCGTCACCGATACCGCACACTGGCTTGAGTGGCAAGATTTTGCTGATCCAATCCTTTCCGAGCCGTTTCAACTCAAGGACGGTCACCTCATGGTCCCTGACCGGCCTGGTCAGGGCATTAATTGGAACGAGAAGTCCGTCGCCAGGTTCGCACAATGATGGGAATGCCGTGGCTGCAGAACTCTCGCCCTGACCAGCGCTTGCAGGGACCGCCCGCAAGCGGGCGCCCCTGAAGCGCGACGTTCGACCGTTCGACCGATTCCCGCCTTCGGCGTCCTCCCCTCCCTGCCGGTCCCCGGTTACGGGGAGGCGATGGCCAGTCTCTTCACCGCTTTTCTCTTCGTCTTCCGGGTCGCCTTCGCTTTCGCCTCCTCGGCGACCCACCGGTTGATGGCGTTGAGGTACGCCTTGACGGCCGCCTCGATGATGTCCGTGGAACTCGCCGCCCCGGCGAAGATCGTCCCGTTGTCCCGGATCCTCACCGTCGCCTCGCCGATGGCGTCCTTGCCCGACGTGACGGCGGAAAGCCCGAAATTGATCAGCGTAAACTTCTTCCCGACGATCCGCTCGATGCACTTGTAGGCGGCCTCGATCGGACCGTTCCCCGTGGACGCCTCCTCGATCACCTCGTTGTGACGGCGCAGCCGAAGCGCGGCCATCGGCGTCGCCTCGGTGCTGGAGAGGATCTGGACGTGCTCCAGGCGGTATGTCTCGGGCACCTTGAAAAGCTCTTCCTGCACGAGGACCTCCAGGTCCTCGATCATCACCTCTTTCTTCTTGTCCGCCAGCGCGAGGAACTTCTGGTAGAGGGAGTCAATCTGGCTGTCGGTGAGTTTGTGCCCCAGGTTCGCGATGTGGTGCTTGAGCGCAGCCCGGCCGGAGCGCGCCGTGAGGGTGAAGGAGTGGGCCGACCCGCCGACGTCCTCCGGCCGGATGATCTCGTACGTGGAGCGGTCCTTGATGATCCCGTCCTGGTGAATGCCCGAAGAGTGCGCGAAGGCGTTCGATCCCACGATCGCCTTGTTCCTCTGGATGGAGAGCCCCATGAGGGCCGAGACCATCTTGCTTGTCTTCATGATCTCCTTTGTGTTGATCCCCGTGCGGAGGTTCCCGAAGATCTCCTTTCGGGTGTGGATCGCCAGGACCACTTCTTCGAGGGCGGCGTTTCCTGCCCGCTCCCCGATCCCGTTCATGGTCACCTCGGCCTGCCTCGCCCCCGCGAGAATTCCCGCCAGCGTGTTGGCGGTTGCCATCCCCAGGTCGTTGTGGCAGTGCATGGAGAGAATGACCTTGTCCAGCGCGGGGACCCTCTCCTTCAGCCGCCGGATGCGGTCCGCCATCTCCTGGGGTGTTGCGTACCCCACCGTGTCGGGGACGTTGATCGTTTTCGCGCCCGCCTTCACGACCGCCTCGACCGTCCGGCACAGGAAGTCGAAGTCCGTGCGGGCGGCGTCCTCGGTGGAGAACTCCACGTCGGGGCACAGCGAGCAGGCGTACTTTACCGTGTCCACACACCACTGGAGGATTTTCTCCCGGTCCGAGCGGAACTTCTTCTGGATGTGGATGTCCGACGTGCCGAGGAAGGTGTGGATCCGCGCCCGCTTCGCGCTCTTGACAGCCTCCCACAACGTGTCGATGTCCTTCTTGATCGCCCGCGCGAGCCCCGTCACGATCGGCCCCTTGACCTCCCGTGCGACCGCCTGGACGGACTCGAAATCTCCCGGCGAGGAGGCGGGAAAACCCGCCTCGATGATATCCACTCCGAGCGCCGCGAGCTGCCGGGCGATCTTCACCTTCTGTTCCTTCGCCAGCTTCGCGCCCGGTACCTGTTCGCCGTCCCGCAGCGTCGTGTCGAAAATAAATACTTTTTCTGCCATCACTTCCTCCCTTCTGTTTTTCCTTACAGGGGGACATTCCCCGGCTCGAGCAGAACGTTTCAGGAGTGTCCCCCGTTAACAACAAAAAGACCGCCGGACTGTTGGTCCCCGGCGGCCGAAACGAAAAACGCCGCGGGAACCTTTGCCTGTTCCCACGGCCATGTTGAGCGTACGCCTATGTCGTCATGCGCTCACGCGGTCGCGGGCCGGCACCCCCGTAGGCCCAGTAGGGCGAGACCGCAAAGTCGAAGAATCTGCCGCGCATGCGTTATCGGAATCATGGTTTTCTAAGGGTACGGGGGCACCGATTGTCTTGTCAAGTCTGTTTTTTGCCTGGGGAGGAACCTCTTCGGGGCGGCGATTCCCCCGGAGACGAGGATGCGCACCGCCTGTTCGACCGGCATGTTCAGGCGTGTTACGTCCTCATCGGGAAGGAAGAGCACATCACCGAAGTAGATGTGGTTGGTGGGTACGAATACGGTGGCCAGGATCTTCCCTTCCCTCTCGACCGTGCCCGTCAGAAACCCGATCGCCTGGCACCCCTCCCGGGGATAATCCACGAGTACGACATCCTTGAACGAGCGGGTATTGTCGGGCGAGAAGGCGTCCGTCAGCTGTTTTAGCGTGGAGTAGATCGTCCGGTACCACGGAATCCGGTTGATGAGCCGGTCCAGGGCGGCCAGGATCCGCTCGCCCACGACGTTTCTCGCGAGGAACCCGATGACGAGAATGATCACCAGCCCGGTGAGGATTCCCGTCCCCGGGATGTGGCCGATGCCCGGGGAGATCTTTCTCAGCACTCCGTCGATGAGGGGGGAAAACAGGTTGTCGGCCTTCTGGAAGAACCAAAGGAGAAGAGCGACGGACACCACCAACGGCATGATGACGAAGAGACCGGCGAGGAAAGTGTTCTTCAGGTTCTTCTCCATCGTTGTATTCTATCGTAAATTCCGGGGGAGGTAATGCCAAATGGACCACGCGGTCATTATGGCGGGAGGTTCAGGCAAAAGGTTCTGGCCCGAGAGCCGGATGCACCGGTCGAAGCAGTTCCTGGACCTGACGGGAAACGGTCCGATGATCGTCGAGACCGTCCGGCGCCTCCTCCCCCTGGTGCCCCGGGAGAACATCTGGGTGGTGGCGGGGGAAAAGGATGCTCCTAACCTCAAAGCCCGCGTCCTCAACGTCCCGCCCGGAAACATCCTCCTGGAACCGGAAGGAAGAAACACCGCTCCCGCCATGGCGTTGGCCGCCATGCGCATTGAGCGCCGGGATGCGGACGCGGTGATCGTCGCGACCCCGGCCGACCACGCGGTAGGGAATCCCGCTGCGTTCCGGTCGGTGCTGAGGAAGGGATTGCGGGTTGCCCGGCGGACGGGGCGGTTCGTTACACTGGGAATTTCCCCCGATCATCCGGCAACCGGCTACGGGTACATCGAGCGGGGGGCGCCGTTTCCGGGGAAGGAGGGTGTGTTCGTTGTGCGGAGGTTTACGGAGAAACCCGATCTGCGCACCGCCCGGAGGTTCCTGCGCTCGCGGCGGTTCTACTGGAACAGCGGCGTGTTTGTCGTCCGCTCGGCGACCTATCGCAACCGGGTCGCCCGCTTCCTCCCCGCAGTCCACCGGGGACTGGAGGAGGCGTTCCGCAACGCCGACAGGAGGGATGTCCGGCATCGCCTGCGCCGCGCCTATGCCCGCATGCCCTCGATCTCGGTGGACTACGGGATTCTGGAGAAGGAGGACGGGATCCTCGTCATCCCGTCGGAGTTCGGATGGAGCGACATCGGCACCTGGCGCTCCCTCCACGAGTTCCTGGGAGGTGCGGGGGAAAACGTCACCGCGGGAAAGGTGATTCTCGCGGACTGCCGCGGCTCACTTGTTCGATCGGACCGCGGGGTGGTCGCGGTCATCGGGATGGAGGACGTGATGGTCATCCGGGACGGAGACGCGGTCCTCGTCTGTCCCCGGCATCGGTCGGAGGAGGTCAGGGAGATTGCGGAAGAGGTAAAGAGGAAGTTTCCCTCGCTGGCGTGACTCCGTTACCGCAGGGTGTTGCCGAATGCTGTGAGGACTTCCGTTACCTCGAGTTCCAGCATCCCCTTCGGCGTTTCCACCGTCACCTCGTCTCCCGGCCTCCGGTTGAGGAGGGCTTTCCCCACGGGCGAGGCGATCGAGACGAAATGTCTCTTTCCGTCGGCGATTTCCGGAATCACGAGGGTGTATCCGATCTCCTGTCCCGTCCCGGCGTTCTCGACGGTCACCTTGCTCCCGAGACCCGATCGATCCCTCGGAATGGCCGTAACATCGATCCGGGAAAGGTCGGCAAGCCGCTTCTGGATCTGACCGAGCCTTGCGTTCAGGGTTAACTGCCTTTCCTTTGCCGCTTCGTACTCGCTGTTCTCCGAAAGGTCCCCGTGGGCAAGAGCCGTATGGATCTCCTTCGGGAGGACCACCCGGAGTTCGTGTTCGATCCTTTTTGCCTCTTCCGTCAGCCGATCCATCGACTCGCGGAGAAAATCCATGGCATCCCCCGTTCGCGGAACATGACCGTTCCTCCGGTATGACCGGGGAACGGCTGCGACCTGTCAATCCTTAAAGGAAGCGGAAGAATTCCTTTGGGGCATGGCAGACCGGACAGATGTCGGGCGGTTCCGCGCCCTCGTGTATATACCCGCAGATAACACATTCCCACCGTGCCATAACAGTAGCGATTCTAACAGAGAGGAGCCCGGGGGAAGCAACATGATTGCAGGATCCGCGACCGGAGAGGCGGCTACGGAGACCGCAGGATGTTGCCCGGAGGCTGGGGCACGACGCTTCCCACCACGTCCGGGAGCACATACCCCGCATCCGGAATGACAAGAGCCGGAGGCAATTCTCCCAGCAGCCTTTCCGCCTCTCGTACGCCCTCGTCGAGGGAGGTGGCAGGGATCAACCCCATCTTCTCCACTTCCTCCGGCCGCAGGCTGGAGACGAGGATCACCCGGCATGATTTCGCCTTGGTAAGCGTCGCGTGGGCCGTCTGCCCGTAAATCTGATAATTCGTCCGGAGCTCGGTCTCCATCTCCGCAGGGTCCTCGAAACGGAACCAGGGGAAGAAGGACGAGCTTCCCAGACCGTCCCGGCACTCGGCGAGGAGAATGATGACCCCCCCCTCCTCGGCGGTCAGGAACGCATTGTCCAGCGCCTTGTGCGACTGGATGAAGTTGATGTCTTTCGGGAACCCCCCCGCAGAGGCGATTACGAGGGAATATCGCTTCGGCACGAGGACGCGGTAGACCTTCGCATACCTTGCGCATGCTTCCTCGTGGGCCTTCTGCCAGTGGCCGGCGACGGCGTCGAAGATCTCTCTCTTTGGGGTGAGCAGGGTGTTGAACAGAAACGACGGGGCCGCCATGGTGACAGCCTCGACGATATCCTCGTGCACGGGGTTCCCGGCGAGAACCCCGGGACGGGCGAGCGGATGCTTTCCGGGCCCGTCCGTCCGAAAGATGCGGAAATGCGTGGCGGACGCGGTTTCCCGCGCTGCGCACCCCGGAACGAGGGCCTTCCTTCCCCCTCCGAACCCCGCGAAATAGTGGAAGGTGATGGTCCCCGTGAGGACGATCCTGTCGTGCTCCATCAGGGGGCGGCTGATTCGGACGGGTGTCCCGCGGGAGGTGACGCCGAGCCGGATCGTCTCGCCGTCGGGATCCGACTGTGCCACGCGGATGCCGGAGGAGATCTCCGGCCCCACGACGGCGTGGAGTTCCGCGTCCGACAAGGCACGGTGAGTCCCCCGTGCGATGAAGACGCTTACGCGCTTCCTCGGGATCCCCGCAGCATCGGTTTCCTCGAGAAGGGGCGTGAGAAACTTCTCCGTGGCGGAGTAGCGCGTGATATCCGAAACGGGAACGGCCACCGAGTCTGTGGCGCGAGCGAGCATCCGGAGGGGGAGGGACCCGATGGGACGCGATATCCTCTGCCGTATCAGGGTGTTTTCGGAGTGAGGCAGGACAGGAGGCCGGGCGGCCAGCAGATAGACGCCCCGGAGGATCTTGCCCGGGAGGCTCGCCTGTGTCTCTCCGTACTTCAGAACGATCGCCCGTTTCTTCATCGTTTTTTTCCTGCCCGCGGGGGTTCGTCGGGGTGCTCGTGGACGTGGACGACCTCGGGGTGTTCGTGCTCGTGGACGTGCCAGTAGTCCTCGTGGGCGTGCCGATGCAGGTGGACGAGGTTGGCGGCAAGCAGCAGGGACCTGTCCGTGAGAATATCCTCGGGGGCGCCGGACGCGAGAATTCGCCTGTCCTCCCCGACCACGAGGACTCTCCGGGCGATTTCCGAGACGACGTGCAAGTCATGCGTGGCCGTCACGACCGTTTTCCCGGACTCTTCCGCCTCGATGATCGTGTCCACGAGCGCCCGGCTGCTCCGGGGGTCGAGTCCCGCGGTGGGTTCGTCCAGCAGGAGAACCTGCGGGTCCATTACCAGCACGGAAGCGATCGCCACCTTTTTCTTCTCGCCTCCCGAAAGCTCGTAGGGAGCCCGGGCCGCCAGTGCGCCGATCCCGAACGTCTCGATTGCCCGTTGTACTTTCGTCCGGACCTCCTCGGGGGGATCGTTCATCTGCAGGGGGCCGAAGGCGATCTCGTCCTCGACGGTGGAGTTGAACAGCTGCGCGTCGGAGTTCTGGAATAGGATCCCGACCTCCTTTCGAAAGAACATCCCGAACGCGTCGCGGGAGAGCAGGCGGTCGTTGATCTCCCGGCCGAAGGCCCGGTAGATTCCTCTATGGGGAAAGATCAGGCCCGCCAGAAGCATGAGTAGCGTCGACTTGCCGCATCCGTTGGCGCCGAGCACCGCGACGCGCTCCCCGGGAGAAACGGACAGGGAAAGGCCGGAAAGGGCCGGGACTCCCTCACGGTAGGCATAATAAATGTCGTCCATCTCCAGGAGAGGGGCGACCGGAGGGCTGCGGTGCGTCGTCACCGGCATATCAGGCGATGTGTGCACCGACACAGAATACCACGACCGCGATGAGCAGCACCCACTCTGCGGGGCCGAACCACGGGCCGAGGGGGAACTTCGCCTCTCCCGTGAACCCGCGGGCGGCCATCGCCATGCTTACTTCTTCCATCAGGTGGAGACTCCTTTCCCAGGAGCGGGCGATCCGGGAACCGACCCACGCCTGTTGCGCGGCCGTCGGCGAACGGCATACGGTGCGGCTCTTCTTTCCGAGGTGGACCTCCTCGGAATGGCGGAGCAGCGCGTGGGTGTAGCGGAGGGCCATTCCGATCACCTGGAGAAATATCGCGGGAAGGCGCAGGAACCGGAGCGCCCGGAACAGGTCGGCCCATCGCGTGCAAAGGGTAAGCCAAAGGACCGCCGCGACCGAGGAAAGGGCGCGGAGAAGAAACGTGGCGGCAGTGAGAAGCCCCTCCCGGGTGATTCCGATCACCGCCGGGAGGAAGAACGGACCGTAGCGCCACTCTTGCTCCCGGTCGACAAGCGGGACGATGACCGTTCCGTCGAAAAACACGTTCAGCGCGGCGGGGGCCGCCATGAGGAGGGTGAACGCGACCGCGACGAGGAATCCCGCTCCCAGAAACTCCACCGGACGGATACGGGAAAGGGCGATGGCCGCCAGGGGGAGGGCGGCGTGGGCCAGCAACGCGGGGATCGACCGGGAGAGGCTCACGCTGACCAGGAAGAAGAGCGTCGCCAGGAGTCTTGCCCTCGGGTCTACCCTTTGCAGGATGCCCGCCCGGCGTGCCGTCTCCTCCCGGAACATCGAGCGGGAGAAGAACAGGGACAGATTCCGGAGGGTCTTCTCGACGTGGGTCCTCCCCGGGACAATAAGACCCCGCGACGCGGCCATCTCTCGAAATCGTCTTTCCCTCGCGGTTTCGTCCATCGCCCCCTCATGACCGCCTGTCGGCGGGAGGCCGTCCCCGTCGCGTCAGCCAACGGGCAAGCAGGTAGGCGCCTCCTCCGGAGGCGACGATCCCGAGGAACGCCGAGAGGAGGTAGTGAACGCCCTGTGTCGGGAGGGGGGCATTCTCTCGTCCGGGAGGGGCGTAGTCGGGCATCGGGGCCTTCCACGTATCCGCCGTTTTCTCCATCCCGGCGGGAGCGTAGCCGATCATCTTATTTACCTCGTGGATCCCCCATTCGCCCCACGCACCCCCCGCCTTCATGATCTGCGGGAGATACAGCCCGATGGGGGTCAGAATCGCCATCAGTCCCAGGGCGATCAGGAATTTCCGGTATTCCCTCATCGTGCGGGTCCGCTTTCCTGTGAGCCGATGACCCAGGCGGATCTCGAACGGTGCAGGTATTGGACCACAAGCCCCGTGACCAGGGCCTCGACCGCGCCGATAACGGTCATGTGCTGGATCATCATGACGGGAATGGCCACGGAGAGGGGATAGGGAGCGTAGAGGGCCCGCCCGTCGGGGGCCGTGTGCAGCAGGGGCTGAATCCCGAACATGACCGCCGTGGTGAATGCTGCCGTATTGATCCCGATATATCCTGCGATCCCGGCGACCAGGGCTTTCCCCTTCTCGTAGGAGACCATGCGGGAGAGAAGACGGTACGTGTAATACCCCGTGAACGGCATCACGAAGGCAATGTTCAGGCAGTTCGCGCCGATCGCCGTCACCCCTCCGTCACCGAAGAGAAGCGCCTGGATGGCGAGAGCGATGCTGATGGAGAGCATTGCTCCCCAGGGACCCACGGCAATCGCGATCAGGACGCCCCCCACCGCATGCCCCGTGCTCCCCCCGGGAAGGGGCACGTTGAACATCATCAAGAGGAAGGAGAAGGCCGCTGCGATGGCGAGGAGGGGTGCCCTCCGCGTGTCGAGGCTTTCCCGGACCTTCCGGGCCGCAATTCCCCAGAGGGGGGCACAGGCGGCGTATGCCGCGATGTACGTCGGGGGGCCGAGATACCCGTCGGGGATGTGCATTTTTGCTTCCGTCTCCTATCTCGTTTCCTTGCCCACCTCGTGCGTAGTATCCCGTTCGGCGTGCGGGTGGTTTTCCGCCGGTTCTTCCCCGGGGTATGCGAGTGTGACGCCGGCGAGGTACGTGACGTCGGGTGATGCGTCGGTCATGCCCCAATGGATGCCGACGTCGAACGTCAGATTTCGCGAGATCTCCACCTTTCCCCCCACGAGGAGTTCCGATAAGGCGCTCCCGGATCCTCCGGTGTTTTTCTCCCAGAGGTATTCGCCCACCAGAACCAGGATGGCCAGGACAAGAAATGCAATATGCCCTGACCGGATCGTTTTCGACATGGTCCCCCTGCCTCTGACGGCGCCCGCCCCGAAGAATCCGGTGAATGGTCGCCGGTTATTGTCCCAGTTTTTCGGGCACGGGAAATTCCCGGCCGCAATGCGGGCAGATGATGCTGTCGCCGGAATTCCAAACCCGCACTTCCTTTCGGGAGGCGCACGCCGGCAACAGAAGAAGGAGTGTGAGCAGGACGGTGAGGATTTTGAGCTTCATGGTGGTCTCCTTGCAGGGAGATTCCGGATGTCCGCGCAACTCTTGCGGGGTCTGCACAATCTCCATACTATAATGACCCGGCGAGAGACGCAAAGCAGCCGGGGAGGACACGCATTGGAAAACCGGGATTGGCTGGAATTCGCCGAGGACGTGGCACGAGGAGCGGGGGAGATCCTCCGGAGGAACTACGGGAAGCAGCAGTCCATCCATTACAAAGGGGAGATCAACCTCGTGACGGACGTGGACCGGCAGTCCGAGGCCTACATCTTCGAGCGGATCCGGTCCGCCTTTCCGGACCACGGGATTCTTTCCGAGGAGAGTTCAGAGTACGTGTCCCCCTCGCCGTACCGGTGGATCATCGACCCCCTCGATGGTACGACCAATTATGCCCACAATTACCCTTGCTTCTGTGTCTCCATCGCACTGGAAAGGGACGGCGGGCTTCTTGCGGGTGCCGTGTTCGATCCGCTACTGTCCGAATCGTTCACTGCTTCGCCGGGGAACGGAGCCTTCCGCAACGGGGAGCGGATTGCGGTGTCCGGGGTAGATGACCTGCGCCGGTCCCTGCTTTCCACCGGTTTTTCCTACGACGTGAACCAGGCGACCGAAAACAATCTCGATTTTTTCCGGGAGTTTGTATTCACAGGTCAGGCGATCCGGCGCGACGGATCGGCTGCCCTCGACATGTGTTACCTCGCCTGCGGGAGGTTCGACGGGTTCTGGGAGTTGAAGCTTGCACCCTGGGACACGGCCGCCGGGCTTCTCATCCTTCGTGAGGCGGGAGGGATGGCGACGCGGCTTGACGGCTCCCCGTACGATATCCACCAGCCCGACCTCCTCGCCTCGAACGGCCACATCCATCAGCAGATGATGGCGGTGCTCCGCCGGGTTTTGGACAAGGACGACCCATGAAAAACGGGGGGCGCCTCCCGGCGGGACCGTCCCGCGGAAGGCCTCCCCTCGGATGGAATACCTTGACCCGGGGCCTACTTTTTCAGGCCCTCGAACCGGGCCCTACTTTTTCACGCCCTCCAGCAGTTTCACCGAGAACTTGTCGTGCTGAAACGGATGGACATCCGGGAAATTCGCAAATAGCCACCCCTTGTACACCTGTTTTCCCTTCTCCTGGATCTCGATGTTGCAGGCCGGATTCGACAGATCGTTGGAGGCGGATGTAATCTGATCGGCTGTCATCGAGAAGTGGGGAAGAAAGACGCCGGTCTTCACGACCAGGTCGGAATCCGGGAGCGGGAACTCGGAATCCAGAGGGATGGTGAACTCTTTCCTGGTCTTCGCCTCCTTGAATTCCACCTCGATCTTCACTGCCTTCCACGCCGCCTTGACTTCCTCGGGGACGACGACCGTCTTTTCCGGCCCTCCCTCCATCGGTCCGTGCGGCGTTCCCGGCTGTCCGGGGACTCCTCCCTGCATCGGCGAGGGAACCGGCGGCTGCTCCTTCTTCTGGCAGGAGGCTCCCGTGAGGGTAATCACCAGGAGCGCTGCGAACATCAGGGACAATCTCTTCATTGTTCCTCGTACCTCCTCTTTTATCGTGTCCCTCCAGGGGACGGGTGTTGGTTCCTTCGGGGCCCGGCGACTCGGAGCTACGACGGATGGCGGAGAGGGAGGGATTCGAACCCTCGAGGCGGGGTTTAGCCACCTACGCGATTTCCAGTCGCGTTCCTTCGGCCAGCTCGGACACCTCTCCGTAAACCTGGTTCGTTTCTGCGACACCAGCAACGACCGGAAATCGATGGCGGAGAGGGAGGGATTCGAACCCTCGGTACGGTTTAACCCGTACAACCGCTTAGCAGGCGGTTGCCTTCAGCCGACTCGGCCACCTCTCCGTCTGATTTCCGCGGAACATCCTGGCGGAGGGAGTAGGATTCGACCGCGTTAGGCTCGGCGGTTTCGCCATCGCCCTCCCGGCCTCGTCGCCGCCTGCCGCGCTCCTGAAGTCGCGCTTTTCCTCCTGCTCGTCGGCGGCGACTCCGGTTCGATTCCTCTCATCCTCCGGCGTCGAACTTCCTGGCGGAGGGAGTAGGATTCGAACCCACGGAAGCTTGCGCTTCAGCGGTTTTCAAGACCGCCGCCTTAAGCCACTCGGCCATCCCTCCGTAACCTTACTTTTATAGCAAGCCCATCCCGCGAGCGCCACCAAAAACGGGCCGCAAATTGGAAAACCCCGGGGGGTATGGTACAAGGAGGAAAGCCGGCTAGGGAAACCCCGTGCGGAGAGGATCCTCCCCCATGAAATTCGTCGATCTGCAGAGCCAGTTCGCGGCGTACGAGCCCGAGATCCGCAGGGAGATCGAGGAGGTCCTGCGGGGCGCCCAGTTCATCATGGGCCCCAAGGGGCACGAACTGGAGGGGAAACTCGCGGCCTACGTCGGGGCGACGCACGCGATCGGCTGCTCCTCCGGGACCGACGCCCTCCTCCTCGCCCTCATGGCGAACGGGGTCACGGCGGGGGACGAGATCGTCACGTCTCCCTTCACCTTCATCGCCACGGCCGAAATGATCGCGTTCGTCGGCGCCACCCCGGTGTTCGTGGACATCGATCCGAAGACGTACAACATCGATGCGGCCAGGATCGAGGACGCGGTCACGAAGAATACCCGCGGGATCATCGCGGTCAGCCTCTACGGGCAGTGCCCGGACATGGAGACGATCCTTTCGGTCGGCGGGGAATACGGCCAGTTCGTCATCGAGGACGGCGCCCAGTCGTTCGGCGCGGAGCGGAACGGCCGCCGCTCATGCGGCTGGCCGCACGTGGGAACGACTTCCTTCTTTCCCTCCAAGCCGCTCGGCTGCTACGGGGACGGCGGGATGGTGTTCACATCCGACGACAAGGTGGCCGATCGCGTCCGGGGATTGCGCAACCACGGACAATGGGAGCGATACCAGCACCGGGCCATCGGGATCAACGGCCGGCTCGACGACCTGCAGGCGGCGGTCCTGCTCGGCAAGTTCCCCCGGTTTTCCGACGAGGTGAGCGTCCGCAGCTACATGGGGCAGCGCTATTCCGACCGGCTGGGGGATCTCGTCGGCGTTCCCGACGTGAGCCCCGGGAACACCCATGTCTATGCGCAGTACACCATCCGCACGCCGAGGAGGGACGACCTCGTCGCCCGCCTGCGGGAAAACGGGATTCCCACAGCGGTGCATTACCCGATCCCCCTCCATCTGCAGGAAGCGTTCCGGGGACTGGGATACGGCAAGGGGGATTTTCCGGAAAGCGAGGCGGCGGCGCGCGAGGTGGTTTCGCTTCCCATGTCCGCTTTTCTCTCCGAGGCGGACCAGGACGAGGTGATCCGGCAGGTACGAAGGTTCTTCGGGAAGTGAATTTGCGGCAGGGTCGGGCGGGACAGGATATGCTGTCGGTGCGATTTTTCGTCTGATATCCTACACCAATGGTTTCGTATCCGTGGGGCCAACCCTCCGGGGTTCTCGTCCGGGCCGTCAACTGGCTGGGCGACGCGGTACTGACGACGCCCGCCCTCGGGGCGCTGCGTCTGGCATGCCCGCAGGCCCGGATCACGGTCGCCGCCCAGCCCCTCGTCGCGGAACTCCTGCGGCACCACCCGGACATCGACGAAACCCTGGTGTACGACAAGGACGGCCGACACGCCGGGGCTTTCGGCATGCTCCGGAAGGCGAGGGAGCTGCGGAGGGGAGGATACGCCGTCGCCCTCCTGCTTCAGAACGCCATGGACGCCGCGCTTCTCGCCTTCCTGGCCGGCATACCGGAACGGATGGGGTATGCAACGGACGGGAGGCGTCTCCTGCTTTCCCGGCCCGTCCCGGTGACGGAGGAGGTCCGTTCCCTGCATCACGCGGAATATTACCTCCGGCTCCTCGCGGAACTCGGCGTTCCCCCCGCCCCCTCCCCGCGGATGTCACTGCGGGTGACGGAGGAGGAGATGACGGCGATGCGGTCGCGGCTCGCCGCGCTGGGCGTGCCGGAAGGGAAACGGATCCTCGGGATCAATCCGGGAGCGACCTTCGGTTCCGCGAAGCGCTGGTTCCCGGACCGGTTCGCGGAGGTTGCCGAGGCACTGTCGGAGGAATGGAACGCCGCCGTTGTCCTGATGGGGTCGGTTCCCGAGATCCCCCTGTCGGTGGAGATCGAGGCGGCGATGAGGCGCAAGCCCGTGAACCTCGCCGGACGAACCACCGTGCGGGAACTGATGTCCCTGCTTGCCTCCTGCGCGTTCCTGGTGACGAACGACTCCGGACCGATGCACATCGGAGCGGCGCTGGGCGTGCCAATCGCGGCGATCTTCGGGCCCACGGACTGGAAAAAGACCGCGCCGTGGACCAAAACGTCGCGGGTCGTCCGGGTGGACGTGGACTGCTCCCCCTGCCACCTGAGGGAGTGCAACCGGGGGCACGAATGCATGCTGGGGGTCACCGCGGAGATGGTCGTGACGGCCGCGTGCGAGCTCCTGGCGGAGGCCCGGTGACATGGAACCGGCGGGGCCGCGGACGATTCTCGTGGTGAAACTCTCCGCCCTGGGGGACGTGGTGCACGCTCTTCCGGTCCTCGATTATCTCGGGAAGGCCGCCCCCGGCGCGCAGGTCGACTGGGTGGTGGACCGCCGGTTCGCGGAGCTTCTCGAGGGGAATCCGGGCCTGCGCCGCGTGATCCCCCTGGACCTTGGTGCGTGGAAAAGGCAGTGGGCGGCGGGGAGCGCCCGACGCGAGGCGGCGAATGCAGTCCGCCTTCTGCGGGAAGGCGTGTATGATGCCGCGTTCGACATTCAGGGAAATATCAAGAGCGGGGTGGTGACCCGGCTGTCGGGAGCGGGACTTCGCTTCGGGTTCGACAGGGGCGGGGTGCGCGAATCCCCGAACCTGCTCTTTACGAACCGGCACGTGCGTTCGCGGCTGGAAGATGTCCACGTGACACAGAAGATCCTTCGCGTGGTGAGCGCTCCCTTCGGGGGGGAGATCCCCTTGCGGTGGACCGTCCCGGGCATCGTCACCTCCGAAACCGCCGACAAGGAGGCGGCCGGGCTTCTCGAGGAACTGTTGCCGGATACGAATCCGCGGCTGGCCATCCACGCAGGGACCACCTGGACCACCAAGAGGATGGATCCCGATTTCTGGGCGGGAGTTGCCCGTCTTCTCCGCGACAGGTTCCCCCGGATCGGCGTATTCCTTTCCTGGGGGAACGAGGAGGAAAGGGAAGAGGCGGAGGAGATCAGAAAACTTGCGGGGGGAGCGGCAAGAGTGCTGCCCCGCCTCGCATTACGGCAACTGGCGGCCCTTTACAAGGTCTGCAGATACATGCTCGGCCCCGACGCCGGTCCTCTCCACGTCGCGGCGGCGGTAGGGGCGAAAACCGTTTCCCTCTTTCGTGCCACCGAGGGTCGCCGGAATGCGCCGCTTGGCCCGGACCACCGGTTCCTCCAGGCGCCGCTGCCCTGCACGGCCTGCCTTCGCAAACAGTGCGACCGGGACGCCGAGTGCCGGGAGAGTATCCGTCCCGGGGATGCCGCCGCGGCGATGGCGTCGCTGATCGAACCGGAAGCCATGGGAGCATGAAGGGCGAAAATGCCGGAGATCTACATCGACGACTTTGTCGGCATCAGCAACAAGCTGGAGACGCTGCCTCTGGCGTTTGCCATCCGGAAAACGTACGGTCATGAGATCATCCTGGACTGGCCGGAGCTCGACTCCTTCTCGGTTGCGGACACACGCCGGGGAACGGTGCGTATCCTCGCCCGGATCGGGGCCATTCGCCTGCGGAGTTGCGACGACAAACGGTTCAGGGGATTGAAAAACAGAAAGATCATCCTCCGATCGCTGGACGGCCCCGCGTTCCGTCTGGACCCGATCTACCTCGAGGTGGCCGCGAAGATCCGCCTGAATCCGGACCTCGCCGGGGAGATCCGGGAAACCTTTTCGCGGTTCGGGGACCGACCGGTCGTGGGCGTCCACCTCCGCCGCGGGGACTACGCTGAGGTTTCCGACGACGGTTACGACGTGACCGCGATAGAGTGGCCTTCCGTGCCGATATGGTGGTACGAGCATGTCATGGCGGCGGTCGCCCGCCGGCAGAAAGATGTCCTGTTCCTGCTGTCTGCCACCGGCGATCCCACTTCCTACACGGTGATCCGGAAGAATTTCGATGTTGTATCGATGAACGTCCCCAATCCTTATGGCTATAAGTGCGGGGGACACGAGTCGTACGTCCATCCCGTCGCGGACATGTTCGCGCTTGCGTGCTGTCCGGTGATACTCGCGACGCCCTTGTCGGGGTATTCGCACTGGGCGGCCAACGTGCTTGGCGGGCCCTCGACCTGCCTTGTCCCGGTCCCAGGGATGTCTCGGGGCGAGCCGGGGATCGGGAGCCTGCGGCTTTACGGGATGCGGCTGCCGGTGTGGCGGGCGTTCGGGAGGCAGAGCCGTAACCTTTCCCGGGTGTCGGTTTCCATGGCGGGGGTCGACCTCTCCCGACCGGCGCACACGGACTGGCTGTGAGGAAGGGAGGGCGACGTTGCCCGTCTCCATCCTCGCTTTTCTGAAGGCGCCGATGCCCTGCGCGGTCTGCCCGCGGACGGGTTTCGGGCGGGACGCCGGGGGCAGGGGAGGCAATTCTGCGAATGGCGTGGCGGAAGCGATGGGTCTGCCCGTTCGGGAGGCTGGAACGACGTGACGGGAATCAGCGCGATCCTGATCACGAAAGACGAGGAGAGGAACGTGGCGGACTGCCTCGCTTCCCTGACATTCGCCGACGAGATCGTCGTGGTCGACTCGGGGAGCGTGGACCGCACCGAGGAGATCTGCCGCCGAGACCCGCGTGTCCGCTGGTATTCCGAGGAGTGGAAGGGGTACGGTCCCCAGAAGAACAGCGCCCTTGACAAGGCGGAGGGTCCATGGATCTTCAGCATCGACGCCGACGAGCGGGTCACGCCCGAACTCGCCGAAGAAGTCGGCGTATTGGATCTCGAGAGCGTATCGGTGGACGCGTTCCGGGTATGTCGCAGAAATTTCTTCGGAGGGATATGGGTCCGGCACGGGGGCTGGTACCCGGATTACCTGGTTCGTCTCTGGCGGAAGGACAGCGGGCAATTCGACGGCAGGTCCGTCCATGAAGCGGTTCGCGTTTCGGGCGCAGTGGGGACGCTCGACGGGGAACTGCTCCACTTCACCTATCGGGACACGGCCGATTTCCTCGAGAGGATGAACCGTTACTCCGCGCTGGGGGCGCAGGAGATGGCCCGCTCGGGCCGACGGGCGACGACCGCGGATCTGCTCCTTCGCCCTCCGTATACCTTCTTCAGGATGTTTTTTCTGCAGGGAGGGTTTCTCGACGGGGCACTGGGGTTTCGGCTCGCGGTCCTTTATGCAAGGTACACGTTCGCCAAGTACGCGAAGCTGTCGGAGCTGCAGGGGAAACGGGGGGACGACGCGAAATGACCGGTCCCGTATCCCTCCCCCTCCGAACCGCCGAAGGGTTTCGGTGGCAGGGAAGAAGGACGCTCCGCGGGTCCCCTTCGCTCGCAGGAATCACCAGGGAGATATTTACGGGAAGGGGCGGCAGATTGAACTTCGGAGCATTCCGGTGGACGTGAGCATCGTCATCCCCGTCCTTGACCAGCTGTCGTACACGAAGATCTGCCTCGAGAGCCTTTGTGCCACCGGGGACCGTGCATCGGAAATCGTTGTCATCAACAACGGTTCTTCGGACGGGACGGCGGAATACCTTGCGTCCTGCCCCGAGATAACGGTGATCCACAACGTGGAAAACCTCGGTTGCGCCGCATCGTGGAACCAGGGAGTGAGAGCAACCCGGTCGGAATGGGTCATGATCCTCAACAACGACGTGATCGTGTATTCGGGCTGGATGGGGGGGTTGTTGTCTTTCGCGGAGGAGGAGAGGCTCGACATCGTAAGTCCGGCGATCCGGGAGGGGAAGTACAATTACGATATCGGGGTATATGGCGCCGAATTCGTCCGGCGGATGGGCGACATCTCCCGGATGGGAGTTGCCGACGGGGTCTGCTTCATGGTGCGGAGAAGAGTGTTCGAGACAATCGGCCTGTTCGACGAGAATTTCCGGATCGGCCAGTTCGAGGACGCGGATTTTTTCCGCCGCGCGGAAAAGGCGGGCTTCCGGATGGGAACCACGGG
>JBFKGZ010000028.1:0-24344 GCA_041633075.1 Candidatus Deferrimicrobiaceae bacterium | reverse complement strand
GTCCCGGGTCACAAGGGCGGCGAATCCGAAACCGTTCTCGGCAAATGGCTGTGGATCCTTCCGCCATCGAGCTGCTGAATCGGGCAAGCGCGTAACGTCCGGCCCCGTGCAGGCCCCGGTTCGAAATCCGGGCTTCGAAGCTGCCTGGTTGAAAAAGAAATCAGGATATGGGGCCAAGACCCAGGGATCCCGCGACCTCTTTCAACCTGCGGTCGAGGGTCCAAAGAGGAATCCCGGTCAGGCGGGCGGAGGCGAGCAGATGGACGTCGACCCAGCCGATCCCCCGCCCCATCAGCCGGTTCGCCTCGACGAACGCCAGGGTCTCCTCGTGACCAGCGAGCATGGCCTGGGGGAGCGCTGCCAGGAGCGAGAGGATCTCCTTCCGTCGACGGAGGTTTCCGCACGAAAGTTCCCCGGTCACAAAGGGGTGGGACCGGACTTCGCCGCGGTTCAACCGTTCGGCCAGAACCACGTTTCCCCGGCGGAAATAGTCGATCCAGACGGAGGTGTCGACCAGCATCAGGCGCGTTTCCCGCTCCTGCGCCGGCGGATCGGGCGAAGTTGCCGCTCGGTGCCGCCCAGCGCCGCGAGCCGGCGGGCGCTCTCCCTGGCGATCAGCGCCTCCAGGGCGGCGTGGACGGTGGCGGTCTTCTCCCGGATCCCCGAAAGCTCCTGGGCCTCCCGCAAGAGGTCATCGTCGATGTTCAGAGTTGTTCTCATATGCATCAGTATGCCTCATTGATCCATACAGTTCAACCCGCCACGGGGGAGCGAAAAGGAGGCGACCCGGCAGGGTATCAGCGGAACGGTTACTTCCCCGCCACCGGAAGCCCTTTGGAACAACGGACGGGGGGCAGTTCAGCCGGCTGGAGGCGCCTCGGTGGGCCCCGGGGCTCTAACCATCCCTTCCGCCATCCCGCCCAACGTTTCCAGCGCCTGCTCGACGCGTTCCGACCAGAATGCGGCGTTGAGCCGGATGCAGTTCCTGTACCGGTCACCCGTTGTGAAAAGGGGGCCGGGGGCGATGCCGATTCTCTCCTTTATGGCTTCTTCGTAGAGCCTTGAGGCATCGACCTCTTTCGGCATTTCCACCCAGAGGATGAAGCCCCCCTCGGGGCGGGTGACCCGTGTCCCCGGGGGAAAGCAGCGACCGACGGCGTCCCGGAGTTTTGCGACCTGCCGGCTGTACACGCGGCGAAGACTTCGAAGATGGTGATCGTAACCACCATTGGTCAGAAACTCGGCGATCGCAAGCTGGGTCGGCGAGGCGGTTGCGATGTTGAGGAAGGCCTTGAGCTGCCGGACTCTGCGATGATACCTCCCGGGGACGATCCAGCCGACCCGGTATCCCGGTGCGAGAGTCTTGGAGAAGGAGGAGCAGTATAGGACGAGCCCCTTCTCATCGTACACCTTGATCGCGGAGGGGCGGGACGGGCCGAAGGCGAGGTCGCCGTACACATCGTCCTCGATGAGGGGGATGTCATGTTGTCCCAGCAGCGCGACCAGCTCCCGCTTCCTGTCATCCGGGATGACGCTTCCCAGAGGGTTGTTGAAGTTCGATATGACGAGGCAGGCGTGGACCGGGGTGTGCCGGATCGCGTAGTTCAGCACCTCGATGCTCATCCCTTCCTGTGGGGTGGAAGGGATCTCCAGGATCTTGAGCCCCATCCACTGGAGGGAATGGAGCAAAATGTAATAGACCGGGGAGGCGATGGCAACGGTGTCCCCGGGTTGGCAAGTTGCCTGCAACGCCAGCGTCACCGCCTCGATGCAGCCGGAAGTGACGACGATCTCCTCGGGGGAGATGGTGCAACCGTAGTTGAGCGCGCGCTTTGCGATCTGCGTGCGCAGCCGCTGATTCCCGCGCGCGCCGGCATAGGACACGCTCTGCATGGGGAACCGGCGTGACTCGGTGGAGAGCATCCGGTTCAGCTTGTCGACAGGCAACAGATCGGAATTCGGAATCCCCACGCCAAGAGGAACCAGGGAGGTGTCGGACAAGGAACGCATGATCCGCAAGGGAGTCTCTTCGATGGACACGCAGCACGAAATCAGCTCCTCCTCCGCGTTCCCCGCGGGAGGATCAACCTTGGGTTCCAGGACCCGGCTGCAAACGTAGAATCCCGATTGCGGTCGTGCCTCGATCATTCCGCAGTTTTCGAGGTGAGCGTAGGCTTCGATGACCGTGTTGATGCTGACCCGCATCTTCCGGCTTAAGGTCCGGATCGATGGAACCCGGTCCCCCGGCCGGTAGGTCCCCTGGTCGATCATCTCCCCGATCTTCGTAGCGATCTCTTCGTACAGCGGCATTTTCCCACCTAAATTCTGACCGGTCGCTCTCATGACGATCCGATTCTACTCCCCTATTGATGATTGGCACAGGTTCAGTTCCCGTTATGCGGAACGGGTACAGTTTACCCCAATCGTCAACTGTAACCGCAAGGAAATTGAAGCGGTGCATCTGTTATGCTTCCCGACTACCCGTCATATTCATTATCAGATGAGAGGAATCGGTAGAGAACGATCCGCCGAATCCACAAAAAAACCCGGAGGTGAAAGATCATGGAATGGAACACCAGGATCAAGGAGCTCGTTGCCGTGGGCGCGTCTGTCACCGCCAACTGTCAGCCCTGCCTGCAATACCACACGGACAAGGCGCTTGAGTCGGGGGCGAGCCCGGGGGAGATCGCGGCTGCGATCGAGACGGGCAAGCAGGTCCGCAAGGGGGCACATACCGAGATGGACGCCTTCGCCTCCGATGTGAAAGCCGGACTGCGCACACCGGATGCGAAAAATTCGGCCTGCTGCGGCTGACCGCGGCCTGCCCCCCGGGAAGAAAACGACTTGCCGCGTGGCTTACGCGGAGAAAGGGGAACAGATCATGGAAAAAAGATATCCCGAACATTACGACCGCATCAAAGGTCTGCTGGGGAAACTGGGAAAAGAGGCGGAAGGCACGATGGGCGGATTCGGACAGCTGCACAAGCAGGCCATGGCCGACGGCGCGCTGAGCGCAAAATTCAAGGAGCTCATCACGTTGGCGATCAGCATCACCGCCCGCTGTGAAGGCTGCATCGCCGTTCACGTTCGCGGCGCGCTGCGTGCCGGCGCCACCCGGCAGGAGATCGTGGAGGCCATCGGAGTCGCCATCTACATGGGAGGAGGGCCGGCGATGGTTTACGGGTGCGAGGCGTTTGAAGCCTTAGGGCAGTTCGAGGCCTCATCCGCGCGGTAGTCGTTGCTTCACGAGAGAGCCGCTTAGACAGTTCGACACGGCGGACATCTACTCCGCGTGGGTCCCGGGTCACCAGGGGGGCGAATCCGAAACCGTTCTCGGCAAATGGCTGTGGACCCTTCCGCCATCGAACTGCTGAACAGGGCAAGCGCGTAACGGCAGGATCGCGGGCGAGCGGAAAGGAGGCAACCCGGTAGAGTATCCGAGAGGTCGTTCGGCGCAACTGATGGCAAATTGCCATCAGTTTTCACAAAATACCCCCCCGACATTCTTTCCATCCGTCGATGACACGGTTGATCCGATCGAGGGAGGAGGAAGCAAAAAACTTGAAGTCACAATTTGTGACCTCAAAAAAACCTCATCGTTTTAAGGACATCCGGAGCCGATTGGCACAATAATTGATAACCATCCTGGCATGAACGACGATTTGAAATCACAAATCGTGATATCAAAACCGCCCTTTCGCACGAAGGATATTTCTCAGCGAATTCAAATAATTCGGGGGCAACGCGTCATGCTGGACGCTGACCTTGCGGAACTCTACGGCGTAACAACCTTTCGTCTTAACGAAGCTGTCAAACGGAACTCCACACGCTTTCCAGAGGACTTCATGTTCCGGTTTACTGCAGATGAATACAATTCTTTGATATCGCAAATTGCGATATCAAAGCCGGGAAGAGGCGGGCGGCGGAAGCTGCCCTATGCCTTCACCGAGCAGGGTGTCGCAATGCTCTCCGGCGTCCTGAACAGCGAGCGGGCTATCCAAGTGAATATCGCCATCATGCGCGCGTTTGTCCGGATGCGGAAAATGCTCCTATCCCACGAGGAACTCGCCCGCAAGGTAAACGCTCTCGAAGGGAAATACGACGCCCAATTCCGCGTGGTCTTCGACGCAATCCGTGCCTTGATGGAACCGCCAAAGCCACCACGTCGACGGATCGGATTCTGACTCATTCTCAAACCATCCCTGGTTCGAAACCCAGTCATCTTGAATCCCATTGTGCTCCATCACCTCTACTGCATTCCCAAAGAGGGGTGATTTCATATACTCTGTAAGGAACGCTCCGCGGACCGGTGGGCCGCGGGTACTTTGTCGCAAGCGAGGGAATCCGTGTCCAACATGTGGAATGACGCAGCCGGTGTTCCAAACCCCGCCCGGGAGCCCCGGGATTCCCGGCCTCCTTCCGTGAGGTACCAGGACGCCGCCCTCTGGGAATACGCGGCCCGGAACCGGCTTCTTCGCAACGGGGGGACTCCGGCGGATGTGCCAAGTGATGCGAAGACGCGCGCGGCGTCCCGGTCCGGATGGACGCGACGACGCCCCGGCAGGGGCGCCCCCCGAACGGCTGCGATCGCGGAAGGCATCTACCACCAGATCGCTCCCCCGGGCCAGAAATACCCCCTGCGTGCGGTCGCCCTCATCCGAAGACTGCTCCAGGAAGGTGCACCGGAAGAGTTCGTCCTGGGAAAATACCGGATGCACGCCTGGGCCTGCGGCGACCTCGGCTTGAAGCCGATGCCCTTCATTCCCTACATGGCGGAGCTTCTGGAGGTCTTCCTGCTGGATGCGAAGGCTGCCCGTCGCGGTAATATGGCACCGAGAAGTTCGATGCCGTAGCGGGACGCGGGGGTTGTCACAATATGTGATAACCTCGCCCGACGGTCATTCCGCCAGTTCCCGCATCTTCTCCAGGAGCTTTACCATCCCCATGGTGTCGTGCCGGCAGTACGCGCACAGGTCTTCCTCCGCCTTCTCCCGTTCCTTGCCGCCTTCGATCTTATCCAGGGCGAGGTAGGCCAGGGAGGCCTCCTTCCCCTCCCGGATCGCCAGTCCCTCGTAGGAAAGCTGCGGCACCAGGACCGGCAGGACGCTTTTCAGCGAGTAGGAGCCGTCCATCCGCCAGTCGTAGATGTCCCGGCGGCGGAACGGGACCATGAGATCCACCATCCCCTCGGCGATCGTGAGCAGCCGCTCCCGGTGCGCGGGGAACCGCTCGGCCAGGTCTTTGAGCACCCGGGCCTCGAACGTCTTGTTGTAGGCGAGGACGCAAGCATCTTCGGGGATGGCGGCGAGCAGGCGTTCGGTCAGCGCGTTACGCGGGTCTTGCCCCGGGGGCGCCAGGAACTCGGAGTGGCTTAACGTGCCGCTAGGGGAATCCAGCCGGTGAAGGGAAAAAAGAAACGGGATCTGCTGGTAGGGCCGGGTGCCGTCGAAGGGGGGGATGGGAGAGTCGTAGGTCTCGAAATCCAGGAAGCACAACGGGAAGCGTAAGCCCTCCAGGAACTCCCGGATCGCGTCCAGGTCCACGTGCTGGCCCCGGTTCCGGTAAAATTTGGCCTGCATCCTCTGCGCGCTGTTCAAGCGCTCGAGCGGGACGTCGTCCATCCGCACGATCCCCTTCCGGTAGAGCTCCCACTTGTCGACTCCCCTGCCCTTTAAATCAAAGACCGAGTGCTCGGGGATCTGCCGCCAGCAATGGGCTTTGAAGTCGCACTCGTAGGGGTCGGTGCATTGCGGGCCGATGTCTATATCGGGGAGGCCGGCGGCCAGGACCTCGCGCATGCGGGCAAGCTCTCCGGGGATGGCGGCCTGCTTCTCCTGGGCGATTTCGGTCAGTTCCTGCATGCCGAACAGCTCCTTGGGGACGATCTCTCCCCTTCGGACGTACCCGGTGTCGATATGGACGAGGAAGGCGCGGCGTAAGGGCAAGCCGCACCCGGTAAGGACGAAGTACTGGATGGCCACGTCATCCGGGAAATGCGGCTTGACGTCGGCGGCGCTTTTCACCTCGTAGAGGTCGAAGCCGCCCTCGGTCTTATGGAGGATGTCGGCCCGGACGAGGACGCCATCGAAGGAGAAGGTCGCCTCGTAGATCGTCTGCGCGCCTTTGGCGAGCAGGTCTTTGGTTTTGGCGAGCTTCTGTACATTGGTGAGGCCGTCGTAGGGGATCTCCACACCGCCGGGGAAGAGCAGCTGGGCGTAGAGGCCGACCTCGTTGCCGGCCTCCCAACGGGCGATAAGATCCGGCGGCGGCGGGGTGCGCACCTCCGGCTGCTTCCGGTCCAGCCAGAGCGACTTGGGGCACTGGAGGCCCCGCATGTAGAGGGTTTTGCTCAGCACGTCGGTATCACCATATCATCCTGGCGTGGGGATGCGGCAATCCCTGTCGCGGAGGACCGGAAAGGAAGCGACTCGGCAGAGTATCAAGGGGCTGCGGCAGCGTGGGAGAAGCCTGCCGCACCCCTCAAGGTGACTGTTTGATACAGACGGTTTCCCGGTCCCCGACCTACTGCGTGCGTGTCACGACAATCTTTGCTACGGGGGCGAGAAACCGGTGCGATTCGTCGAGGGCCGACGTGGCCAGTCCGTCGTCGCTCGTAACGACTCCGCTGTGGGCGGAAACGAAATCGCGATCCAGTCTCTGTGCGTTGAATCCCTCGCCTCCTCCCGCCGGGCCGGGCATGGTGGAAGCCGTTTCGGTATTTTCCTCCGTGCCGGCGTCGTAGGGATGCGCGTAGACCGTTTTGCTCTCCCCGACCGCCAGGTCTCCTATGGACAGGCCCGCCATTCCAATAAACGCGTCGTTTGTGTTGACGAGCATCGTCGCCCAGGTCAAGCGGAGATCCGGCGATGGCGTCGTTGTGAGCGAAACGTTGTCGCTTGCGCCCGGGCCGATGGGCCCGCTGCCCGATCCCGTCGACAGGACATCCGCGTTTCCCTGGGCCTCGGCGAGAAAGTCCGCCGGATCACCGCCCTCGGCAAGCCGTTCCAGCCCGGGCGAGGCGGCGGCTCCAATCTCCCATCCGGTGTAGCCGCCGAAGTGGATGACCGCCCCGAGCGGAGAAAGCGGCTGGTTGCCGGTCAGGTTGGTCACGACGACCCGGTATGTTCCTTCTCTTGCCGGTGGGGCCGCGTCATCGTTGTCGCAACCGGCAAGTGCGACGAAGACCGACAGAAACAGGGCGGCGCCGATCCACTGGACTCGTGTCATTCTTTTCATGGCAATCCCCCTCACTGTACGGTTATGACGACTTTGGCAACGGGGTTCAGCCAACGGTGAATTCTGCTGTCGAGGTCGCTGAATCCACCGGAGACGTCGGTATCGCCCAGGTTTCCGCGGTGGATGTGGACCGAAGGATTGGAATCCGACGAGGCCACTCCCGTTCCTCCTGTTCCTGCATCACCGCCTGGCGCCGCCGGCATACCGGGCATGCCGGGGCTGCAACCGCTCGTATCCAGCAGTTCGCTGTTCGCCTCCGTTCCCGCGTCGTATCCATTGAGATAGAAAATATAGTTTCCCGGGATTTCCGGAATTTTCAGGGAGTCCGCGCCGACGAAGCCGTCGTTCGTGGGGAGAAGCATTGCCACAAGGGATAGGTGGGTGTTCCCCGTGGCCGTGGTATCGAGGCTGGCCACCGTAGTCGTTCCCGGCGCAAGCACTCCTCCTGCCGGATTGGCGACCGTGTCGGCATCTTCACCCCCGAGATCGCTTACCAGGCCGGAGATATCCCCACATTCGGCCATGGACTGCAAGGAGGACGTTCCCGTGGCCCCTCCCTGAAACAGGTGTGTCGCATTGTCATGTGCCGTGATGAGAAGCGGCGTGAAGTGGATACCGTGTGTCAAATTGGTCACCTCGACAGTCAGTTGGGCGGCCGGAAGCGGAGAGGCGAAGGTGAAAAAAACGATCGCGGATACGAAAACCCCTGTAATGGTTTTCCTTTTCATCGATTGACCTCCCTGGTTTGGTGTATTTCTTTCTCCATATGTACCCGGGAGCAATCACGGTGGAATCACGGGAAATTCACGTTTTCATAACATCGGGGAGAATCGGTGGGCGGAAAAGAGGCGACTCGGCAGCGTGTCCGGGGGGTCTTTCGGCGAAACCGATGTCGGATCCAGATCAGTTTTTACATACTACCCCCCCACGTTCCCTCAAACCAAACATGGCGCCGTTAAACCGATGGAAGGAGACCGCAGAGAACTTGAGGTCGCAAATTGTGACCGGTTCAAACGAAGGAACGGTTACTTCCCCGCCACCGGCAGCCCTTTGGAACGCAGGTAGTCTTTGACCTGGCCGATGCCGAGCAGTCGGAAGTGGAACACCGAGGCAGCCAGGAGAACGGATGCGCCGCCCTCCGTCACTGCCTGGTAGAAATCCTCGAGCTTCCCGGCCCCGCCGGATGCCACCACAGGCAGCGAAACCGCATCGGAGATGGCGCGCGTGAACGGAAGGTCGTACCCGGCTTTCGTGCCGTCGCCGTCCATGCTTGTAGGGAGGATGACGCCGGCGCCCAGCTCCTCGCACCGGCTTGCCCAGGCGACCGCGTCCTTGCCCACGGGCTTCGTGCCGCCCGCCACCACGACTTCGAATCCCGAAGGCATGGATTGGTTGCGGCAGCCGTCGATGGCGACCGTGATCTTCTCCTTCCCGAACTTCTCCGAAGCTTTTTTCACCAGGTCCGGGTCCTTGACTGCTGCGCTGTTCATGGAGACCTTGTCGGCCCCTGCCGCGAGCACCATCTCGATATCCTCGAGGGTCCCGATCCCGCCCCCGACGGTCAAGGGGATGTCGATCACGGCGGAGACGGCCTGGACCCAGGAGAGGCGGGTCTTCCGGTTTTCCAGCGTTGCGGCGATGTCCAGCATGGCCAGTTCGTCCGCCCCTTCCTCCTGGTAGAACGCGGCATTCTGGACCGGGTCCCCCGCCTCCTGCAGGTTTACGAAGTGGACTCCCTTGACCACGCGGCCGTCCTTCATGTCGAGACAGGGCATGATTCGTATCGGTTCCATGGCATCCGCTCCTTTTTTTTTAACCAGGTAGTGGGGTGGGGAAAATATACCGCATATTCCCAAAGTCTTCTCCCCATACGTTTTTTCTCCGGCGGAATTTGCCGTTGATAGGCGGGAACTCCTTATGTCTTAATGGGTGGGGGGGCATGATGAGTCGCATCAGCCGTTTCCTCTCCGCCGGCGCAACCGTTCTGTTTTCCCTGTTCCTGCTCGTTTCCTGCCAGAAATCCGAGGAAGTGACGGAACCGGTTATTCGCCCTGTGCGGTATACGAGAATCGCTTCGACGGGCGGGGCCCGTCTGCGCACGTTTTCCGGAACCGCGCGCGCCGGGATGGAGTCCAGGATCAGCTTCAAGGTGGCGGGCACCCTCGTATCGCTTCCGATCAAGGTGGGCGACGTCGTCAAGAAAGGGCAGATCATCGCTGCGCTCGACCCCAAGGACAACGAAATCGAGAGACAGGAGGCGGAGGCATCTCTTGCCCGCGCGCAGGCGGAGGCACGAAACGCCGCCGCGAACTACGATCGGGTGCGCCAGCTCTATGAGAACCAGAATGCTTCGCGAAACGACCTGGATGCGGCACGGGCTTCCGCGGAATCGGCCGAAGCCACCGTCCGCTCGAAAAGGACCAAACTCGATCAGGCGCGGCTGCAGGTCAGCTACACCAGGCTCCATGCTCCCGTCACCGGCTCCATCGCGTCGGTCGAGGTGGAGACCAACGAGAATGTACAGAAGGGACAAACGGTCGCCCTGCTCCATTCCGGCTCCACGATCGAGGTGGAGGTCGCCATCCCGGAAAGCCTGATCTCCGATATTCGGAAGGGCTCCCGGGTAACCGTGATCTTCGACGCCTTGCCGGGGAAGGAGTTCTCCGGCACCGTCACCGAGGTCGGCGTTGCCGCCGTGCAATTTGCCACGACCTACCCTGTGACCGTCCGGCTTACCCGTCGCGATTCCGAAGTCCGCTCCGGGATGACCGCGGAGGTCGCCTTCCGTTTCGAATCCCCCGACCAGCGGAAGCGGTTTCTCGTTCCCCCCGTGGCATTGGGCGAGGATCGCGCGGGAAGGTTCCTGTTCGTTGTCGAACCGGCCGATCCCGGTTTCGGCATCGTTCGAAGGATGGAGGTTACCGTCGGGGAACTCACCAGCAACGGAATCGAGGTTCTCTCGGGTCTTGAGGATGGGGACCGTGTCGTGACCGCGGGGGTCGGCTCGCTTTCCGACAACACCCTGGTGAAACTCCCGAACGACACAGACGGAAAGAAATGAACTTCACCCGCGCCGCCATCCGGAATAACCGGGTCACGTTCGTGGCGCTCCTTGTGCTTGTCTTCGCCGGAATGATCGCGTACAGCAGAATGCCGCAGGACGAAGATCCGGGCTTTATCATCCGGATAGCGCAGGTGACCACCTACTTTCCCGGCGCCAGTCCCGAACGGGTCGAGCAGCTGGTGACAGACAAGCTGGAAAAGGCGATCCAGGAAATCCCCGAACTCGACTTTCTCACGAGCCAGTCCAAATCCGGAGTCTCCGTGATCTTCGTCAACATCAAGGAGAGCTACACGGAGATGCGCCCCATCTGGGACGACCTGCGCAGGAAAGTGGATCGCGTGAAAGGAGACCTTCCCGAAAACGTCAACGGTCCCTTCGTCAATGACGATTTCGGCGATGTTTTCGGGATCGTCATCGCGCTCACCGGTGAAGGATACACGTACGCGGAACTCAAGGAAATCGCCGACGACGTGCGCAGCGAACTCCTGTTTCTGGAGGATGTGGCCAAAGTCGACATCCACGGCATCCAGGAAGAACGCATCCACGTGGAGTACAACAACGCCCGGCTCGCGGAGCTGGGACTGTCCCCGACCCAACTCTCGGAGATCCTCGAGTCCCGCAACATCGTCATCCCGGGGGGCGAAATCTACACGGCCGATGAACAGATCGTGCTGGAGCCGACGGGCAACTTTGACTCCCTGGAGGATATGCGGAAAACGGTCATCAAGCTTCCCGACCGGCAGGAGGTTCTCTTCCTCGGAGACCTCGCCTACATCAGTCGGGACTACCTGGATCCGCCGACCTCGAAGGTTCGCTACGCGGGACGGCCTGCCCTCGCCATCGCCATCAACATGCGCGAAGGGGGAAACATCATCCGGCTGGGAAACCAGGTGAAAGGGCAGATCGAAAGGTTCCGGAGATCGTACCCGGCAGGGATCGGATTCGATATCGTCGCCTTCCAGCCGATACACGTTGAGAAAAAGGTGACCGAGTTCCTCGGAAACCTTCTGCAGGCCGTTCTGGTCGTTCTGGGGATGATGCTCCTCTTCCTGGGACTGCGCACCGGTCTCGTGGTCTCCAGCCTGATCCCGATGGCGATGATCATGGCCATTTACGTCATGTCCCTGTTTCACATCGGCATCGACCAGATGACGCTCGCCTCGCTGATCATCGCCCTGGGGATGCTGGTCGACAACGCCGTCGTGATGTCCGAGTCCATCATGGTGCAGATGTCGGACGGGGTGAAACCCGTCACCGCCGCCCTCGATTCCGCGTCCGAACTGCGCATCCCGCTCCTGATATCGTCTCTTACCACCTCTGCCGCCTTTCTCCCGATTTACCTCGCGGAGTCGGACGTCGGGGAGTACACGGCCCCCCTGTTCAAGGTGGTTACCATCACCCTGCTCTGTTCCTGGATTCTGGCCATGACCATGACGCCGATGTTCTGCGTCAGTTTTCTCAAGGTGAAGAAGGCGTCTCCGGAGGAGAAGAAGTACGGGTCGCGATTCTACGGCCTCTACCGGAGATTCCTTCTCGGAATCCTGGGCCGGCCGATTCTCTCGGTGCTCGTCGCCGCGTCCCTGTTCGCCGCTTCGATCTTCGGCTTCCGGTACATCCCGAACATTTTCTTTCCCGAGAACGACAAGGCCATCTTCTCTGCGGAGCTGAAACTTCCCATCGGGACGCCCCTGAGCAAGACCGAGGAAGTGGTGAAGGAGATCGAGACGTACATGGAAAAGGAGCTCCGCGCAGGCGTATCGGGGCGCAAAGAGGGGATCATCGACTGGGCAACCTTCCTCGGGGAAGGGGCCCCCCGGTTCTTTCTCAGCTACGGACCGGAGCCTCCCAGTCCGGAATATGCCTACATGCTCATCAACGGCTCGTCCCTCGAGACGATCCGGAACGAACTGATACCGAAGATCGAGTCCTTCTGTATCGAGAAGTTTCCCGACCTCAATGCCACCGTGCGTCCGTTGCCTCTGGGACCCCCGGTCGACAATCCCGTCGAGGTGCGAATCTCCGGCAAGGACAGCAACGTGCTCTTCGGGATCTCGCAAAAGGTGATGGCGAAACTTTCGGCCATCCCCGGGACAAAGAACGTCACGGACGACTGGGGCCGGCGGACCAAGAAACTCCTCGTGAAGATCAACCAGCCCCGGGCCCTGCGCGCCGGTCTGACCAGCACCGATGTGGCCGTGTCGCTTCAGACGATATTGAGCGGCATCGAAACCACGGACTATCGCGAGGAGGACGAAATCATCCCGGTCACGCTCCGCTCCGTCGCCGCGGATCGGAAAGACATCGGCAAGCTGGAGTCCCACAATATCTACGTCCGGACGACGGGGCGATCCGTTCCGCTCAAGCAGGTCGCGGACATCGAAATCGCCTGGGAGACGGCAAAGATCCTGCGCAGGGACAAATTGCGGACCGTCACCGTGCAGGCGAACGTACGTCCCGGCGTCAACGCGATCGCGATCAGCAACAACATCGATCGGTGGCTTTCGAAAGAGAGCGCCGGTTGGGATCTCGGCTACAAGTATGAGCTGGGCGGGGAAATCGAGACCTCCGGGGAGGCGAACCAGTCGATCATGGAAAAGCTTCCCGTAGCGGGCCTGATCATCCTGCTCCTGCTGGTCGGCCAATTCAATTCGATGCGAAAGACGGCGATCGTCCTCCTCACGATCCCGCTGGGGATCATCGGGGTGGTCGTCGGCCTCCTCGCGGCCGGCTCGTACTTCGGGTTCATGACCCTTCTGGGGATCATCTCCCTCTCCGGGATCGTCATCAACAATGCGATCGTTCTTCTCGACCGGATCCGGATCGAGATCGAAGTACATGGCCTCGACCCCCGGAAAGCCATCGTGGAATCCGCGCAGCGGCGGCTGCGCCCCATCCTGCTTACGACGGCGACGACCGTCGGCGGCCTTCTCCCCCTGTGGTTCGGCGGCGGACCGATGTGGGAGCCGATGGCGATTGCCATCATCTTCGGGCTGATCTTCGCGACATTGCTGACCCTCGGCATGGTCCCCGTTCTCTACTCGCTCTTTTTCCGTGTGAATTTCAAAGGATTCTCGTATGGAGGGGATTAATTTGGGACAACGATGTACATGCGAGGGTGCCGTGAAGCGGAGTGGGCTTTTCGTGGTAATGGTCTTTCTTTTTCTCACGGTGCCCGGGCTCGGGTGGCCTGATCCCGCCGGTGAACCGGCACTCCCCGTCGTTCGCATCGGGATCGTCCGGGATGGCCCAACGATTGGGCGCCTTGCGATCCCCGGAGAGATCCTGATCCGGGAGATACGGGAGCTTACGCGGGGAGAGTTCGATGTCCGGTTTCCCGAGGAGAAGAGGCTGCATGGCAACTGGACGGCCGAGGGGGTGAAACGGGCGGTCGATCTCCTCCTGGCCGATCCCGATGTCGACCTGCTCCTGGCGCTCTCCCCCCTCTCCTCCCATGAGGTCGCTCACAGGAAAACGATACCGAAACCGGCCATCGCATCCATCGTGATCGACGTCGAGTTTCAGGGCCTGCCTTTCCAGGACGGGAAAAGCGGCGTGCGGAATCTCAACTATCTCACGTCGTTTCAAAAATTCGAACGGGATCTGAAAGCTTTCCGGGAAATCGTGTCCTTTTCCCGGCTGGCCATTATCCTGGACCGGCACTTTCTCGAAGCCTTTCCGAAAATGAGGCAGGAAGCGGAGAGAATCGCCCGGGAGAATCGTGTCGGGATTACCTTTCTCCCCGCCGAAACTTCCGCGGACTCCGTTATCGCGGCACTTCCCGCAGGGACCGAGGCCGTTCTGGTAACCCCCCTTCCTCGTTTCCTCCCTGACGCGTTCGAACAACTCGTTGCGGGCATCAACCTTCGGGAGCTGCCAAGCTTTTCCATGTTCGGCAGGTTGGAGGTGGAACGAGGCATCCTGGCCGGCGTCGCCCCTGCGTCCGACCCTCTTCGCCTTGCCCGAAGGCTGGCTCTGAACGTGCAACGGATTCTCCTGGGAGAGGACGCCGGGTCCTTGCCGGTCGTATTCCCCCAGAGGGAGCAATTGACCATCAACATGGCCACTGCCCGCGCGGTCGGCTTCTCCCCGAGCTGGAGAGTGCTCACGGAGGCGGTACTCCTGAACGAGGAAAAGACGGAAATCCCCCGCCGGCTTTCCCTGGCGAGCGCCGTGAGGGAGGCGGTCGCCGCAAACCTCGACCTCGCGGCCTCGGACAGGGCGGTCGCCGCAGGTAAGGAAACCATTCGGGAGACGCGGTCGGCCCTCCTGCCGCGGATCGACGTCTCTTCCGCGGGTGTGATCATCGACAGGGACCGGGCGGAGGCAAGCCTGGGATCCCAGGCCGAGAGGACCTTTTCGGGATCCGCCACCCTCACCCAGCGGATCTATTCCGAAGCGGCCTGGGCCAACCTGAACGTGCAGCGACATACCCAGGTAACCCGCGAGGAGGAACGGGAACGGCTCCGGCTCGATATCGCCCTGGATGCGGCCCTGGCCTACCTGAACGTCCTTCGGGCGAAAACATCCTTGCGAATCCAGAAGGACAACCTGCAGCTCACGCGATCGAACCTCGAGCTCGGGCGCTTTCGCCAGGCGATCGGGTATTCGGGACCCGCCGATGTGTTTCGCTGGGAAAGTGAAATCGCAACCGACCGCATAGCGGTCCTGGACGCGATCGCAGTGCGCAAGCGGGCGGAAATCGCCCTCAACCGCATCCTGGACCGGCCCCTCGAGGAAGAGTTCTTCACCGAGGAGGCAAGCCTCGACGATCCCGGGCTCTTCCTCAGCGACACCCGGTTGTTCGCATACATCGACAACCCCCGGGACTACGTCGTCTTCCGGGATTTCATGGTGCAGGAAGGGTTGAACGCCGCCCCGGAACTCCGGCGGATCGATGCCGCCATCGCCGCGCAGGAACGGACATACCTGTCCGCAAGGCGGGCATTCTGGTCTCCGGACCTGTCGCTTCAGGGGGAGATAACGCAGACATTCTCGGAGGATGGCGCTGGCTCCGGCAGTTCTGTGCTCGGTTTTCTTCCCGGATCCGTAAGCCAGGCAGACGATACGGACTGGAACATCGCTCTGTCTCTGACGTTTCCCCTCTTTACGGGGGGAGCCAAGGACGCGGAACGAGTCCGTGCGCGGGAGGAACTTTCCCGGCAGCGCCTGGACCGCCGGTCCACCGCCTGGAAGATCGAGGAGCGGATCCGGTCGGCCCTGCACCTGACCAGCGCTTCCTACCCGAGCATCAGGCTCTCGCGCAACGCCGCGGAGACGGCACGAAAGAACCTCGAACTCGTCACGGACTCCTACTCCCGCGGCGTCGTGTCGATCATCGATCTGATCGACGCCCAGAACGCAGCATTGGTGGCGGACCAGGGGGCGGCGAACGCGGTGTACGATTTCCTTGTGGATCTCATGAACGTGCAGCGCGCTATCGGAAGGTTCGATTATTTCGCTTCCGCACAGGAGCGGGAGGCCTGGTTCGAACGGCTCGAGATCTTTTTCCGGGAGGCGAAAACCGATGGAACCAATCCGTGAAATTAATAACGATCACTGGCCAGCAGTGTATCCGGGGGGGTCTTTCGGAGCAACGGATGTCGGATCGACATCAGTTTTTACATACTACCCCCCCCACGTTCCCTCAAACCATCCGTGACACCGAACTGGTCGCAAATTGTGACCTTAAGGAAGTCCGGTCGCGGCACGTGTATGGCGAATCACCACCTCGACCGAATGGTTCCGGCGGTCGTCGACAAGGGGAATCGCCTTGTCGTGTTGCTCGAACCCATCGACGGTCACACTCGTCTCACCGGCCTCGGCAAGCTGTTGCAGGACAACGATTTCGTAGACTGTCTCCCGATACCGGTAGTACACCTTGAACTCCTTCCAATCCGCGGGGAGGCACGGAGCAAAACGAAGCTTGTCCACTTCCCGCCGCAAGCCCAGGAGGGATTCCACGATCAGCCGGTACATCCAGCCGGCCGAGCCCGTGTACCATGTCCATCCGCCGCGGCCAATGTGGGGCGAAAGCGCGTAGACGTCGGCTGCGACGACGTACGGTTCCACTTTATAGGTCGCAACCCCTTCCGGAGATCGCGCATGGTTCACCGGGTTGATCATCGTCAACAGTTCCCACGCGCGCCGGCTGTCCCCCAACGCGGCGAACGCCATCGCCGCCCAGATCGCGGCGTGAGTGTACTGTCCGCCGTTTTCCCTCACGCCCGGGACATACCCTTTGATATAACCGGGATTCAAATCCGACTTGTCGAACGGCGGGTCCAGAAGTTGGACCAGCGCATGGTCCCGGCGAACGAGGCGCCGATCCACCGCTTCCATCGCCATGCGCGCGCGCTCGTCATCGCCCGCCCCGGACAGGATCGACCAGCTTTGCGCAATCGAATCGATCTGACATTCGGGATTACTCGCCGACCCAAGCGGGGAGCCGTCGTCGAAGTAGGCGCGGCGGTACCACTCGCCGTCCCAGCCGTTCTGCTCGATATACCGGAGCACTTGATCCGCCTCCATCCGGCAACGTTCGGCGAAGGACAGGTCGCCACGCATGCGGGCAACCTCGGTGAACCGCAGGAGCACTTCATATAGGAAAAATCCCAGCCAGACGCTTTCGCCTTTCCCGTGTTCCCCCACAAGGTTCATGCCGTCGTTCCAGTCGCCGGAGCCGATGAGCGGCAGGCCGTGCTCCCCGGTCCGCAGGCCCCTCAGGATGGCCCGCACACAGTGTGCGTACAAACTGGCCGCCTCTTCCGACCGGCCGGGACGATCGTAATACGAGTCCTCGTCCGTGCTTACCGGGCGGCCTTCGATGAAGTGGATGGGTTCGTCCAACACCCCGGTATCCCCCGTGGTCATCACGTAGCGGCACGTCGCCAGGGGCAGCCAGAGGAAATCGTCCGAACAGTGCGTGCGCACGCCCCGGCCCGAGGGGGGATGCCACCAATGCTGGACATCTCCCTCGGGAAATTGACGGGCCGCGCAACGGAGCAAGTGCTCGCGCACGAGGTGCGGCTCGGCGTGGATAAGCGCCATCGAGTCCTGCAACTGGTCGCGAAAGCCGAACGCGCCTCCCGACTGGTAGTATCCGCTCCGCGCCCAAAGACGGCACGCCAGAGTCTGGTACAAGAGCCATCCGTTGGTCAGGACGTTGAGGGACGGGTCGGGGGTATCCACATGCACTGCGCCGAGAGTGTGGTTCCAGTACTGCCACACCCTTTCGAGTTCCTCACGCGCCACAGAAGACCCACGGAAGCGATGCGCCAGGTTCCTGGCGTCATCGGCGTCCCGCCCTGCGCCGAGCGTGAAGATGATCTCCCGCTCTTCCCCGTCGGCCAGCTCGAAGGGAACCTGGATGGCGGCGCAGGGGTCCAGAGCGGCCCCTGTTTTACCGGAGAGGCGCGCCCGGGCCATGGCGGCCGGACTCCGAAGCGTGCCGTTGCGCCCGAGGAACTCCGTCCGGTCGCCGCTCACGGTCCGGATCGCCTCGTCCACGTCGAAAAAAGCAACCCGTCGGGCGAACTCCGTGTTGTAGGGGTTCCGCGCAAAGAGCGTTCCGCTGTCGGGGTTGACTTCGGTGAACACGTGCATGGCCGATTTCGATCGCAGATCTCCCAGCACCCATTCCACGTATCCCGTGGCCGAGAGCAGGCGGGATCGACCGGACTCGTTTCGCACTTTCCACACCGTGAACTTGACCGGCGCGTCCCGGGCCACGTACACCCACATCTCCGAGCGGATACCGCTCTCCGTGTGCTCGAAGACGCTGTAGCCGAATCCGTGCCGGCTGACGTAAGGGGTCGCCCCGCGCCTGGGCAACGGCGTGGGGGACCAGAAGTGGCCGTTCTCTTCGTCACGGAGGTAATAGGCTTCTCCACTCGCGTCGCTCACCGGGTCGTTGTTCCAGGGAGTGAGCCGAAACTCGTGGGCATTCTCGCTCCAGGTGTAGGCGTGGCCGCTCTCCGAGACAACGGTTCCGAAGTTCGGGTTGGCCAGCACATTCACCCACGGCGCCGGCGTCACTTGCCCTTGCGCGGTCGTAATCACATACTCGCGCCCATCCGGCGTGAATCCTCCCAGCCCGTTGAAAAAGACCAGGTCGCTGCGGGGCGGCCCGGCGGCCGCGGGGGCTTCCGCGGGATCGATTCGGACCGGTGTAAGGCGCGGGACCTGCACTTCCGCCACCCGGCGACGGTGGATCTGGTCCCACAGCGTCCCCCGCCGGTCGCTGAGGACGGCGCGAGCGACCGTTTGCAGCAAAACGCGGTCCTCGTCCGATATCTGCTCCGCGTGCCTCACGAAGATGCCGCCCGGTCGATCGGTCACGTGGGATTCGATGCCAGCGGCAATCAACCCCATGATCTGTTCGTGGAGCAGTTGCCGGTACCCGGCGTGATCTTCGTTCCAGATCACCAGGTCGACCGCCAGCCCTTTCAGGCGCCAGTACGCATGGGCCTGCACGAGTTGGCGCACCAGGTCGATGTTCAGGGGATCTCCGATCCGCACCAGCACGATCGGCAAATCGCCGGATATGGAATAGCCCCACAGGCCGGATTGCCCGCGGCGGTTCTTGATGAGAACGCTCGCGTCGACGCGCAGAGAGGAATTGGCATAGATCACGGAGCAGGCAAGATGTCCATAGAGTTGCGCGTCGGCTTCCGTGGCATTGAGCTGTTGCAGGACCACCTGTCCGTGCGTCCACGCCAGGTCGAAGACGCGATCCGCGAGACGCCGATCCTGGTATTTCCCGACAAGGCCTACGGCGGCGTCGCGGGTCTCGCAGACGCCGGAGACGATATCGACCGTCGCCGATTCTCCCGGTTCGAGCGTGATTCGATGACGGATCGCGACGATCGGGTCGAGCACGGAGCCCTGGCTGCCCGAGAGCGGTCCGGATCCTTTCATCGCTTGCGGATCGGCGACCGTGTTTCCGCGGCCGATGAACCGCATGCGGTCCGTCTCGTAGGAAACGTCTACGCTTGCCGCCCCATGCACGGCCATCAGGTGAAACATCCAGGGCACCGGCTCCTCGAGGGAGCGGGGACGGCGGGTGCAGAGGATCGCCTGGCGCCGGGGGAGGATCTCCGTCTGGACAAAGAGGTTGCTGAACGACGGATGCAACGCGTCCGCGGCAGGCGATGCGAGAACGACTTCCGCGTAACTCGTCACGTCGATCCCTCTGCGCTTCCGTGAGCGGTTGGTGATGCGGATTCGGCGCAGCTCGATGTCATCCTCGGGGGAGACGGCGATCTCCGTATGCGTGTCGAAGTCGTTGTCGCGACGGCGGAATTCCGCTCGCGATTCCGTGAAAATCACTTCGTAATTCTCCGAATGTTTGCGCGTCGGCTGATAGGCGGTCGACCAGAACTCCCCGCTGGCCACGTCGCGGAGATAACAGAACGTGCCCCAGCCGTCGCGGGTACCGTCTTCGCGCCAGCGCGTGACCGCGAGATCCCTCCAGCGGCTGTACCCGCCGCCCGCGTTCGTGATCATCACGTGGTACCTGCCGTTCGACAGCAAATGCACTTCCGGCATCGGCGTGTCCGGGCTGCTGAAAGCGCGCACCGGCGCCTTCAGGTCCTCGGGAGCCGTACGATAATCGGAGAGCTCGGTGGCGGGCGAATAGAATGCCGTGGCCTTGGGAACCCGCTCCTGGAGCAGCAGCATGGTCGCCTGGAACCGCGGATCCGACTCGAATCGCCTCTGCATCGGACGGTCCAGGAGCAGATAGGCCAGGGAGAGGAGGCTCATGCCCTGGTGATGTGCCAGAAAGGCCCGGACCACGGTACTCGATTGCCCGGGTTGTTGACGGGATGGGGTGTAGTCGACGGCTTCAAAAAGGCCGAATTTTCCTTCCACCCCTTCCGCGGCGAGTCGCTGCAGATTCCGGCATGCCTCCTCGGGCGCCACCATCAACGCCAGGGCGGATGCGTACGGCGCAACGACCAGATCCTCGGCGAGTCCGCGTTTGAGCCCCAGCCCGGGCACCCCGAATGCGCGGTACTGGTAGTTGAGACGAACGTCGACCATGTTGTAGCCGGATTCCGACATGCCCCACGGTACGCCGCGCTGTCCCCCGTACTGGATCTGCCTCGTAACGGCCGCCTTGCAGGTCCGGTCGAGCAGCGTGTTTTCGTACGTCGGCATCACCAGGAGCGGCATGAGATACTCGAACATCGAACCGCTCCACGACAGGAGGATCGGCTCTCCGCCGGCGGTGGTGAGAAGGCGCCCCAGGGCAAACCAGCTCTCCTGCGGCAGCTGTCCCTGCGCGATCGCCACGAAACTGCACAACCTCGCTTCCGAAGCCAGCAGATCGTAGAAACTCGCGTCCCGCCTACGCTCACCGACGTTGTATCCGATGGCCAGCAGGTGACGGGTCTTGTCGAACAGGAAATCAACCTCCATACGGGCGAGATCGTCGGCATGCCGTGCCAGGCGGTCGATCTCCGCAATCCTTGCCCTGGCGCGACGGCTCGCCTCCGTGATGTGCCGCTGAAACTCGACAGGCCACTCGCTCTGTTCTTCGAGTGTCGCCAACTCGCGCAGCGTCGGGATCCCATCGACGCCGGGAACGCCGCCGGGCCTGTCCTTCGCTGCCGCCAGCGGGATCCACGGCGCGAAACACGTCAATTCCTCGAGGAGGTCGCGACATTGCCGGGCGAAGGCACGGGCCCACCACGTCTGCTGGCTCTCGGAGTCGGCTTCCCACGCGTGGATCACCTCCCCGGCGGATGCCGCCAGACGGTCCAGGCACAACCGGGCCGCAGAGAGCGTTGTCGGCCCGGAATCCACGACGGCCGCAAACTCCTTCTGAAGTTTCGCAAGCGGAGGCTTCGCCGCTCCCCCCGCAACGTCGACGAGGACAGCGAGCGTGTCGCGTAAGCCCTCCACCCACATCGAACCCAGGATCTTGTCATCGGGAAGCGCGAGCAGACCCGGCCGCAACGTCAGCAGATGGCCCGCGAGGTTCCCGCTGTCCACCGTCGAAACGTAGAGAGGGGGCAGCGGTTTCAGGGACTGCGTGTCGTACCAGTTGTAGAAGTGGCCCCGGTGCCGTTCCATGGATTCCATCGTGGAAAATGCATGCGCCGTGCGCTCGATGAGTTGTCCAGCCGGAAGGTAGCCGAAGTCGTACGCGGACAGATTCGCGAGCAGCGCAAGCCCCATGTTGGTCGGCGACGTGCGGTGCGCCACCACGGCGACGCGATCCTCCTGATAGCTGTCGGGAGGCAGCCAATGATCTTCCGGGCCGACGAAGATCTCGAAAAACGCCCAGGTCTTTCGGGAAAGCTTCCGGAGAAAGAGGGCCTGGTCGGCCGAAAGCCGAATCGATTCGGGTGCGAGCGGCCGGCTGATCCACCAGGCGACTGCGGGGGAGGCAAACCAGAGGGCCAGTATGGGCCCGGCCACGGACAGCGCAACCGGCCTCGCCATCGCCAGGCATATCACCGCGGCGACGGCGGTCACGGGAGCGACCCACATGGACCGGTAAGAGGCGACGAGGTCCTCACGGCGATTGCGGTCGGAACTGCCCGACGGAATCCATTCCAGAAGTCGTTTGTGCGTGATCAGCATCCGCCAGGCGGTGCGCACCACCGCATCCAGACTGAAAAACGCCTCGTAGGGAAGGCAGATGAGCGTAAAAACCGCCTGGGCGAAGTGCCCGCCGGCCGAGCGTACCGCGGCGGCGAGGTGCTGCCTCAGCAGCACGTCGTCCGGCTTCCGGAACAGTTGCAGACCCGATTCCACCAGCGGCGGGACCAGGAGGATTCCGATCACCGCCAAGGTCCATAACCAGAGCGGCGACAGCATCATCCAGCCCAGCAGCAACATGAGCGTCAACGCCGGCGGCACGAGACTGCGACGAAGATTGTCGAAGATCTTCCATTGGGACAGGTTCGACAGCGGATTCCTCCGGCGCAGCTTGCCGGGTCCGGGAACGCGCGACACCAACCACGTCGCAATCTGCCAATCCCCGCGAATCCAGCGGTGCCGGCGGCTCACGTCCGCGCTGTAGCGGGACGGATATTCATCGTACAGCTGCACATCGCTCAACAGCCCCGACCGCGCGTAGCACCCTTCCAGAAGATCGTGGCTCAAGATCCGGTTCTCGGGAAAACGCCCATGGAGCGCCCGCTCGAACGCATCCACGTCATAGATCCCCTTGCCGATGAAGGAGCCTTCACCGAACACGTCCTGGTAGGCGTCGGAGACTGCGCGCGTATACGGGTCGATGCCCGTATCACTTCCGAACAGTCGGGCGTACCTCGACCGGTTCGTGCCCGGCATGCTCACGGCGACACGGGGCTGAAGGATTCCGTACCCCTCGGAGACACGCACCGAATCTTCGTCGAACCGCGGACGATTCAGCGGGTGGGCCATGGCTCCCACGAACTTCCACGCCGAGTCCCGCGGAAGCTGCGTATCCGTGTCCAGGGTAATCACGTACTTCACGTTGGTTAATAGGGCGGTCTTGCCGACGACGAGGGAAAAGCGATCCGCTGAGCCGCCGCGCAGAATCGAATTCAACTCCGCAAGCTTCCCACGCTTACGCTCGTAGCCCATCCATATCCGCTCCCGGGGATTCCATCGACGCGGGCGATGAAAAAGGAAAAACGCGTCGCTCTTTGCCTCCCTGTACTTTCCGTTCAGCTCCTCGATCCTCTTCCGGGCCAGCCGCAGCAGCGACTCGTCCTCCGGAATCGTCTCCTCGAGCGCATCCCGGAAATCCGTCAACAGGGCGAAGTACAGGTTGTCGTCCCGGTTGGCCAGGAACCGGACTTCCAGCGCCTCGACCAGATCCTCGAGGTCGGGAGCGCTCGTGAGCATCGTCGGGATCACCACCAGGGCGCGCGATTCCTCCGGAATTCCTTCGGAGAAGTCCATTCGCGGCAGCGGATGCGGCGTCACCAGCAACGTGGCCAGCCAGTTCACCAGCGCCACCGCCAGCTGACTTCCGCCCAGCAGCGAAAGGAACCCCATCAGCGCGAGCAACCAATCCGGGGTCCCCCCGGCATACGCGTTCGCCAATAAGCCCCCTGTGAAAACAGCCGTTATCAGCGTGATCGTGCCGAGATAGAGGAGCAATGGGAACCGGCGGCCCGTTCGTTGCAGAGCCTCGACGGGAGACAGGCGCATCTCCGTCGCTCGTTCGAGCTGCGGCAATCCCTTGTCGATCAGATAGAACCCGACATGTGCCGCCCGATCGTCCCTGCCTTGCACGGCCGCGCTCTCGCCGGTCAATCGGATCGCTTTGCGTGCCACCTCGCATTCGGATATCCGGCTGCCCTTCGCGATCTTCTCCACGGCGTGACGGCAGCGATCGCGGGTGGCGAAATCCATCTTGCCGTAGACTTCAGCAGGATCCTCACGCAACACCTGCTCGACAACGCTCATCCTCTCGACGAAGTCGCGCCAGTCCATCGCCCCCAGAAATCGGAGGCTGGCGATGCTGTTGCTGATCGAGACCTGGTCGGCCGCCTGTTGTTGGTTCTCCGATCGTATCAACTGCTCGATCGTCAGGCCGGACTCGGACAGTCGCTGTTCGATCCAGGTGAGGGGCAATGCCAGAGCGGGGCTCTGTCCCTGCAACCGGCGAGCAAATTCCGCGACGAACGAGCTCACCATCGGCGGGTTCGACCGCGCCATGTCCGCAATCACCAGGATCAGGCTCTTCGGGTCCTTCTCGGCAGTCTCCGTCATCTGTTCCGCCCAATGGGCGGCGCGGTTTCGCTCCATGATGCCGGCGGCGATCCGCGCTCCGGCGCGCCTCAGGTTCTCGATCAGCGCCAGGCGCAGCATGATCGGGATTGCCCACAATTCGCCCAACGTAAGGAAGGTGACCGTCTGGTAGGCTGCCACGAAGCTGCCAAGGATTTCCGGGTCCACGCGTCCATCGCCGTGCGAGATCGTCTCCAGGGCGATGTCGTACACGCGCGGGTGTCCCGCCGATGGGCCGGAAAGCAAACGAGGCAGTTCCCGGCTGTACCCCTTCGGCAAGTGTCGTCTGGCCGTGCGAATCTGTTCTTCG
>JBFKGZ010000027.1:0-24857 GCA_041633075.1 Candidatus Deferrimicrobiaceae bacterium | reverse complement strand
TCCCTCGGTCTTCGCCACCCAGGCGGTCCCCTCGTCAAGAACGGGGGACCCGGGAAAAAGGGACGCGGTGTGTCCATCGGTTCCCAGCCCCAGCAGGACGGCATCGAAACGGGGGAAACCCCCGGTGGTCTTACGGAAGGCGCGCCGAAGCATCTCCTCGTACCTGCGAACTCCTTCCCGCGGGTCGGGCAGGGAGGTATCGACCGGATGGAAGTGGTCCGGAGGGAGGGGGACCCGGGAAACGAGCGTCTCCCGCAGCATACGCTGGTTGCTCGACGCATCCCCGGCGGAAACCCATCGCTCGTCAACCTGATAGATGTGGACAAGGTCCCACGGGAAACGGCTCCGGTACGGCTCGGAGGAAAGGGCCGCAAGCGTGAGACGGGGTGTGTCGCCGCCGGAGAGCGCCACGGTGATTCGCCGCGCCCCCTTTCCGGACCGGCCCAGGACCATCGCGCGCTCCCGTGCGATTCCCCACAGGCGCCCTGCCGCCGCCCTCGCCAGTTCCTCCGGGGTGGATAGTACGAAGAGCCTGCCGGACAGAAGGTCCCTCCCTTTCGTCACGGCACTCTCCATTTTCTGCCCTCCCGGGCCAGGAGTTTGTCGGCTTCACGAGGACCCCAGGACCCCGCCGGGTAGAAGAACAGGTCGCGCCCCGGGTTTTCCTTCCAGCGGGAAAGGAACGGCGTGAGCAGCGACCACGAAATGTCGACGGTGTCGTCCCGGGGGAAAAGGGTCGCATCCCCCAGCATCGCATCCAGCAGGAGCCGTCCATATGCCGGCCGGGATTTCGCCCCGAACGCCTGCTCGTAGGTGAACTTGAACTCCACCGGCTCCACGCAGACCGACGGCCCGGGAGTTTTCGCACCGAACTTCAGGAAGATCCCCTCCTCGGGCTGGATGTTCAAGACGATGTAATTCGACACCAGCTGCCCGCACGCGGAGTGGTCGAACAGAAGAAACGGCGCGGGCCGGAACTTGATCGCAATCTCGGAAACCCTCTCGCCCAGTCGTTTTCCCGTGCGCAGATAGAACGGGACCCCTCCCCACCGCCAGTTGTCGATGGTGAGGCGCATGGCGGCGTACGTCTCGACAAGGGACTGCGGCGAGACGTTTTTCTCCGCACGGTACCCCGGTACCTTCTTTCCCCGGACCTCCCCGGGGGCATACTGGCCCCTTACGCACACCTCGCCGACATCCTCTTCCTTCACCGGCTCGATGGATCGCAAGAGCTTGACCTTTTCGTCGCGCACATCGTTGGCGGCAAGGGAAATGGGGGGCTCCATCGCAACGTTGGAGAGTAACTGGAGCATGTGATTCTGGATCATGTCCCGGACGACCCCCGCCTCCTCGAAATAGTCCCCCCGGCCCTCCACGCCGATATCCTCGGCTACCGTGATCTGCACGTGGTCGATGTAATTCCGGTTCCACAACGGCTCGAAGACACCGTTGGCGAAGCGAAAGACGAGGATGTTCTGGACGGTCTCCTTGCCCAGGTAGTGGTCGATCCGGTAGACCTGATCCTCCCGGAAGACTTCCATTACCTTGCGGGAAAGCTCGCGGGCGCTTTCCCGATCGTGGCCGAACGGCTTTTCTATCACGATGCGCCGGAACCCCGAAAAATCCTCGGAAGGGACGGCAAGCCCCGCCTCTCCGATCCGGGCAATAAGGGGAGCGTAGAACTTCGGGGCGACGGAAGCATAGAAGATGAGGTTTCCCGGGATCCGGCGGTCGTTCACCACACCGCGGATCCGGTCGCCGAGGGAGTTCGCGCCCTGTGGGTCGCCGATGTCCCCGGGGTGGTAGAAAAGCCTTCCCGCGAAATCGTCCCAGGAGCGCTGGTCGAATAGCTCCGGCGAGCCATTCCGGATTTCGTCCCGCAGGTGGTCGCGGAACCCATCGTCCGCGTAGGGAGTGCGCGATACCCCCAGGACGGCGAACTCCTCCGGCAGGAGTTTCTCCCGGAAAAGTCCATACAGGGCCGGGATGAGTTTGCGCTTCGTCAGGTCTCCCGAGGCCCCGAAGATGATCAGAAGACACGGGGGGGGAACCACGGTGGCCGGCGTCCCGCCGGCAAGGGGGGTCATGGTCTTGCTGATCCCTTCCTCACCCATCCGGCTTCCCTTTCTTCGGGCGGGAGGAAGCGGCTTTCACCGCGTGGCCCCCGAACTCGTTGCGCAGCGCCGCCAGCATCCGCATCGCGAAGGAATTGTCCTGCCGGGAGAAGAACCGCATGTAGAGCGAGAGCGCGATGGAAGGAAGGGGGACGCCCGACTCGATGGAGTGCGTAACCGTCCATCGCCCTTCTCCCGAATCCTCCACGAACGGGGAGAGCCCGGAGAGGTCAGGGTCCTTTTCCAGGGCCCGTTCCGTCAGTTCCAGAAGCCACGACCGGACGACGCTCCCCTGGTTCCAAAGTGCCGCGATGCCCCGGAGGTCCAGCGGGAACGGCGCGGACGACAGCAGTTCGAACCCCTCGGCATACGACTGCATCATTCCGTATTCGATGCCGTTGTGGACCATTTTCACGAAATGGCCGGCGCCGTGGGGTCCCATGTAGGCGTACCCGCCGGGTGGAGCAAGCGTGGCGAGGGCCGGGGTCACGACGCGAAAGGCCTCCTCGTCCCCCCCGACCATCAGGCAGTACCCCTCGGTAAGCCCCCAGATTCCCCCGCTGGTTCCGGCATCGAGGAACCGGATCCCGCGCTCGGCGAGAAGCTTTGCCCTGCGCGGTGCCTCCTTGAAAAGCGAATTGCCGCCGTCGACGACGACGTCTCCGGCCTGGAGCGCCCCGGCAAGAATCTCCACGTTCTCGTCGACCGGACGGCCGGCAGGGACCATGAGCCACACTACTCTCGGGGGGGAAAGCTTCGTTGCCGCATCGGCCACCGACGAGGCAGGGAGGGCCCCCTCGCGGGCGGCCTTCGCCACCGCGTCCGGGAAGCGGTCGGAGGCTACCACCTCGTGGCCGCCGAGCAGCAGGCGGCGGGTCATGTTCAGTCCCATCTTCCCCAGCCCCACCATTGCGATACGCATCGTTTCCCCTTTCGGTATTCCGCTTTCCGGATATTCGCTCAGCTCGCCTTTGCCTCGGAGAGCTTCCCCTCGATCGCCGCAAGGAGCTTGCGGTAGGAGTCGGTGAAGCTCTGCACGCCGTCCCGGACCAGCTGTTCGCACACCTCCTCGATCCCGATGTCCAGGAGACCCAGGTCGTCCAGAATCGCCCTCGCCTCCTTCTCCCTCCCCGTCAGGGTATCTTCGACGTTCCCGTGGTCGCGGAAGAAATCGATCGTGGCCAGAGGCATCGTGTTCACGGTATTCGGTCCTATCAGTTCCTCGACGTAGAGCACATCCGAGTACTTCGGGTTCTTCGTCCCTGTGCTCGCCCACAGGGGGCGCTGCACGCGGGCCCCCCTCGACGCGAGTTCCTTCCATCGCGGCGTGGAGAATATCTCCCCGAACCTTGCGTATGCCAGCCGCGCATTGGCTACCGCCACCTTCCCCTTAAGAGAGATCGCCGTTTCCGCCTTGGGCGACCCCGGCCACCGGGGGATCACCTCGTCCAGCAGCCGGTCCACCGCCGTGTCCACCCGCGAGACGAAGAAGGAGGCCACCGACGCGACGCGGTGCGGGCTTTTCCCCGGGGAGACCAGCCTCTCCACCCCGCGGATGTACGCCTCCGCCACCTCTTCATACCGCTTGACGGAAAAGATGAGCGTCACGTTCACCGGGATGCCGCGCGCGATCGTTTCCTCGATCGCGGGCAATCCTTCCCGGGTACCGGGGATCTTGATGAGGACATTCGGCCGATGGACCGCCTGGAACAGTTCCTCCGCCCTCTCGACCGTCCGCGCGGTATCGTACGCCAGGTCCGGGTCGACCTCGAGGGACACGAAGCCGTCCGCGCCGGACGAGGTGTCGTGGACGGGTCGCAGCACGTCGGCCGCGTTCCGGATGTCCTCCGTTACGATCTCCTTGTACGCCTCCATCACACCGGCGCCCCGGCCCGCAATATCATGGATCTGCGCATCGTATTCCCGCCCCCCGGAGATCGCCTTCTCGAAAATCGTCGGGTTGGAGGTGACCCCCTTGATCCCGTCTTCGGAGACCAGGCGCAGCAGCCCTCCCGACGAGATCAATCCGCGTTCGATGAAATCCAGCCAGGGGCTCTGGCCGAGCCTTCCCAGTTTCACGAGAGGATTCGCCGTCATGCAAGCTCCTTTCCTCGAACCGACACGGATACCGGTTCGGTGTCCGGTTACGTTTTTCCGAGCAAGGCCTTCGCGCGGGACGCTACATGTTCCGGCGTGATACGAAACTCCTGGAAGATGCGCCCGCCGGGCGCGGAGGCGCCGAAGCGATTGATCCCCACGGATGCCCCGCCGTCCCCCACGTAACGTTCCCACCCGAACGTCGCCGCCGCTTCCACCGAAACCCTCGCACGTACGGATGGGGGCAGGACGAAACGGCGGTATTCTCCGGGCTGCTCCTCGAACCGTTCCCAGGAAAGGAAACTGACCACTCGCGCCGGAGTCCCTTCCGCCTCGAGAAGGGTTGCGGCCTTGAGAGCCACGTGCACCTCCGAGCCGGAGGCAAGAAGGACCACCGCAGGACGGCCGTTCCCCCCTTCTTTGAGGATGTATGCGCCCCGGAAGACGTTTCCTTCCCGGTACACGTCCTCCGAGGGAAGGACCGGGACATTCTGCCGGGTGAGTGCCAGCAAGGAGGGCCCCGCGGTGCGCTCCATCGCCATCTTCCACGCCGCGGCCGTCTCATTGGCGTCGGCGGGCCGGAAGACATACAGGTTCGGAATCGCCCGAAGCGCCGCCAGGTGCTCGATCGGCTGGTGGGTGGGACCGTCCTCGCCGAGTCCTACCGAATCGTGGGTGAACACGTAGAGCACCCGCGTACCCATGAGCGCCGCCAACCGGACAGCCCCCCTCATGTAGTCGGAAAAGATAAGGAAAGTGGCTCCATAGGGGATCAATCCTCCATGCCGCGCCATTCCGTTGAGAATTGCTCCCATCCCGTGCTCGCGTACGCCGAAGTGGAAGTTCCTCCCCCCGGGAGGCGCATCCGGGAGAAATTCCCCGCCCCCTTCCATCAGCGTCTCGGTGGAGGGGGCGAGATCGGCCGACCCTCCCACCAGTTCGGGGATTTTCGGGGCAATTGCGTTGATCACCTTTCCCGACGCCTTCCTCGTCGCCATCGCGGCGGTTCCGGGAGGAAAGGAGGGGAGGGCGCTTTCCCACCCCTCCGGAAGGTCCCCCCACATTACCCTTTCCCATTCCATGGCCAGGTCCGGATAGGCGCCCATGTACGCCGCCATTTTCAGGCGCCATTCCCGCTCCCCCGCTTCCCCGCGGGGAACCGCCTCCCGGAAGTGCGCCAGCACGTCTTCGGGCACGAAGAAATCGGGCTCCTTCGGCCAGTCGAGCGCCTCCTTGGTGAGGGCCACCTCCTTCTCCCCGAGGGGAGATCCGTGGGCTTCCGCCGTATCCTGTTTGTTCGGACTGCCGAAGGCGATATTCGTCCGGACGATCACGAGCGTCGGGCGCTCCCGCTCCAAAAAGCCCGCTTCGATCACCCCGGACATACCCTCGAGGTCGGTGTTCCCGTCGGCGACCGTCAGCGTGTTCCAGCCATAGGCGCGGAACCGGCCGGCGACATCCTCGCGAAACGCCAGGTCGGTCGATCCCTCGATCGTGATCCGGTTATCGTCGTAGAAGGCGACGAGGTTGCCGAGCCGGTGAAAGCCGGCCAGCGAAGCGGCCTCGGAGGCAACCCCTTCCATGAGATCCCCGTCGGAGCACAACACGACGATCCTGTGGGATACGATATCGTGCCCCGGCCTGTTGAAGCGCTGCGCCAGCATCCGGGCGGCCATCGCCATCCCCACGGCGTTTCCGAAACCCTGTCCCAGCGGTCCGGTGGTCACCTCGACGCCAGGCGTGTGGCCGGCCTCCGGGTGTCCTGGCGTCTTGCTTCCCCATTGCCGGAAAGCCTTGATCTCTTCCAGCGGGAGGTCGAACCCGGTGAGGTACAGCAGGGAGTACAGAAGCATCGACGCGTGTCCACAGGAGAGGATGAACCGGTCTCTGCCGGGCCAATCGGGATTCCTCGGATTGAACCGCAGATATCTGGTCCAGAGAAGGTACGACAACGGGGCAAGCGCCATGGGGGTGCCGGGATGACCGGATTTCGCCTTCTGCACCCCGTCCACGGAGAGAAACCGTATGGCGTTGATCGAACGCCAGGAGAGAGAACCATAGTCCACGAGCATCGACCCCCCAGTGGATTTTGAAGCGGGATTTACGGTCGCTCCCCGGAACGACTCTGCGGGGAGCCCGGCGTATGCCGGTAGGGATTACCCCCCCTGGGCCTGCTGTGCCTTCAGCTTCTCGTTCGGCCGGATCTCCAGCTGGACACGCCGGTTGAGCTGCCGTCCCTCCGGCGTGGCGTTGTCCGCGATCGGGTCCGTCTCCCCGTACCCGCGGACGCTCAGCCTCACCATCTGCACACCACTTTGCTCCAGGATGTCGCGCACCCGCAACGCGCGGCGCTCGGAAAGCGACTGGTTGTATTCGTGGGAGCCTGTGGAGTCGGTGTGCCCCTCGACGGTCACGTAGGTGTCCGGATACCTGACCAGAACGTCGGCCGCGGTCCGGAGGGACGAATAGGCCTCCGACCGGACCTGGTCCTTGTCGACGTCGAAAAGGATTCCCGAAGGCAGGGCGACGTACAGTCTGTCCCCCTGCCGCTCCACAGCCGCCTCCGGAAGGCGCCGCTTCAGCTCCACCGCCTGCCGGTCCAGGTAATTGCCGATCGCTCCCCCCACCACGGCTCCCGTTACGCCGCCGATCAGCGCCCCACGGCCGGCCCGTTTCTTACCCCCGATGAGCGCCCCGGTGCCCGCCCCCACTGCTGCGCCCCCCAAGGCTCCGATTGCCGTCCTCTTGTACTCGGTGGTCCCGTCGGGATTGGTGGCACACCCGGCCGGTATTATGAGCAGAACGGCCAGGAAAATGCCGAGGATCCCATGTTTATGATTTTTCCTCATCTCTGCCTCCCATGCACGATGGTAAAATACTGCTGCTTTTCCCTTCACGCGACGCCATCATACCACCTGGCTTCCCGGGAAAAGTCCTTTCCCCGTCGATGATACCTCCCGCCGACGGTTTCCGGAAGCGTCAACGGGCAACTCCGCTGGTTTCTCCGCATCCGGCGCAGGGGCGCGCCCCGGCGAAACGTGAGACAATTGAATTCGTGGTCCCCGAAAATCGGGGGAGGAGCGGGATGAAGGTCCGGGTCGTCTGCTACGAGGGATACCGCGCGGTTGAGACGCCGCGCGCTTTCACCATCGGGGAGCGTCGCCTCGAAGTCACCTCCGTGCACGACCGTTGGCGGGGGGAGGACCACGAATACGTGAAGCTCAGCGCCTCTGACGGTAACCGGTACATCCTCCGGTACGACCGCGTCCGGGACGAATGGGAGATCCACCTGATGGAAGCAGGCCGGACGGAAGCGCCTTAACGCAAGGGCTTCCGGGGCCAAGGTGCGCAGGAAGGGTTCCTCGAGGCGGGGGGACGAAGGTCGCGAGCGTAGCTTACGAGGAAGCCCCGCGCGAGCACTTGGCCCTGGAAGTCGGGAAAGAGGTCCACCTATTTCCCCTCACGGATCGATTTCAGCGCGGCCAGGATTTCCTCGATGTCCATCCGTACGGTGTGGTCGGGGTCCGCCACCCCCGCCCGAACCACCCCCTGCCCGTCGAGGACGTACGTGGCGGGAACGGGAAGCTCCCATCGCCCTTTCCCGTTGTGTTTTTCCAGGTTGATCCCGAACTTGTCCCGGTAGAGCTCCTTGATCTCCTGCGGGACCGCAAACCAGAGGCGGTACTTCTTGAGCACTTCGCTCGTGACGTCGCTGACCACGTCGATCGGAATGTTGTGCTTTTCCGCTATTGTCAGGGTGTAGTCGGGAAGCTCGGGGCTTACGGCGATCAGGTCCGCCCCGAAGGACCGGATTTGCGGTAGTGCCTTTGCCAGAGCTGCCAGCTCCAGGTTGCAGTACGGTCACCACTCTCCGCGGTAGAACGAGAGAACGACCGGCCCTGTGGCAAGGCGGTCGGCAAGGCGCACGGTCTTCCCCACCTGGTTGGGGAGGGTGAAATCGGGCGCCCTCTCCCCAATATGTAACCCCGCCGCCCCGGAAGCCCGGATGCTCTCGACCCCCCCCTTCATCGTCACCGCGATCTCCGGGGGAATCTGCCTGCCTGCCTTGAACTGCGCGATCTGTTCCGAAAGTTTCATGGGGCCTGCCCTCCCTGTGTAGTCTTTCCCGCACAGGTGGGATGCCGGGAAGGATCCGACGATTCCACTGCGTCACGGAAGCATCTTCCGTTCCCCCGCGAAAATGCCCTGCCGGAAGGCGGGGACGTATCGTCCATGGTACCATTTTTCTACCACCGACGCGGGGAGGGGGCCATGGGGAAGAAGACCGTCGACAGCTTCGGCGCCAGGACGAGGGAAACCATCGGAAGAAGGGATTACGAGATCTTTCGCCTGGACGCTCTCGAGAAACGCGGCGTGGGGAATATCTCCCGGCTGCCTCTGTCCCTCAAGGTGCTTCTGGAGAACCTGCTGCGCCACGAGGACGGCACATCCGTGCGTCCGGAGGACATCGAGGCCCTGGCCCGCCGTAACCCCGGCGCACCACCGGAGCGGGAGATCGCGTTTCGCCCCGCTCGCGTGCTGCTTCAGGACTTCACCGGAGTGCCGGCCCTGGTCGACCTCGCCGCCATGCGCGACGCTGCCCGCCGCATGGGGGGAACACCCGGAAAGATCAACCCGATGATGCCCGCGGATTTGATCATCGACCACTCCGTCCAGGTGGACCGGTTCGGTTCGGCGGTATCGTTCGGCGCGAACGTGGCGCGCGAGATGGAACGAAACGGGGAGCGGTACGCCTTTTTACGGTGGGGACAGGAAGCGTTCCGGAACCTGCGGGTGGTTCCCCCGGGGACCGGGATCTGCCACCAGGTCAATCTCGAATATCTCGCCCCCGTCGTCTTCCGGAAACGGACCGGGCGGGGAACACAGGCGTACCCCGATACCCTCGTCGGCACCGACTCCCATACTCCGATGATCAACGGCCTGGGGGTCGTCGGCTGGGGTGTCGGCGGCATCGAGGCGGAGGCCGCGCTTCTCGGCCAGCCGCTCTCAATGCTCGTTCCCGAAGTGGTGGGGTGCCGTCTCTCCGGGCGGCTCCCGGCCGGTGCCACGGCGACCGACCTCGTCCTGACCGTCACCCAGATGCTGCGAGCAAAGGGAGTCGTGGGAAAATTCGTCGAGTTCTGCGGACCGGGGCTCTCCTCCCTTTCGCTGCCCGACCGGGCGACGATCTCCAACATGTCCCCGGAGTACGGCGCCACCGTCGGCTTCTTCCCCGTGGACGAGGAAACGATTTCCTATCTCCTGTTTACCGGCCGGAACCGGGAGCAGGTTGCGCTTGTGGAGGAGTACTGCAAACGGCAGGGTCTGTTCCTCACGGGCGATTCCCCAGATCCCGAATTCTCGGATACCCTCTCCCTCGACCTGGCCACCGTCGAGCCCTGCCTGGCGGGGCCGAAGCGGCCGCAGGACCGGGTGCCTCTGAGCAAAGCCAGGGTTTCATTTTCCGAGTCCCTCGTCGGATGGGGAAAGGAACCGAAGGCGCCCTCTCCCGACGACCATGCCCGGTGGCTCGCCGAAGGGGGAAGCCCGTCGGAAGAACCGGACCTGCCGCCGCCGGGGGAATCGGCGGAGGACGGAGTGCTGGTCACCATGAACAGGACCTCCTTCCGTCTTTACGACGGATCCATCGTGATCGCCGCGATCACCAGCTGCACGAATACCTCCAACCCGGCCGTCATGCTCGGCGCCGGGCTCCTCGCCAAGAAAGCCGTCGAGCGGGGGCTCCGCACGAAACCATGGGTCAAGACAAGCATGGCTCCGGGGTCGAAGGTCGTGAGCCTGTATCTTGCCAAGGCCGGCCTTACCCCTTACCTGGAAGCCTTGGGGTTCCACCTGGTCGGGTACGGGTGCACCACCTGCATCGGCAATTCGGGACCCCTTCCCGAACCGATCGCCGAGGGCATCCGCCGGGGAAACCTGGTCGCCGTATCCGTCCTTTCCGGGAACCGCAACTTCGAGGGGCGCATCCATCCGATGAGCCGGGCCAACTACCTCGCCTCCCCGCCTCTTGTCGTCGCCTACGCGATCGCCGGAAACATGGACATCGATCTGTTGCGGGAGCCTGTGGGGTTCGACCCCAACGGTCTCCCCGTCATGCTCCGCGATATCTGGCCGGCGCCGGAGGAGATCACGACGGCGATCCGCTCCTTTGTCAGCGCCGAGATGTTCTGTAAAGAATACGCGGCGGTGTTCGAGGGCGACGAGGAGTGGAGGGGGTTTCCGGTCCCGAAGGAGGAATGTTTTTCCTGGGATCCCTCCTCCACCTACGTCAAGCATCCTCCCTTCTTCACCGATCTTCCCGCCAAACCGGTCCGTCCGCGGGATCTTGGGGGCCTGCGGGTTCTCGCATCCCTGGGCGATTCGGTGACCACCGACCATATCTCCCCGGCGGGGGACATCCCGGAAGACGGCCCGGCGGGGAAGTACCTCACCGGCCACGGCGTGGCGAAGGAGGACTTCAACTCCTACGGAAGCCGCCGGGGGAACCACGAGGTCATGATGCGCGGCACGTTCGCCAACATCCGCCTGCGGAACCTGCTCGTGCCCGGCACGGAAGGGGGATGGACGGCACACCTGCCGGACGGGGAGAAGATGACGATCTACGATGCGGCAATGCGGTACCAGACGGAGGGAGTCCCCCTCCTCGTCATCGCGGGGAAGGAGTACGGCGCCGGCTCGTCAAGGGACTGGGCGGCCAAGGGACCGAAGCTCCTCGGCGTGCAGGCGGTGGTGGCCGAGAGCTTCGAGCGGATTCACCGAAGCAACCTGGTCGGGATGGGGATTCTCCCCCTGCAGTTCGAAAACGGCGCCAGCAGGGAGTCCCTGGGGCTCACCGGGAAGGAAACATACGCGATCGAGGGGATCTCCGGTGGACTGTCGCCGGGAAAGCGCCTGTCCGTGCGGGTTTCCTCGAACGGGACGGAGAGGACGTTTCCCGCGATCGCCCGAATCGACACTCCGGAGGAGGTCCGGTACTACAACCACGGCGGGATCCTGCCCTATGTGCTGCGGCGGCTCGTGGGACGCAGGGCAAGGTGATTCGCCAGCGCACCGTCTCGTCCCGTAAATCGCTTGACGCACCGGGTGCCTAGAGCGTATCGGACGCCGGATCGAGAACGTCGAACTTCTTCGCCCGTAGCGCGCCCCGGACCATCGGGCCGTTAACCGTGTCGAGACGCAGGAGGACGACCATCCGGTCGGATCCCTTTATTTCCGGCGTGATGAGACAACTTCTGAGATTTACACCGAGCTCCCGGACGACATCGACAAGCTCTTCGAACCGGTTCAGGGACCGGGGAAGCATCACCTCGATCCGCAGGCCCACGCCGTCGATGTCCAGGACATCGATGAAGGCGTTGATCATGTCGAGCTTGGTGATGATCCCCACCAGCCGGTCGCCGGAAAGTACGGGAAGCGCCCCGAACTTCTTCCGCTGGATGATGAGGAGCGCATCCTCCACGGCATCCTCGGGGGTCAGCGACCAGACCTCGGTCTTCATCACCTCCCGCACCTTCCGGTCCGGGGGCTTCGGTTCCCCCGGACCGTGGGGACGATCGCTGGTAAGGGATACGTTTCGGAGATCGGTGTCCGACAGGATGCCGACGAGCCTCCCCTCCTCCACCACGGGAAGGTGATTGATCCGGGACGTGTGCATGATGTCCGCGGCGCGCGTCAGGAGGTCGTCGGGTCCGACCGTTTTCGGGTTCTTCGTCATCCTCCGCCCTACCAGCATGACCCACCCCCAGGCGTTCCTGCGGTTCCCTGCGTTGCCCGATCGGCGCCTTCTTCCGCTCCCATTATAATGCCTGCGTTCCCCGATGCATCCTTAAGAAAGCATCCTTTCCCCCGTATCGTTGGCATAAAAAAACAGGGGGCGGCCGTGTACCAGCCGCCCCCTATCCATACTTGCTGCCTTGCGTTGGCGAAACCGGGAATTACCTCCCGCTTTCGGGTTTCTTCCTCCGGAGAGCCAGCCCGAACAATACAAGGGCCAGGAGTCCGTACGACCCGGCCGCCTCCTTCCACCCTCCGCCGATGCCGACGACGGAGCATCCTCCGCCGGCCGCGTCGGTCGATAGATCGATGGTTCCCCCCCCTGAGGCGGCGGGAACCGCTACGCCGACGGGATCAAGGATCTTTCCATCGGCCGTTCCATCCATATCTCCCTTTCCGCCGTCGGTAACTTGCAAGGTGACTACATTGCCGTCGATGACCGCATCGGGGTACTCATAGAACCCGCGGGAATCGACCTTGTACACCTTGCTCCCCGGGGGGAACGCTTCGGGATAGGTGAGCGTCACCGTATCCGTCTCCCCGGCCGAAATACCGACGATTTCGTAAGTTATGATTCCGTCACGGAATTCATATCCCGAGGGTATTCCCGTCGGGATCACGGACGGATCCGTTTCGGATATCGCCTTGATCTTCTTGAAACATCCGTGGGGGTGACCGTCCAGGTTCATCGTGATCTTTCCCTTCCCCCTCGGGGACCCCGGAGAGGCATTCCGGCAGTCCTTCGGGGAATCGTCCCCCGCGTCCGGGTCGCCGTCGTCGTCGGAGTCGGGGGTCATGGCTATGGTTGTGAACGACCAGGCCATGGGTACCGAAAGGACGGACTGCTGCACGCCCGTATCCGGAGTTATCGCCGCCGTGTAGGTGGTGCTTTCCTTCAAGGGGCAATCCGGTGTGAAGGTAGCAACCGTGTTGCGCTCGTTGTACGTGATTTCACCCAGTACGATTCCTTCGCTGACGCACGAATGGTGGTCATCGTCGTCACTTTCGCTCAGGCTGGTGACAATTGCGACAGGCGCTTCCATGAGCGAGAAGGTGTCCGGATTGACGACTGTCCGGATGTCCGCAGATTCGTCGCCCGTAACGGTGACCACCGCGGTGACGGGCACGTTATTTTCCCCGTCTTCCGGCAACACGGAAAACCCGGTGGGGGGCGGGGGATCTGCCGGCACGTCCGCGATGGTCACGATTTTGTCAGCGGTTTCGGTCACGCCGCCGGACGTGTAGCTCGCCGTCACCGTCACGGACTGGTTGCTCGTCACCGAAGAGGCGGTCAGGACACCGCCGCTGATCGTGGCGAACGAGGAGTCCTCGCTCCAGGTCGCCGAAGACGTCACGTTGGAGGAGGTCCCGTCGCTCCACGAGGCCGTCGCCGTGTAGGTAGCCGTGCTGCTCTCGTTCACCGACGAGGGGCCCGAGATCGCAATGCCCGAAAGGGTCACCGGAGGAGGAACCGACTGGCAGTCGGGATCGGCGCTGTCATAGAGGAGATCGCCGTCGTTGTCGAGGCTTGTGGTGAGCGACCCAAACCGTTCCTCAGACCCATCGCACGGGTCCAGGGCTACGGTTAGCCCTGCGTAACCGGGCACAGTGGTGTTTTCGGAAGCGGCTGTCTCCGGGTTGGTGTGGCAACCGGAAGCACATGTGCTGGCACCCGCATTTCTGTGGTGCTGTCTTAGCCCCTGGGCCACATGGCATGTTGCGCAATTAGACGTAACCGGATTGTCACCAGGTGAGTTGACGTGGCAGGTAAGGCAGTTTTGCGGGAGGCCCAGATTCAGGTGTCCCTGATGGAATGTTGAACTTGAACTTCCGAAAGAGTGACAGGATGCGCAACTACTCGCATTCGGATACGCATCGGCACTGGGCGCCCAGACCGCGAAAGCCGCGAGCGCGAGAAAGCAGAACAAGACGATCGGAATTCTTCCTTGGGACAATGTTCCCATATTGTAATAATGAGTACCATTTCTGTGATCCATCTTTTCCTTACCCCCTGTAGAAAGGATTGGCTCCCGTACCATATAAGCATTCGAACGGATAGAAAAAACTACCTCCTTTCCCCTGTTTTCTCCCCTAATGAAATCCGTTCAGATTGCCGTCTTCGTGATGTGGTTGGTAATTATTATTGCAACGGGTGTTCCCGATGATCGTGGGGGAACCGAAGGAGGGGCTTCCTCTGGGGGGACACAATCCGGATGTAGAAGCAACCTTTTGTTTTTGAACGGAAAAATGCTCATGCTCGCGCTATTTTGCGGGAAATGCCGGTAACGCTGAGGATAAAGGTATAATGGTTCCATGGACCGGCATGCGCGCGGGCGCGAAGAGATGGAGAAAAAGTACGGTGAGGTCGAGTCCGGGTCGACAACCCTCGTCATCCGCGGGGTAATGTACCGCCTGCGGGAAATACTCGCCCGCTGGATGATGGACGTCCCGGAGATCATGACCCTGGACGGGGGGACCCTGGGGGAAGACCGCTACTGGATCCGCTTCATCGACAAGGACGACCGGTGCTACGTCGTATTCGAGTTCAACGCGGAGTTCGACATCCTCTCGGAGATGCGGGCGGACAGCCTGGCGTGGGAAGGGGAGGACTTCTTCGCCTCCCGCTGGAGATAACAAGGGGGTCCTGAGTCATGGGGGGACACTCCTGAGGCGGGAAAAGTTAACAGCCAGGAATGTCCCCCCTGTCGTCCTCATCTACGACGGAGAGTGCCCGGTGTGCCGTAGCGCGGTCGACCGGATCCGGGGGAATTCCGCGCCCGATACGTTCGAGTTTTTCTCCTGTCATTCGGAAGATCTCTCCCGGCGATTTCCCCAGGTTACGAAAAGCGCCTGCCTGGAGGCGATGCACCTGATCCTGCCGGGCGGAACGGTGCTTGCGGGGGAAAAGGCCGCCCCCGAAATCCTTTCGCGGCTTACGCGGTGGCGGTGGGCCGCCGTCCTGTTCCGCCTTCCGGGCGCGCAAATCCTCTCCCGCGCCTTCTACCGGTGGTTCGCCGGGAAGAGGCACCGGGTCTCCCGCCTGCTCTTTCCTCCCCCGTGACGGCGGAAAAATTCCCTGCACCCCCGTTCAGGACGAAGACGCCGGCGGGGACCATTTCCAGTCGCGGATCTCCGGCATGTCCTCGCCGTGCCGGTTGATGTACTGCTTGTGCGAAAGGAGACGGTCCCGGATCTCCTGCTTCATGTAACCCGCCTTCGGACCCAGCGCCGGCACCCGGTCGATCACGTCTTCTGCGAGGTGGAACCGGTCGAGATCGTTCAGGACCACCATGTCGAACGGGGTCGTGGTCGTTCCCTCCTCCTTGTACCCGCGCACGTGGAGGTTCCCGTGGTTCGTCCTCCGGTAGGTCAGGCGGTGAATGAGCCACGGGTATCCGTGGAAGGCGAAGATGATCGGCCGGTCCTTCGTGAAGATGGCGTCGAAATCCCGGTCGGAGAGGCCGTGGGGGTGCTCGCTCGGCGGCTGCAGCCGCATGAGGTTCACCACGTTGACGACCCGTACCCGGAGTTCGGGCACCATCTTCCGCAGGAGAGAGACCGCCGCGAGGGTCTCCAGGGTCGGGACGTCCCCCGCGCACGCCATCACGACATCCGGCGCGGCTCCCCCGTCGTTGCTGGCCCATGCCCAGATCCCGATCCCCGCCGTGCAATGCTTGATCGCCTCGTCCATGGAGAGCCACTGGGGGGCCGGCTGCTTCCCGGCAACGATGACGTTGACGTAATCCCGGCTCCTCAGGCAATGGTCGGTCACCGACAAAAGGGTGTTCGCGTCGGGGGGAAGATAGACCCGGATGATGTCGGCCTTCTTGTTCACCACATGGTCGATGAACCCGGGATCCTGGTGGCTGAACCCGTTGTGGTCCTGCCGCCAGACGTGGGAGGTCAGAAGATAGGTAAGCGACGCGATCGGACGGCGCCACGGAATGTGACGCGTGACTTTCAACCATTTCGCGTGCTGGTTGAACATCGAATCGACGATGTGAATGAACGCCTCGTAGCAGGAGAAGAGCCCGTGACGGCCGGTAAGGAGATATCCTTCGAGCCACCCCTGGCACTGGTGTTCACTCAGGACCTCCATGACACGCCCGTCGGACGAGAGCCCCTCGTCGGTGGGAAGCAGGTCCGCGAGCCACGTCTTGCCGGTGGCCTCGAACACGGCGCCCAACCGGTTGGAAGCCGTCTCGTCGGGACCGAAGATGCGGAAGTTCCGGGCGTTGGCGTTCCACTTCATGACGTCCCGGAGGAACGTCCCCATGACCCGGGTCGCCTCCGCATTGACGGCGCCCGGCGAGGGAACGTCGACGGCGTAGCGGCGGAAGTCGGGCATCCGGAGGTCGCGCAGGAGGATCCCCCCGTTGGCATGCGGGTTCGCTCCCATCCTCCGGTTCCCTTCCGGCGCCAGTTCGGCGAGTTCCGGGCGCAGGCGGCCTCCCTCGTCGAACAGTTCCTCCGGTCGGTAGCTTTTCATCCATTCCTCGAGAAGCTTCAGGTGGTCCGGGCGGGTGGCCATCCCGGAGAGGGGCACCTGATGCGATCGCCACGACCCTTCCGCAGGCTTCCCGTCTACTTCCTTTGGCCCCGTCCACCCCTTGGGCGTTCGCAGGACGATCATCGGCCAGCGGGGCCGCGTCGCATCCCCCGTTGCGCGCGCCCGTTCCTGGATCCTTCGGATCTCGCCCACCGCTTCGTCGAGGGCCGCCGCCATCGCCTGGTGCATCTCCTCGGGTTTCTCTCCCTCGACGAAGCAGGGAGCGTAGCCATAGCCGAGGAAGAGGTGCTCGAGCTCCTCCCGGGGAATCCGGGCGAGGATGCAGGGATTCTGGATCTTGTACCCGTTGAGGTGGAGGATCGGCAGCACGGCCCCGTCCCGCACCGGGTTCAGGAACTTGTTCCCATGCCAGCCGGTCGCCAGGGGGCCGGTTTCCGCCTCGCCGTCCCCCACGATGCACGCAACGACCAGGTCGGGGTTGTCGAAGGCGGCTCCGAAGGCGTGGCTCAAGGCGTACCCGAGCTCTCCCCCCTCGTGGATCGAGCCCGGCGTCTCCGGCGCGACATGGGACGGGATCCCGCCGGGGAACGAGAACTGGGTGAAAAGGCGTTTCACCCCCTCCTCGTCCTGCGGGACATTGGGATAATGTTCGCTGTACGTCCCCTCCAGGTACGTGTTCGCGACGATCCCGGGGCCCCCGTGCCCGGGACCGCAGACGTAGATCATGTTCAGGTCGAATTCCTTGATCGTCCGGTTGAGATGGACGTAGAGGAAGTTCAGCCCCGGTGTCGTCCCCCAGTGCCCCAGGAGCCGTGGCTTCACGTGCCGGAGGGAAAGCGGCTCCTTGAGAAGGGGGTTGTCGTACAGGTAGATCTGGCCCACGGATAGGTAGTTGGCCGCCCGCCAGTAGGCGTCCATCCCGGCGAGTTGCTCGGGCGAAAGCGGAGTCTTCATGGCGACCTCCCGGTTGGTTGGCCCGGGAAGCTACTCCCGGGCGTGTTTCCGTCACGTCCCCCCAAGAGATGTTCCACGGATCCCGGTTTTTGTGTGATGGTTCGCATCCCCCGCAGCGGAAAAACGGGGGAGAACCTGAAAATACTATTTCGCCGTTGCGGGGGGAATGCAATCCCCCCCTCCCCCTCCGGGATCGCCTTGACCGTTGCCTAGCAAATTGAATACGATTCGTTCCAGAGGGGAACGAACGATTCGGGAGGGAGGGAAACGCCCATGACCGACGTTAAATGGAAATTCGACACGGCTGTCATCCACGGCGCACAGGCGCCGGGGGAGTGGAAAAGCGCCACCCTGGCACCGATCTACCAGACCGCCTCGCACCGGTTCGACACCGCCGAGGAGCTCTCGGACGTCTTCGCGGGGAAGAAGGCCGGCTTCATCTACCAGAGGCTGCGCAACCCGACGAACCAGGTGCTGGAAAAACGCCTGTCCCTGCTTACCGGGGGTCTCGACGCGGTGGTGACGGGCTCGGGCATGGCCGCGGTCAACAACGCGGTGCTCGCGATCTGCCAGGCGGGGGACGAGATCGTCTCCGGCAACTCCCTGTTCATGTCCACGTTCCTCCTGTTCCACAACGTCCTCAGTAAGCTGGGGATCACGGTCAAGCTGGTCGAGAGTGCGGATCTTAACGCATGGAAGGCGGCGGTGACGCCGAAAACCAAGGCGCTGTTCGTGGAGACGATCGGGAATCCGAAGATGGACGTGCCCGACATCCGGGCCCTGGCGAAGCTGGCCCACGCCAATCGGGCGCCCCTGATCGTGGACAACACGCTCGCCACGCCCTACCTGTGCCTCCCTCTCGCCGAAGGGGCCGACATCCTCGTCTACTCGACCACCAAGTATTTCAACGGCCACGGCGCGGCGACGGGAGGTGCGGTGATCGACGCGGGGCGGTTCGACTGGCCGGAAGACAAGTATCCCGACTTCAAGCTGTTCAAGGAGCGCAAGGGTAAGCTGGCATACATCGACAAGGTCTGGCGGGAGATCCACATCAACTTCGGCACCACCCAGTCGCCATTCCAGACGTACCTGACACTGATCGGCATGGACACCCTCGCGCTTAGGATGGAGCGTCACATGAGCAATGCGGTCCGGGTGGCAAAATTCCTGGACAAGCATCCCAAGGTGAAATGGGTGAACTTCCCCGGCCTGACGAAGAGCCCGGCCCACAAGACGGCCAAGTCCCTGTTCGGGGGAAAGGGGTACGGGGCGCTATTGACATTCGGCCTGGAAAGCGAGAAGGCCTGCTTCGATTTCATCCGGAACGTGAAGCTCATGTATCACCTGGCGAACCTGGGCGACTGCAAGACGCTGGTCATCCACCCCTGGTCGTCCCAGTACATCAGCTTCACCGAGGAGTCGCGACGAGAGAACGGCATCACGCCGGACCTGTTGCGCATCTCCGTGGGGATCGAGGCGATCGAGGACATCCTCGAGGACTTCGACCAGGCACTGCGGACGATCTGACGCGAAAGGACAACCCCCGGGGGGGGTCGCATCCCGCCCCGGGGGTTTGTTAAACAAGGATTACCCGCCCACGTCCCTCCCCAGCAACATCATGAGGTCTGTGACGGCGATGCCGTCGAGGCGTTTCACGGCGTCGACGATCTCGCGCCGAAGCGACGACTCGATCACACCTTCCGCGAGGGTTTCGAACTTTTCCTCCACTCTCGCCCACGACATCGGCCGGGTGTGGAACCCCTCGTAGTCGGACTTCTCCTTCGTGAAACATCTGCCGTCCTTCAGGGTGACCGTGAGCCGGCAGCCGTGCTCATCCGGGAACCGGTTCGAATAGGCGGGGTTCGATACCACCGTCACCCTGTGGAGAAGCGACTGGACGTCGCTGCGGGCAATCCTTTCCGGTTCGTACTGCGCAGGCATCACCTGCCCGTCCAGTGCGGCGACCGCGACCATGTAGAACAGACTGTGGTCTGCCTCCTCCTTCGTGCGGATGATCGTCTTGTCCCCCTCCACGCCGCCGCCGATGATGAGGTGGGCGACTTCGAAGATGTCGATCCGGATCCGGTCGATGTCCGCTCCGGAGAACCCCCGCTCCCGCATCAGCTCGATCATCCCTTCCAGGGCCGACTGGGAGTGAATTTCGGCGTTGTACTTCTTGATGATGGTGCGCAGGACCCTCTCCATGTTTTCCTTCGACCAGTCCAGCGAGAAATCTCCCGCAACCGTCTGGCACCATCCCTTGTTTCCTTCGAACACCTCCCTTGGACCCGTCACCCCCCGCATCGCGAGGAACGCGGCCCGCAGCCCGTTGAACGCGGTGTTCGGATAGGCAAGGCCCTTCCAGTGGGACAGCTCGCCGGTGCGGGTAACGCGAAGCGCGTTGTTCGCGGTCCCCGAGATCCCCAGGGCATTGGCGGTTTCCCGGGGGGAGAGACCAAGCGCCTTGGCCACGCCCGCCGCACTGGCAAATGCCCCCTGCGTGGTGTGATCGAACCCCCGCACCCGCACCGGGGCCTCGTCGCACAGGCGGCACTGCACCTGGTACGCCACGGCCAGCGCCGTCAGGAACTGCCTCCCCGAAGCGAGGGCGTACTCCGACGCCGCGAGCACGGCTCCGATGTTGTCGCTCGGGTGGCACGTCTCGCCCGGGGCCAGATAGGAGTCGTTGAAATCCAGGTACCGGATCAGCGCTCCGTTAACGAACGCGGCCCGGTCGGGGGAGGTCCGCCCTCCCCCGATCCGGGTGCACAGCGGGTTTCCCCCGAACTCGTCGATGTCCTGGCGGATCATCCGGATGGGCTCTCCCCGGATGGCGCCGAAGGCGCACGCCAGGGAATCGAGCACGCGGACTTTCAGGGCCTCGCGCGCCTCGGGCGAAATGTGCTCCCACCCCGCCCGCTCCACGAACGCCGCCATCTCCTCCGAGCGCGTCGGCACGCGCTCGTTCCCCATTGCCTCCGCAAGATGGTCAAATCGCGCCATGGCGGTTACCTCTTTCCGCCCTTGGCCGCCGGCTCGATAAGCTTCGGCCGCGCGGTTGCGTCTTTCCCCGGCGACTTCCGGTAGGTCACGATGCGCCCCCAGGTGCTCTTCGTTCCCCAGACGCCGGACCGCAAGGCCTCCAGCTGGACAACCTGGGAATGGTCGACAAACAGGTTGACGTCCGGGCCGAAGTTCTTGATGTACCAGCTGAACACCGCGGGGTCGGCGGCTTCGAACATCACCTTATCCATCCCGAGTTCGTTGACGATCTTCGCGACCACGTCGGTGCGCCAGCTCCGGACGTTTTCGGTGATCCCTTCCGATTCCACCATGATGAGTTGCGCGCCCGCATCCAGGTACCGCCTGGCGGCCCGGATCGCCTGGGACGGGTCGCTCGTCCCTTCCGCCTCGAGCTCCTCCACGGAGCTCGCGCCCCCGGCGCCGAACTGGATGCCGATCTCGGGCTTCGCCTTCATGCCGAGTTCGTGCACTCTCTCGACGATTCCCACCAGGTCGTCCAGGGGAACGCTGATGAAGCCGCTGGACACCTCCACGATGTCGAACCCCATCTCCCGGCACTCCTCGAGATAGCGGTCCACCATCCCGGGGCCGTGGGTCAGTACCCGCTCGATGAACCCTCCGGTGGACACCTGCACCTCGTGCTCGTGGCAAACGCCGATCAGGTCCGTAACCGCCTGCTTCGGCATCAGGCAGAAGGATCCCCCGCTGAACTTGAAGATGTCGACGTACGCGCCCATGGTCTCGAAGATGTCTTCCAGGTACCGCGTCCCGACGGGCGCGTAGTACGGACCGCGCATCTCCGTAATCCCGGTAGTGCGCGGTTTCCGTCCCCGCTCGTTTATAGGAATAAAACCGAAACTGCGATCGGATGAACGTTCCATTCCCCCACCCTCCCTGCGTTCCTTGAGACTTGGCCGGTTTCGTTTCTCCGTTGCCATACCGTTTTCCCATGTTACTAAGATGAATTCCTGAAAAGGATCGTTCCACATTCCCAGGAAACAATCCTCTCCCGGTTTTCTCATTCAATTCAAATAGGATAGGAACGTTCAGGGACAGGGAAGGAAGCGGTCAGCGAAGGGGTTCGATCAGGTCCGGCGTATCCGTTTTCGGGTTGTTCACCGTGGTCCTGACGGGGAAGGCGGTCATCTCCTCCGGGGGATAGGGATGCAAGAGGGGCGCGAGCGCCTCGGGGTCCTGCACGGCAGGCGAGAGCCAGAGGTCGTAATCCCGCGGAGAAAGGATCACGGGCATCCGGTCGTGGATCGGCCGGAGGAGATCGTTTGGACCCGTGGTGAGAATCGTGCACGATTCGACCGATGCGTGTTCCGGCCGCTCCCACGATTCCCACAACCCTGCGAATGCGAAAATCGCCCCGTCGCCCAGGCGGATGTAGTACGGCTGTTTCCTGCCGTTTACGCGCTTCCACTCGTAGAACCCGTCCGCGGGAACCAGGCATCTCCTTCGCCGGATTGCCGACCGGAAGGCCGGCTTATCCGCTACCGTCTCCGCACGGGCGTTGATCATCCGGTTGCCGATGGCGGGATCTTTCGCCCAGGAGGGAACGAGCCCCCAGCGAAGCGGAACGAGTTCCCGCGCGCCCCCTCCCGGCGGAATCCGCACCGCGGCCACCGTCTGGGACGGAGCGATGTTGTACCGCGGGGAGAGGGACGGCGTATCCGGCAGACCGAACCGCTCGGCCACGGAATCGGCAGAGTCGAACAGTGTGAACCGCCCGCACATGACCCGGTTATCCCCGCATGCCCCGGCTGCCTTCGTTTACCAGGTCTTTTCGGTCGGATACCCGGCGGAGACCCATTCGTGCCAGCCTCCCTTCAGGGCATACACCTTCGCAAACCCGAGATTTCTGAGCTGGAGCGCCACCCGGGCGCTCGTTAACTCGTTGACTCAGGAGCAGTAGAGGACGATCTTCTTCTCCTTCGGGTAGTTGGGGGACCAGACCGAGACCTTTTCGGGGTCTTCGAACACCGATCGCGTGATCCTCCTCGGGGCATTCCCCCCTCCGAAACGGACGTCGAGGATTACGACTTCCGGGCTTCCCAGAACCGTTTTCAGCTCCTCCTTCGTCATTCTGGGAACATCGTCCCCTCCCGCCGCGACCCCCGGCGCCTGCCAGGCGAAAATCCCCGCCAGGACAGCAACGATCACCACACCCCGTATCCGCTTCATGAACCGACCTCCCGTATTCGTCCGATATTCCTATTGGAGCGGAAAACCGGCCGCCGGGATTCCCTTCGGGAAAAGACCGCCTGTTGCGGCCCTATCTCTTGCGAATGAGATATACGCCGTCCCGCACCGGGAGCATAACCTTCTCTACCCGGTCGTCGCCCATCACCCTGCGGTTGAAGGACACGATCGCCCGGGAATCGCCGTCTCCCGGGGAGAGAACCCGTCCGTACCAGAGCACATTGTCGGCGGCGATCAGCCCCCCGCCCCGGAGGATCCGGACGCTTTCCTCATAATAAAGCGAATCGCCGGCCTTGTCGGCGTCGATGAAGACAAAATCGACGCTTCCGTCGGGGACCCCGCGCAGCGTCTCGGCGGCGGGACCCAGGACAAGGCGGATCTTTTTCCCGTGCGGGCTCCTGTCAAAGTACTTCCGGGCGATGGAGGCGTACTCCCCCGAAACCTCGCACGTAACGAGCTCCCCGTCCGCGGGAAGGCCTTCCGCCATCATGAGGGCGGAGTATCCGGTGAAGGTCCCGATCTCCACCACATTTCTCGCCCCCGAGATCTGCACCAGCATGCGGAGGAAGGCCCCCTCGACCCGGCCGGTCAGCATCCCGGGGTTCCCCGTCCGCTCCCGCGTCTCCCGCTCCAGTTCCTCGAGAAGGGGCGATACGGGACTTACGTGTTCCTCGACGTACCGCGCAAGTTCCTCGGGAAGAAACATCTCCACGGGTAACTCCTCTCCCGCATCCCCGAGAGGAATCGGGAATGTCGCCAGTACGGGGACATGCGGGGCCTCTGACACGATACAATACTTCCGGAGTTTTTAGGGAGGGAGTCGCGGAGGATGACCGGGCGGGACAAACCTTTCGCACCTGCCGACAGGAAGGAAACGACCCGCAGAAGGATCCTCTCCCTCCTCTCGGACCGCCCCCTCACCGCACGGCAGATCTCCGCTAAGATCGGCATTCCCGAAAAGGAGGCGTACGCACACCTTCCCCACGTCAAACGGACCGTCGCCCGGCTCGGGGGACGCCTGGCGATCACTCCCGCGGAGTGCAGTCAATGCGGTTACGTGTTCCGGAAGCGGGAGAGGCCGAACAGGCCGGGCCGGTGCCCCGTCTGCCGGGGCGAGTCGATCTCGGAGCCGGTCTTCGCCGTCTTGGTCAGGTGATCCGCACCTTCCCCGCATTTCCGATCTCCCCCTCCACGGCGTAGCGACACTTTCGGAACAGCCCGATCGTCCAGAGATTGGTCACGAGGTGCTCCGTCACCCGCGAAGTGGAAAACGTAGAGTCCTCTCCGCACATCGCGAGGTACAGGGCCAGCTGGTCCGGGAGATGCGGGTCGAGGGATCTCCCCGTCTCGCAGTGCGCCGCAAGGGCCGCCGCGGCCTCCTCCCCGACGGTCTCCGCCCGCTTCCCCCGTTCCCCAAGCGATGCAAAACCCGCGACGCAATGCTCGGTCTCGACCACGAGGAACAGGAACGTCCCCTGCCCCGGCGTCGGCACGGAGAGGACCTCGATGTCGACCGGGAACGTCTCGTTTCCCATGCGGGACGCAAGCACCTTCCGGGCCGCATCCCGCTGGCGCAAGGCGATCGACAGCGGCAGGTTCCCCGCGGCGGACCATCCGGTAACGGCAAGGACCTTCCCCCGCTCCGGGAGGCGCAGCGGCCGGACCCCTTTCCCAGGAAGGACCTCCGCGTGAATCATCCCTCCCCCCCGCGGGTGGAACCCGTACGATTCGATGGCAAGCGATGCCTCGACCCCGAGCCTGCGAAGCATCGGGAGGAGCACCCCGGCGGCATAGTGGTAGGAGGGGCTGAACGGTACGTGCGTCCCCCCCCGAATCGTGACGGTGCTCACCCCTCGCGCGAACAGGAGGGCCGGCATGATCGTCTGCAGCACCAGAAGGGTGGACCCCGCCGTTCCCACGTCCAGGGAGACGTCCCCCGCCTTCAGCTCTCCCGGCGAAAAGGCGAGTGCGACCGACCCTTCCCGGTCGCCCTCCACGTCGGCGCCGCAGATCGCCTGCGCCGCCCGGACGGAAGCCAGATGCTGGGACATAAGCCCCGGCCGCTTCCGCCCTTTGCGGATGTTTACGATCCGGAACGGTTTTCGGCAGAGGCAGGAAAGGCATAGGGCCGTCCGGAGGATCTGCCCTCCGCCCTCCCC